>JANYHV010000331.1 GCA_025362195.1 Fimbriiglobus sp. | reverse complement strand
CCCCCCCCCCCCCCCCCGCCAGAGTAAGCGAAGCCCTTCCGGATTTGTGCAGCTATCAGCGGCTAAAGCCGCGAAAAACGCACATTAATACCGTATAAACTTAGCGTAAGCGCTTGCGCTAAGTTTATACGGTGTAATGGTGGGGTGTGCCCTAGTTGCGCATCAGCTTGGCCCCGTTAGGGGACGAGTGATGCGCAACTAGGGACGGCGTCAGCCGAACCCCGCGGCGTGCGTGAGGGGGGATGAAAGAACGAGCCCAGGGCATGCCGAAGGCAGGCCCGAAGGCAAAGTTCTTTCATCCCACCGAACGCACGCCATCGCCGCAAATCACCGTTGTAGAAACATGGACAAGCCGACCGCTTACACCATCGTCAACGCTGCAAGAGCGCTAATTAAAGGCGTGAACGAAAACGCCAGCGAATCCACCGTCGCACAGTACAAGGCGGCTTATACGAGGATGGAGCGGGAAGGGCTAACGCCCGAAAAAATGGCCGGTACAGCGCGGAGTTACTATTTCTACCGCGCCGCACTCGTTCACCACGTAGCTACCGAAATTCGCCAGACGCTTACCCATACCGACCGTGCGGCAAAGCAAGGGCTCTCAGAGGCTTGGGAACAGGGCGTAAAGCGACTAGAACAACTGGTACATACACTGGACCATTACCGGCCCGATCCGGACGGCAAGCATCTTGACCAACGCATAATCAGTCGCTGGGCCGTCGAAGCCGAAAAGCGACAGCGACTTGGCGAACGCATTCATTCGCATTCAAAGCGTTCCCGATTACGCGGCCTGCCCATGGACTGGCGCGATCAAATGTTCGAGGGCGCGAAAAACAGCAAGTATCAAAATGCAATCGCAGTACTGGCGGCGACCGGTGCAAGGCCGGCGGAGTTCGAAAAGGGAATTTTGATTGGCATCGCGAATGCAGACACATTGCGATTCACCATCGCGGGCGTGAAATTGCACAATGGGAAATATGGACAGGAAACCCGCACGCTAGAGATCAGCGCGAATACGCTTGCAACAAAACATCTGCTAAACCTAGCTCAAGCGCAGGGCCAACTGCGAATCGAAGCCAAAGCGGGAAGTCTTAGCGATTTCGTTCGACACCTCGGCCAAAGAACATTTCCACAACTAAGAAAGGCAACAAGCGCCTACGTTTTTCGGCACCAATTCGCCGCTGATCTCAAGGGCGATGGTTTAGATGGCGTTGACGTTGCGATTGCGCTCGGTCACTGCGTAAATGAGACGCAAGGGTTTTATGGAACTGCACGAAACGCTCGCAGTTCCGGTGGGTTGCAAAAAGTCACCGGAACGCGAGCGGTGCGCGAAAAAACAGCCGAGAAGATGCACCAACTTTCACTGAACAGGTCCTACGAAAAATCATTGTCAGGATGATCAGACAGTGTTTTCGGTGGGCGTGGTTTCTGTCGAAGCGAGGGCTTTTCTTCATACCCTTTTGCTACGACGGGTAGATCGACTACTGGCACTACGACCCGATGAATCCTTGCATCCCCTTTTAAGGTTAGAAACCCCTCGCGACGTTTAAGGTTGCGAAAAGTGGAAAGATGAACAACACGTTGATGCTCGGTGCGCCACGTCATTGACACAGATTTTTTTAGCCCCACTGTTTTAGTGATCTGCTTCACTTCGATTTTTTCCTCGCCTAACATGCGAGACATGTGCTCAGCGGTGTCTGGATCGGCAGTTGCAAGAACGAGCCAATTCCCGATGCAATCCATAATTGCTGTAGCGTTATCGTGCCCGTAAATTGCACGAAGTTGCGCCACACTTTGCATCCCTAAAACTATCGACGCGCCATGTTTTCTTAGGCGCGCCAGCGCATGTTCCAAGTTAGGAACATGCCCTAGGGAGGATATCTCGTCGAGGAAAAACCACAGTCGTTTAGACTCGTCCTCGGGCAAATCCAAAGTCTCGGAAAAAGCGATTTGAATCCATGTCCGAACCAGCGGGGCGATGAAAGTCCATTGAGAATCACCGTAGGTGATAAACACGGAACCCTTGCCGTTTTTTATCCAGTCGCGCATCGAAAACTGGCCCTCGCTATCAAGATACTGCCAAGTATTTAGCGCCAATGCGAGAAGCGAACGGATACAGGAAAACATTTTGTCGCTCCCTTTGTCCAATAGGTGGGCAATGGGTTCGCCTTGCAGCAGGAGGCCCAATTCTTTTGGCCCTGCTACCGTCAAGTTATGCAAGAGATGTTCGACGCTCGCATCGCCAGTGTCTGTAAGGCGCTTGCATACCGCTGCGATGAGCTGAATTGCATATCTGTTCCATTCCTTTTCGCCGCCCTCGCCCACGACGTACGACGAAACTTGAAGAAAATGCATTACGTGTGTGAGTTCTTCAAAAATACTCCACGACCAGCCCCGACTATCAAATGGGTTGAGAATCACGCAACCGGGATACCAAAAGTGCCTCAACATCTCTCCATTTGGATCGACGACAATCATCCGATCCCCGCGCGTAACGCCGATTTTCATCATGCCCTTCGCGGTTTGCGATTTTCCGTTGCCTGGCCCACCTACTAAACAGAAATGAAGCGCCTCAACGTCGCGCGGAACGGATATTCCGCCAATGGAAATAGACAGTTGCTTTTCCTTAGTTGGCAATATGCGGCTGACGCCGCTTTTGACATTCTCTAACAACGCATTGGGCACAACTAGGTGCGGCCCTGCGATATGTCGATTTGCTTCTTTGCGAGCGTAAATCGACCGCATAACCCCACGGCTTAATAGCCAATCGATAGTCAAATAGCAGGAACCCGTAGCAAAAGCGGAAATCGCAAATGCGCGTGACGCATCGAACTCGTATTTGCGCATTGAGAAATAAGACACTCCACAAATAAGTGGGTAAAAAATAGATGAGATCAGAATTTTGTACTTAAACATGATTTACCCCCACCAATCGCTCTTCGCAAAACTGCGCAAACAGTTTTTGAAGTTCATCAAGGCCCAATTGCGTTTTTAATATCGCCGGTTCACCATCGCCACTCGCTGTAGGCGTTTTTTGATCTACCGGAATAGAGAAAACAACCGCATTGGCCATTTCGGCACGGGTGAACGTTTGATACTTGCGCGTTTGTTTCCAACTCATATGGCCAAGTTGTTGCTGAATAATTGGCTGAGGAACACGTCTAACTGTAATTCGCGAAGCGCATTCGTGCCGCAAGTCGTGCCAGCGAAGATCTGTTATACCCCGCTCTTTCTTTAGCTTCTTCCAAGCGCATTCGACAGCGGCTGCCGTTGTTTTTATGATCTTGTCGACTCGATCTTCCTCACCAATCGCATTGATTACTTCAATTGCCCGTTGAGTCAAAGCAATTTCGCGAGTCGGTTTGACAGACTCTGGTCGGCGCCCCTTGCGCGCTTGCTGCACAAGTGCTGTATTAGATGAAAAGTCGCAGTCCTCAAAGGTCAATCGAAGCAGTTCACTACGCCTCAAACCCGTTTCAACCGCAAGTTCGAACGCCGGTAGCAAATATGCGCTTGAATGCTCTGCGAGCGCCTTCCGAATGGCCTTTTCTTCGCCAGCGGTCATGCGACGTTCGCGCGCGGACGCGATGATCGGCTTATCCGTATTGAGAACAGGGTTTCTGAGTTCCTCGCGCCCATCCTTTTTAATCAGGTATTCATACGTGCAAGAAATTAGTGAAAGCTCCTTCTTCAACGTCGAGCCACTAGTTCCTGTATCGATTCGCGTGACAATGTATTTTTCAAGGGTAGAGGCTCGCATGTCCTCAAGGCGCATGGCAGCCATTGGAAGTCTGCATAGTTGGCTGATTCGTCTCAGCTCTTGTTTTGCCCCGCTTTTTGAGCGAGTTTTCATTTCTCCATATTGCCGGAGCGCCTCGCCAACGGTTTTTATTTCTACTTTCGAAAAACTGATTGCGCCAATGTGGTCAAGTGCTTCGAGC
>JANYHV010000318.1 GCA_025362195.1 Fimbriiglobus sp. | reverse complement strand
ATGACAGTCTGCAGGGGTTACTTCGACCCCCCGACAGGAAGTCTTCGCGCGTCCCTCGCTCGCGCGTCGGGCTAACAAAACGGGGCAAATCGCTGACGCGACTTCGGTGTGAGTATGCCGGCCACTGTATCGCGCCGCAATGTCCGTCTCCGCCGCTTCGCCGACTTTTCCCGCCGCCGTACACTGCCGGCATGACGCGCCTGCCGATCGACGACGTGCTGCCCGAACTCCTCGCCAAACTCGCGGCGGCGAACGCGGTCGTGCTGCGCGCGCCGACCGGGGCCGGCAAGACCAGCCGCGTGCCGCCGGCACTGCTGAGCCTCACGCCGGCGGGCACGGTGCTACTCGTCGAACCGCGGCGGGTTGCCGCCCGCGCCGCCGCCCGCCGCATGGCCCACGAGGACGGCACGCCGGTGGGCGACCGCTACGGCTACAGCGTGCGGTTCGACCGGAAAACCGGGCCGTACACGCGGGTCGTCGCCTGCACGCCGGGGGTCGTGCTGCGGCTGCTCGACGGCGACCCGTTCCTCGAAAGCGTGAGCGCGATTGTCTTCGACGAGTTCCACGAACGCGGCCTCGAAACCGACTTGCTCCTCGGCCTCGTCCGGTTGCTGCGCGAGACGGTGCGGCCCGAACTGCGCGTGGTCGTGATGTCGGCGACGATCGACGCCGGGCCGCTCGCGGCGTACCTCGGCGACTGCCCCGTCGTCACCAGCGAGGGCCGGCTGTTCCCCGTGGCCGTCGAGTACCGGCCGCGGCGTGCGGAAACGCCGTGGCCGAACACCACCGCCGATGCGATTGCGCGCGTGCTCACCGAGACGCCGGGGGACGTGCTGGCGTTCTTACCGGGCCTCGGCGAGATCCGCCGCACCGCCGCGTGCCTCGAAGCGCTGGCCCGCGACCTCGACTTGCTTGTGTTGCCGCTGCACGGCGACCTGCCGCCGGAGGAGCAGGACCGGGCGCTCGTGAAGCACACCCGCCGCAAGGTGGTGCTGGCCACGAACGTCGCCGAAACGTCCGTGACGGTCGAGGGCGTCACGGCCGTCGTCGATACGGGGCTGGCCCGTCAGCAGCAGTTTGACGCCACCGTCGGCATGGACCGGCTCGAACTGCGGCCGATCTCCCGCGCCGCCGCCGACCAGCGCGCCGGCCGCGCCGGGCGGACCCAGCCGGGCGTCTGCGTCCGCCTCTGGGACGAGGCCGGCCACCGCGCCCGCCTGGCGACCACGGAGCCGGAGATTCGCCGCGTCGATCTGGCGAATGTGGTGCTGCTGCTGACGGCCCAGGGCGAGGCCGACGTGGGGGCGTTCCCGTGGCTCGAACCGCCGCCGCCGGCCGCCGTGGCCCAGGCGCAAACCCTGCTCAAAACCCTGGGCGCACTGGACGACAGCGGCACGCTGACCGACGCCGGCCGCGCCCTGGCGCGGCTGCCGGTCCACCCCCGCGTCGGCCGGCTGCTCGTCGAGGGCGCACGCCTCGGCATCCCCGGCCGGGCCGCGTTGGCCGCCGCACTGCTGAGCGAACGCGACCCGTTCGACCGCGCGCAGGGCCGCCGGGCGACGCCGACGGCGTCCGACGTGCTCGGCCGCGTCGAGGCGCTCGAGAGTTTCCGCGACACCGGCCGGCTCGACCACGCCGTCGGTACCCTACACCGGGGCGGGGCGCACGCCGTCTGGCAAGTCCAGCAGCAACTCGCCCGCCTCGCCGGCGGCGTCGATGACACCCAGTTGTCAGCCGATGACAGCACGGCGTCACTGCTGTACGCGATCCTGGCGGCGTACCCCGACCGCGTGGCCAAGCGGCGTAGCCCAGGGGACTCGCGGGCGCGCATGGTCGGCGGCCGGGGCGTCCGGCTCGCGCCGTCGAGCGGCGTCGAGGGCGACCTGTTCGTCTGCGTGGACGTGGAAGCCGGCGGCGTCGAGTCGTCGGTGCGGCAAGCCTCCGGGGTGCGCCGCGAGTGGCTGCCGGCGGCGCTGATGGTGACGGCCCACGAGGTCATTTTCGACGAAGAAAGCGGCAAGTTGCAGGCCCGCAAGCAGACCCGCTACGGCGACTTGGTCCTCGACGACCTGCCCGGCCACTTTGCCGACGAGGACCGTGCCTCGGCCGTGTTGGCCGAAGCGGTACTCGCCAATTTGAGCGCCGTGCTGCCCGACCCCGAGTCCCCGGCCGGGCAGTTCCGCACCCGCTTGCGTTGCCTCGCGGTGTGGCGGCCCGACCTCGGCTTGCCGACGTTTGACGACGCCGATTTGCGCGACCACTTGCCCACCCTGTGCCGCGGCCGGCGGTCGCTGGCCGAGTTGAAGCAGGCGAACTGGCTCGACCTGATGCGCGGGGCGTTGACGTACCAACAACAGCAGTCGCTCGACCGCGAAGCCCCGGACGCGCTCGAAGTGCCGACCGGTAGTCGGATCGCGCTGAGCTACGCCAAGGGCAAGTCGCCGGTGCTGGCCGTGCGCATTCAAGAAGTGTTCGGCCTGCCCGAGACGCCCCGCATCGCCGGCGGTCGCGTGAAAGTGTTGCTGCACCTGCTCGCGCCGAACTACCGGCCGCAGCAGGTGACGGACGACCTGGCGAGCTTCTGGGCCGTCGGGTACGCGCTGGCGCGGAAGGAACTCCGCAACCGCTACCCGAAGCACAGTTGGCCCGAAAACCCCCTCGAAGCCGAGGCGATCCGCGGGCCGCGGAAGCGGACATGACCGCGAATCGGGTGTCGGGTGTCGGGTGTCGGGTATCGGGTGTCGCAGCAGCCGAGTCGTTGAGGTCGTGGGTGGATGTCGGCCACGTCGCTGTTAAGGGTGTCGGGTGTCGCAGCAGCCGAGTCTTTCTGCGATACCCGATACCCGACACCCGACACCCGATTTGCTACCGAGCTATAGCCCAGATGTTCCGGTACACGACCGGGTCGCCGTGGTTTTGCAACTGGAACGGGCCGGGGGTCGGGCCTTCCGCCTGGCCGCCGCCGGTCGCGTTTTTGAGTTCGACGTTGTCGTGGACGAGTACACCGTTGTGCTTGACCGTAATCCGCGCGGCGGTCGTTTTCTTCCCGGCCGCGTCGAACTTCGCGGCCGTGAAATCGACGTCGTAGGTCTGCCACGACATCGGCGGGAAGCACATGTTGACGCTGGGCTTGGCGAGGGTGTAGACGCCGCCGCACTCGTTGTTCTCGCCCTTCAGGCCGAAGCTATCGAGCACCTGGACTTCGTACCGGTCTTGCATGTAGAAGCCTGAGTTGCTGCGGCCCTGGCCCCGGCTGTTCGGCATCCACGGCAGGCGGAACTCGGCGTGGGCGGTGAAGTCCGTGTACGCCTTCTTGCTCTTGCAGCCGACCCCGAGGAACTCGCCGTCGCTGAGTTTGACGAGCTTGCCGCCGTCCCAATTCGCCTCGTCCCCGGCCGCGCCGAAGAGCACGTCGGCCCCGGCCGGCGGCTTGACTCCGAGCGTCGGCGAGGTGCGGGTAACCTTCTTGACCACGAACTGCACGCGGTCGCCCGCGCGCATGGCCCCGCCCTGCAGCGTGCCGACCAGCTTGTCGCCGGCCTTGAACTCGACGGTGTCGCCCTTTCGGACTCCGGTAATCGCCAGCGGCGACTCGGCGGCCTTCGGGTCGAGGCCCGGCAGGCCGCCGTCGAACGCCTTGGCGAGGAACTGGCCGTCGCCCTGTGCTACGACCTGCACCGATCCCAACTCCTTGCCGTCCGGCAGTTGGCCGGCGTACTCCCCCTGCACGGCGAAGTCCGCGTCGTCTTTCAGTTTGGCGGGGTCGTTAATGGCGATTCGCTCCGGGGGCTTCGCCTTCGGGGCGTCCTTCTTGGGCTCCTGCGCGACGAGCGTGACCAAGCCAGCGGACAGTAGTAACGCGGAGAGCGTGCGGAACATAAGTCACCTTCGGGCGAGTGGGAAAAGGGAGGACCGGCGGGCACCGCCATTGTTCGGAACGCCGCGCCAGTGTCAACGGACTTCGCGCGGGCCGGGGAGCATGAGCGGCTCGCCGAGGGGGCCGACGTGGGTGATGAACGCCAGGAACAGGTCGAGGAGGCCGGCCGAGTGGCCGGTCCGGCCGCGGACCGTCAGCGCGAACCGGCTCACGTTCAGCCGGCCGGTGAAGCCCTTCAGCGTGATCTCGCACGACTCGCCGTCGCTGGCCGTGACGAGCTTCAGCCCGGGGATCGGCTTGTCCTCCAGGCGGTCGATGAGCGTGTCGATGTCCAGCGGCTGCGTGAACACGAACAGGAACTGGTCGAACAGCTTGCCGAACGCGGCTTCGAAGCCGGTCGAGCGGACGAACCCGATGTCGGCCAGGCGGCCGAGTTCGCGGGTCCAGGTCACCTTGCCCGGGTCTTCGGGGTCGAGGGCGGCGGTCACGGTGTACTCGAAGTCGGGCGTGCGGATCTGGCCGATGCCGTCGCCGTCGGCCGTCACGTCCACGTCCTTGCGCTTGTACCCGAAGGTCTCGCGGGACAGCTCGTACACGCCGTCGAGGTCGGCCTTCACGTCGGCCGACGCGAGCCGGGCGACGAACTTGCGGGACGACGGGCTGGCGTTGTCCGGCGTCTGGAAGCCCTTGCGGAAGCCGGCCAGGTCCTTGAAGCGGACCGACGACTCGGCCCGGAAGGCGACGCGCAACAGGCGGGCCGGGTCGCGCAGAATCCCGCCCACGTCCCCGCCGACGCGGCTCGACAAATCGACGAGGGTTTCGCCCGCGTGCTGCGGCCCGAGCAGGACCGGGGTTTGCACGCTGGCCGTGTCGAAGTGCTTGCGCAACAGCCGCGGCAACTCGTCGCCCAGGTACGCCGCGAGGGTGCCGGCGGTCAGCATCCCGTCGGGCGTGAGGGCCTTGGTCGCCCGCCCGGCGACGGCGTCGCTGAGCAGGTGCGCGAACAGGCTCGCCTTGACCGCGGCGGTCGCGTGCGACTCCTCGCCGTCGCTCGCGGACAGCACGCCCGCGGCCTTCGGCGACTCGGCGAAGTGGGCCAGCACGTCGGCCGCGTCGAAGCCGGCCACGTCGAGGAAGACGCCGAGCGTCGTCGCCTTGGTGGCGTGCAGGGCGGCCAGGAAGTGCGTCAGACTCACGGCCGTGGCCGGGGCGTCGTCGGGCTGGGTGTCCCACGCGGTGAGGTAGCTGTGGCCGGCCGCGGTGAACCCGTGCGTGGTGACGAACGTCAGCAGCGTCGCCCCCTTGGGCACCTGCCCCTTGAGCGTCCGCAGGCGGGACTCGACGACGGTCTTCGTGGCCGCGGACCCGCCCACGATCACTTGCTTCGTCTTGGCGACGCCGGCCAGGACCAGGCACTCGGACAGCGCGCGCGTGGCCGCGTCGGTGTACGCCAGACCGCGGTGGTCGGCGTCCAGGAATTTTTCGACGGCGACGATTAGCGCCCAGGTCTCGGCCACGGTAAACCCCTCGCGGATCGGCAAAACGGCTATTCTAACCACGCGACGGCTGGTCCGACAAAGTCGGTCACTTCTTTGGGCCGCGCCGGCGGTTTTCCCCGCGCCCCCGGGTTGCGGCGGTTAAACTCTCCTTCACAGTTCCCAGGAGACGAGTCATGCGGGCGGTCGATGTCATCCGGACCAAGCGCGACGGCGGCATCCTGTCGCCGGCGCAAATCGAATCGTTCGTCCACGGGGCGACGCACGGCACCTGGGAGCCGTACCAGCTCTCCGCGCTGCTCATGGCGATCACGATCCGCGGCATGATCGACATCGAAACGGCCCACCTGACCCGGGCGATGACCGACTCCGGCCGCCGCATCGACCTGTCGGACATCCCCGGCGTCAAGGTCGATAAGCACTCGACCGGCGGCGTCGGCGACAAGACCTCGCTGATCCTCGCCCCGCTCGCGGCGGCGTGCGGCGTGGTCGTGCCGATGATGTCCGGGCGGGGGCTGGGGCACACCGGCGGGACGCTCGACAAGCTCGAAGCGATCCCCGGCTTCCGCGTCGGACTGACGACCGACGAGTTCCGCGCGACCCTGCGCAAAATCGGCGTGGCGATGATCTCCCAGACGACCGACGCCGCCCCGGCCGACCGCACCCTGTACGCCCTGCGCGACGTGACCGGGACCGTCGAGAGCATCCCGCTCATCACGGCGTCGATCCTGTCGAAGAAGCTGGCCGAGGGGATTTCGGCCCTCGTCATGGACGTGAAGTGCGGCCGCGGGGCGTTCATGAAGACCCCGCCCGACGCCCGCAAACTCGCCCAGTCGCTGGTCCGCGTCGGCACGGCCAACGGGCTGAAGATCGAGGCCGTCATCACCGCGATGGACCACCCGCTCGGCCACGCCGTCGGCAACGCCAACGAGGTCGAAGAGTGCCTCGGCGTGTTGGAAGGGAAGATCGTCGGGCCGCTCCTCGACCTGTCCGTCCTGCTCGCGGCCAAGATGGTCAAGCTCGCCGGGCTGGCCGAGGACGACGCCGACGGCGAGCGCCAGGTCCGCGCGGCGCTGGCGTCCGGGGCGGCCCGGCGGAAGTTCGAGAAACTCGTCGCGGCCCAGGGCGGCGACCTGAAAGCGTTCCGCCGCCGCAAGCCGTACCCGGCCGTCCCGCTCGCGCCCCGGAGCCTCGGGTACGTGACCGACATGGACGCCGAGAAGGTCGGCCGGGCGGCGATGGTCCTGGGGGCCGGCCGGTTCCGCGCCGCGGACGCGGTCGATCCCCTGGCCGGCGTGACGATCCGCCGGCACGTCGGCGACAAAGTCCAGGCCGACGTGCCGGTGTTCGACCTGCACACCGCCCGGCCGGAAGCCGTCGCCGAAGCCGCGGCCCTGTTGCAGTCCGCGTACACCGTAGGGTCCACGCCGACCAAGAAGCCGCTCCTCCTGGAGACGATCGCGCCATGAGTGCCGAGTTGATCGCCGCGGCCACCAGTGCCCGCGAACTGGCGTTCGCGCCGTTCTCGAAGTTCCGCGTCGGGGCCGCCCTGCGCGCGACCGACGGCACGGTCGTCACCGGGTGCAACGTCGAGAGCGCCAGCTACGGGCTGACGATGTGCGCCGAGCGCGTGGCCGTGTTCAAGGGCGTGAGCGAAGGGTACACCCGCTTCACGGCGGTCGTCGTCGTCACGGACGTGGCCGAGTTGACGCCGCCGTGCGGGGCGTGCCGGCAACTCCTCTGGGAGTTCGCCCCGGACGCGACCGTGACCCTCGCCAACACGCACGGCCGGTCGGAAACTTTCACCGTGCGCGAACTCCTGCCGCGCGGCTTCGACGCCTCCCAACTCGACCCGGTGACACCGCCATGACACTGCACGTCTCGACGCACCCGTTGGTCCTGCACAAGCTCGCCCGGCTGCGCGACCGGGCGACCCCGTCGCCGATGTTCCGCACGCTGGTCCAGGAGATCGCCCAGGTCCTGTTCACCGCCGCGCTCGACGGCGTGCGGCTCCGGCCGGTCACCGTGACGACCCCGCTGGCGACCTGCCAGGGGCACGAGATCGCCGACAAGATCGGCCTCGTGCCGGTGCTCCGGGCCGGGCTGGGCATGGCGAACGCCCTGCACCACGCCCTGCCGGAGGCGACCGTCTGGCACCTCGGCATCTACCGCGACCACGAGACCCTGCAGCCGAAGACGTACTACAACAAGCTGCCTGTGACGCACGGCCTCGACGTGGCGTTCGTCCTCGACCCGATGCTGGCGACCGGCGGCAGCGCCATCGCGGCCATTGACATTTTGAAGGCGGCCGGCGTGCCCCGGGTCGTGTTCATCGGCCTGATCGCCGCGCCCGAGGGCATCGCCGCCCTGCAGGCCAAGTACCCCGATGTCGCCATCTACCTGGCCGCGCAAGACGAGAAGCTGAACGACATCGGCTACATCCTCCCCGGCCTCGGCGACGCCGGCGACCGCCAGTTCGGCACGGCGTAGAACGGCCTTCAAATTCGCGTCGCCGTAGACACGGTGTGGCCGGACGGGGGTGGAAGGCTCCGCCGCAGGCGACTTTTGTTAGCCCGACGCGCGAGCGAGGGTCGATGGGTCGTTGACGATGTCGGAAGTCGTCGGCCGTGCGGTCGTCGTCGGCCGCGTTGCCCTCGACCGCTCGACCCTGGCTAGCGCGTCGGGCTAACAAGAGTCGCCTGCGGCGGAGCCGAAACCCTGACCGAAGCCCGTGGCGTTCGACGAGATCAACGACACGCTACGATCACTTGAAGTCGGCTCTCACGAGTCGCTATCCCGCCGGCCGGGTGCGGTCACTTCGCCGACTTGAGCCACGTCAGGAAGGCGTCGTGGTGGGCGGCGACGACCTTGGCCGGGCCGCTCAGGCGGACGTGCGTCGTCTCGTCGGCGTTCACCAGGACGACCCAGACGACGCGGGAATCGGGGCGGAGTTCTTCCTTCGACTTGGGGTCGCGGGGCCGCTCGCGGTACTTCCACGTGCCGGTCACGTCGAGCGTGTGGGCGGTCGTTTTCTGCGGCAACTCGAACGTGTCGGTCTTGCCCAGGTCGTCGGCCGACTGGCCGTCGGTCGGCGCGAAGGTGCCGCGCCACTCGGCGAACTTCTCCTTCACCTTCGGCGACGCCTCGCCGAACACCACCACCTCGGCCGCGGCCAGGGCGTCGTCGCCCGACGGGAGTTTGAACTGCGCGGCGCGCAGCAGGTTGGCCGGCTTCTCGGCCTTCCAGCCGGCCGGCGGGGTCGCCGTCAGCGGCCCGAGCTTGACCGGTTTCGGGTCTTGAGCGGCCGCACCAGACCACGTCGCAATCAGGACAATCGCCACAACGCACGCACGCATCGCGCCTCCTTATCGTCGCCACCGTCGCCAATTCCCGCCGCCGCTTTTCGCGGCCGGTCGTTCCGGGTAGTGTAGCACGGACCCTCCCGCCTTACGATTTTCATCCCGCCGGGTGCCCGTATGCTCGCCACCATTCTCGCGCTGTGCCTGCCCCTGCTGCAACCGCCTGGTGAAGCCGCCCCCGCGCCGCGGCCGGTCAAGCCCGAGGCCAAGAAGGAACTGCCCGTCGGGGCGTTCCGGTTCCGCAGCGTCGGCCCGGCGGTCACGTCCGGCCGCGTCGTCGGCCTGGCCGTCCACCCGCACAAGCCGAACACGTACTACGTCGCGGTGGCCTGCGGCGGCGTCTGGAAGACGGTCAACAACGGCACCACCTGGACGCCGGTGTTCGACGAGCAGGGGTCGTACTCGATCGGCACCGTCACCCTCGACCCGTCGAACCCCGAGACGGTCTGGGTCGGCAGCGGCGAGAACAACTCGCAGCGGAGCGTGGCCTACGGCGACGGCGTGTACAAGAGCACCGACGGCGGCAAGACGTGGGCCAACGTCGGCCTGAAAGCCTCCGAGCACGTCGCCAAAATTCACGTCGATCCGAAAGACCCGCTTCACGTGACGGTCGCGGCCCAAGGCCCGCTCTGGTCCAGTGGCGGCGACCGCGGCCTGTACCAAACCCGCGACGGCGGCAAGGTCTGGGCGAAGTTGTTGCACATCGACGACGACACCGGCGTCACCGACTTCGTCGTCGATCCCGCCGCGCCGGCCACCATCGTCGCGGCCAGTTACCAGCGCCGCCGGCACGTCTGGACGCTCGTCAACGGCGGGCCGGGGTCGGGGGTTCACCGCACGACGGACGGCGGCAAGACGTGGGCGAAGGTCACGGCCGGACTGCCGACCGGCGACCTCGGCCGCATCGGCCTCGCCGCGGCCCCGTCCGAACCGAAGACCGTCTACGCGATCGTCGAAGCCAACGACAACGCCGGCGGCATCTTCAAGAGCACCGACGGCGGCGCGACCTGGGCCAAACAGAACCCGTTCGACCAGCAAGGCCAGTACTACTCCCACCTCGCCGTGGACCCGCACAACAAGGACCGGGTGTACGCGATGAACGTGAACATCCAGGTCTCGGACGACGGCGGCAAGACGTTGAAGTCCCTGGGCGGCCAGTTCAAGCACGTCGATAACCACACGATCTGGGTCAACCCGGCGGACGCCAACCACTACCGCGTCGGGTGCGACGGCGGGTTGTACGAGAGCACCGACCGGGCCGCCACCTGGGCGTTCAAGGCGAACCTGCCGGTGACGCAGTTCTACGACGCCGGGGTCGATCAGAACCCCGCGTCCGGCCCGTTCTACCACGTGTACGGCGGCACCCAGGACAACTTCACCCTCGGCGGCCCGGGCAAGAACCGCAGCGTCCACGGGACCATGAACTCGGACTGGTACGTCGTCCAGGGCGGCGACGGCTTCCACTGCACCAGCGACCCGACCGACCCCGACACGATTTACGGCGAATACCAGTACGGCGGCCTGTGTCGGTTCGACCGCCGGACCGGCACCCGCGTCGAAATCCAGCCGCTCGCCGCGCCCGGGGCGAAGCCGTTGCGGTGGAACTGGGACGCGCCGATGGTCCTCAGCCCGCACGACCCCAAGCGCGTCTACTTCGCCGCGAACTTGCTCTTCCGCAGCGACGACCGCGGCGACAGTTGGAAGCCGGTCAGCCCGGACTTGACCCGACAACTCGACCGCGACCGGCTGAAGGTCTTCGGCAAAATCCAGTCGCCGGACGCGGTGTCGAAGCACGTCTCGACGAGCTTCTACGGCAACATCGTCGCCCTCACCGAGTCGCCCGTGAAGGAGGGCGTGCTGTACGCCGGCACCGACGACGGCCTGGTCCAGGCCAGCCCTGACGGCGGGCAAACGTGGACGAAGCGCGACGCCTTCCCCGGCGTCCCCGAGCGGACCTACGTCAGCAAGCTCGTCGCCTCCCGGCACGCCGCCGGCACCGTCTACGCGGCCTTCGACAACCACAAGATGGGCGACTTCAAGCCGTACCTGCTCAAGTCCACCGACGGCGGCACGACCTGGGCGAGCCTCGCGGCCGGGCTGCCCGAGCGGGGCGGCGTCTACTGCCTGGCCGAGGACCACGTCAACGCCGACCTGCTCTTCGCCGGCACCGAGTTCGGCCTGTACGTCACGACCGACGGCGGCAAGACCTGGGCGCGGATGAAGAACAACTTGCCGACGATCCAGGTCAAAGACCTCGTGATTCAGCGGGCCAACAACGACCTCGTCGTCGCCACCTTCGGCCGCGGCTTCTACGTCCTCGACGACTACTCGCCGCTCCGCACCCTGACCGTCGAAGCCCCGGCCAAGCCGACGCTGGTCGGCCCGAAGGCGGCACTGCTGTACCACACGACCGCACAGTTCGGCGGGGCCGGCAAGGCCTTCCTCGGCGCGGCCCTGTACACCGGGGAAGCGGCCGCCCCCGGGCCGACGTTCACCGTCCGCCACGCCGAAGCCTTCAAGCCGAAGAAGCAACTCCGCACGGACGCCGAGAAGGCGGCCGCCGCGGCGAAGAAGGAGATCGACTACCCCAAGCTCGAAAACCTGCGGGCCGAGGCCGAGGAAGAAACCCCGTCGCTCGTGTTGACCGTCGCCGACGGCACCGG
>JANYHV010000308.1 GCA_025362195.1 Fimbriiglobus sp. | reverse complement strand
CGACTCGTCCATCTACGACACGCTGGTGCGCATGGCCCAGGACTGGGTGATGCGGTCGAAGCTCATCCACGGCCAGGGCAACTTCGGCAGCGTCGCCGGCCTGCCCGCCGCCGCGCACCGGTACACCGAGGCCAAGCTGACGCCCGTCGCCGCCGAGATGCTCGCCGACCTCGACCAGGAGACGGTCGATTTCATCGACAACTACGACGGCAAGTACCAGGAGCCGCTCGTCCTCCCGAGCAAGTTCCCCAACCTGCTCGTCAACGGGTCGGACGGCATCGCCGTCGGCATGGCGACCGACATCCCGCCGCACAACGTCGGCGAGATTTGCACCGCGCTGATTCGGATGATCGAAGACCCGGACCTGTCGCTGCAAGAAATCCTGGAGATCATCCCCGGGCCGGACTTCCCGACCGGCGGCATCGTCATGGGCCGGGCCGGCATCATCCGCGGGTACATGGGCGAGCGCAGCCGCATGACCCTGCGGGCGCGGGCCGAGATCGTCGAAGAGGGCAAGGGCAAGACGCCGAGTATTTTGATCCGCGAGGTGCCGTTCCAGGTGACGCGGAACAAGCTCGCCGAGGACATCGGCCGGCTGGTCAAGGAAGAGAAGATCGCCGGCGTCAGCGGCATCCGCGACGAGTCGTCGGCCCGCAACGGCGAGCCGGTCCGGCTCGTCATCGAGTTGAAGCGTGGGGCCGACCCGCACCTGATCCTGAACCAACTGTACCAGTTCAGCCCGCTGCAAAAGACGGTCAGCATCGGCCTGCTCGCGCTCGTGGACGGCCGGCCGAAGTTCCTCTCCCTCAAGGAGATGATGCAATACTTCCTGGACCACCGCAACCAGGTCATCCGCCGCCGCACCCAGTACCTCTTGCGCGAGGCCAAGCGCCGCGGGCACGTGCTCGAAGGCCAGCTCATCGCCATCTCGTCCCTGGACGAGGTCATCCGCATCTGCCGCACCTCGCCGTCGCGGACCGAGACGAAAATCCGCTTGCAGGCGATGGAAGTGGCCGCGGCCGTGCTCGAACGCGCCATCGGCGTCGAGGCCTTCTCGGCGCTGCAGGGCGAACTCGGCAAGACCGACGTGTACCGCATGACCGAGGCCCAGGCCGAGGCCGTCGTGCGGATGCAACTCGGCCAGCTCGCCGCGCTCGAGAGCGACGAGATTTTGAAGGAGTACCGCCAGCTCCGCGACCTCATCATCGGCTACGAGGAACTGCTCGCGGACGACGCCAAGGTCAAGGCCGTCATCCGCGCCGACCTCGAAGAGATCCGCACCCGGTTCGACAACCCGCGCAAGACCGAGATCACCGACGACGGCGGCGACGTGGACTTCGAGGAGTTGATTTCCGACGACCCGACGGTCGTGACGATCAGCCACGAGGGCTTCCTGAAGCGGATGGCGATCGACACCTTCCGCGTGCAGAACCGCGGCGGCAAGGGCGTCGCCGGGGGCACCCGGGACAACGACTTCGTCGCGCACTTTTTCACCACGACGCTGAAGAGCTACCTGCTCGTCTTCACCGACCGCGGCCAGGTCTACTGGCTCAAGGTGTACAAGGTGCCGGTGGCGACGCGGACCTCGGCCGGGCGGTCGATCGCCAACGTCCTGTCGCTCAAGGCCGACGAGAAGATTTCGAGCGTCATCCCGGTCCGCGAGTTCGTCGCCGGGTCCCACCTCGTGATGGCCACCCGCAAGGGCGTCGTCAAGAAGACGGCGCTGACCGACTACGGCCGGCCGCGGTCAGGCGGGATCATCGGCATCAACCTCGAAGACGGCGACGCGCTCATCGACGTGGCCCTGACCAAGCCGGGCGACGAGGTCGTGCTGAGCACCCGCAAGGGCATGGCCATCCGCTTCCAGGAGTCCGACGCCCGCGAGATGGGCCGCAACACCAAGGGCGTCCGCGGCATCCGCCTGGGCAAGGACGACTACCTCGTCGGCATGGTCGTCGCCGACCCCGACGGCTTCCTGCTGACCGTGTGCGAACTCGGGTACGGCAAGCGGACCCCGTTCGGCGTCAACAGCCCGGTCGTGCTGGCCGACGTCGAGGGCGACCCCGACGCCACCGCCGACCCGGCCGAGGAGCCGGTCGAGGAAGTCGCCGACGACGGGGAGGCCGAGGAGGGCGACGAGGCGGTCGAGCGCGGCACGGCCCGCTACCGCTTGCAGCGCCGCGGCGGCAAGGGCACGAAGGACGTGAAGGTGACCGACAAGAACGGCCCGGTCGTCGGTATCGCGGCCGTCCGCAACGGCGACGAGGTCATCATCATGACGCTGCAGGGCATGGTGACCCGGTCGAAGGTGGACGAGATCCGCATCGTCGGCCGCAACACCCAGGGCGTCCGGGTGATGAACCTGGCCGACGGCGACCGCATCGTCACTTTCGCCAAGCTGGCCGGCGAAACCGTCAGCGACATCGCCGCGAAGCGCGAGGAGTGACGGCGAGCGGCGGAGCGTCCGCCCGCGAATCGTCCGGCCGACTCACGGGCTGGTGATGCCACCTAAGCGTCCGGTTCGTCGGCCAGCAGCAGCGGGCTGGGAGTCGGCTCCCAACTCATCCCGCGCCAGAGTTTCCGCGTGGAAAGGTAAACGCCGAGGGCGCGCTTGAGTCTCTTGGGATCGACGAAGGACTTCTTCGACAACCCCATCGTCTGTCCCCCCGGCTGATCGAATTCCCACACTTCTTGGCCGTGACTATCGCCGCGGGTGACGAAGTTGTCGCTGGTGTTGGGTTCGTAGTCGTCGGTACACAACATCGCCCAGCCCCACGGGCACACCCCGACGTCGATCCATTTCATCGGGTCGTGTTGGTCTTCGATCCGGACCAAAAACGGCTGACCCGCAGCGGCCCGCTCCACGCGCTCGACCACGGCCAAGGCCGCCGCTGCGGTGAGAACGTTTTCGATCCGGCCCGGCAAGTCGTTGGGGCCGGGGACGACCGGCAGGATCGCCCAGGTGTTCGCCATCGTCAGTCCTCGCCTATTTGGTTGCGGGCTTGGGGATGTCCTTCTCCGGCACCTCGACAAACCCGGGCTTCGCGACTGCGTGCCCCGATGTCGGCCAGGCGAATCGTCCGGCCGCCCAGCTCGCGACCAACGCCTTGAAGACCTGGAACTTGCCGTCGGGGAACTCGTCGGCGTAGCGACACAGCAGCCGACCCGCGTGGTATCCGGTGTGTACGCTTATGGCCACTTGTCGCAGGCTTACGCAAGCAGATCAGCGGGTAGCGAGCCAAGCAAGGACCGGACGAGCTTTACCGCCTTCGGATCGTCAATTAAGAGTTTGCGAACAGCTGCTTCATAGAGATGGCGATTGGGGAAGTTGAGCGCCTTGGCAATGGCATCGAGCGCGGAAGATTCCCGAATAGGATACCTCTGCAACACGCCGATAAAATCGGATGCGCTGACTAACTGTGCGAGACGTGACCCTTCGTCATGGGCAATCTTTGTAAAGTCGATCGTCACAGTACGCTCCCCACCGTTCGCGATCTCGCCCTTTTTTGGCAAAAGCGAGCAGACCTGAGCGCGTGCCATCTTGTCGGCGATACAGTCACTCAGATGCTTGGTATTTTTACGAATCCACTTAATGGCGTCAGTTTTTGACGTCTGCAACATCTCCTCTAGATCTCCGCCCGTTACCGCTGATATCTTCTCGCCCACCAGTCTCTGCACAGCTGGGCGATAGTAAATTGATTCAACCGAATAGACGCTGAGCGCGGTTACGCTTTTGGCATGCAAATCCGCGATCCGCGCTGGATCGGATGAATCGTTGTCCACCAAGCCAAACGGCTTGGCCCAGTGCAACTCAGCCGCGCTTCTAATTCCAACAACCGCATTCTCGACCTCGCGGCAGTTGGATTCAGCGACTATCGAAGCATTCGGGAAAAGGAGGCTGTAAAGCGGTTTGTCGAGGCTGTGTTCGACGCCCTCGACGAATACGATCTTCCGCCGCTCGCCCAGAATAGTTCGCTTCAAGTCGTCATCAATCGTATCGGTTTTATTCAGCAAATCGATGTCGTAGGATATCACCGTGTCACCTTCGTAGATGCAAGCTCTCGTCAATAAAACCTTGGATTGCGGATTATCGACTGGAAGCATCGGCTCGTGCGTAGATACAACAAACGCACAGTCCGGCCGCTCCTTCAGTAAAAGCGACAGAAGTGGTGATACGATCAATCTATGGAGATGTCGTTCGGGTTCATCAATGAGGAGAAGAGTTCCCGCTGCTACGGTCAACACGTTTGCCGCGATTAGGATCGCGTTTCTCTCCCCGTCAGAGAGTTTTGCAATGCTGTAAGGCTTACTATTATTCCGAATCGCAGTGATTTCGCCGCTTGTCTCTATTGATATGATGATGGCGATATTCGAGAGTCTGAGTAGACGGTTCAAAATCGCTAATGCGCCATCTTTAGCAGCACATTCAAGAACCTCACCGGGCATTTTTGCATCGACAGCGCGGGCTATTGCTCTGGCGCACATTCTCGGAGTTGACTAAATCATATATTGCCATCTGAGGTCGTTGATCTGAGTAGCTGTCCATCCAACGCGCGCTCGTCTGCTGATCATGGCCAATTACACTTGACTCGTAATCGGTTCGCTGTTTCCCAGCAAACTCAGGGTATCCTGATCGAAACCACGTTTGGCGGTGCGCTGTGATCCGACGAGTGTTACTACCGCCTGCAGAAGCGAATGCCTGCATCAGACTAGACTTGCCGGTGCCGTTTGCACCGAGAATAAACAGTATCTCCCCGACAACTACGGTAATATTTATATGGGCATTCGACAAGGTAGTCGGAATTAATAACGAGAATGACATGCTAGTTATTCACAATTACATGGGTGTACCGCATCGGAGAATCGCGCGAGGCAGTTCTAAAAGTTTGGGCACCACAAGTCAAGGACCCCCGCTGCAACCCCTACAGCTGTAGTCCCCTCACCCGGCCAATCCCCGCGTGCCGCGGAAGTACAGCGGATTCGCGTCCGCGCCCACCGCTATGGCGGCGTTCACCCCGCCGCCGTCGGCGTGAAGGTCAGGGCGTCGTGGGCCAGGTCGTAATCGACGCGGACGGTGTCCCCGTCGCGGACTTCGCCGCCGAGCATCTTCTTGGCCAGCGCCGTCTCGATCTGGCGTTGCAGGGCGCGCTTCAGCGGCCGCGCGCCGTACACGGGGTCGTACCCGGTCGCCACCAGGTGCGTCTTGGCCGCGTCGGTCAGGGTCAGCGTGATCTTGCGGTCGGTGAGGCGGTCGCGGATGCGGTCGAGTTGAATCTCGATGATCCGCTTCAGGTCGCTCTCCTTCAGCGCGTGGAAGACGATCGTCTCGTCGATGCGGTTCAAGAACTCGGGCCGGAAGACCTTGCGGAGTTCGCCCAGGACTTCGTCGCGCATCCGCTCGTACAGCTCGCCGATGGTGCTGCCCTTGTAGTGCAAGATTCGCTGCGAGCCGACGTTCGAGGTCATCACGACGATGGTGTTCTTGAAGTCCACGAGCCGGCCCTGGCTGTCGGTCAATCGGCCGTCGTCGAGCACCTGGAGCAGCACGTTGAACACGTCGGCGTGGGCCTTCTCGATCTCGTCGAACAGGATCACACAGTACGGCCGGCGGCGGACCGCCTCGGTGAGTTGACCGCCCTCGTCGTAGCCGACGTACCCGGGCGGGGCACCGACCAGCCGGGAGACGGTGTGCTTCTCCTGGTACTCGCTCATGTCGATGCGGATCATCGCCTTCTCGTCGTCGAACAGAAAGGCCGCCAAGGCCCGCGCCAGCTCGGTCTTGCCGACGCCGGTCGGCCCCAGGAACAGGAAGCTGCCGATCGGCTTGTCGGGGTCCTTCAGCCCCGCCCGCGCCCGGATGACCGCCTCGCTGACCGCCTGCGTCGCCTCGTCCTGGCCGACGACCCGCTCCGCCAGCACGTCGGCCAGGTGCAGCAACTTCTCCTTCTCGCCTTCGAGCAACTTCGTCACCGGAACGCCGGTCCAGCGGCTGACCACGGCGGCGATGTCGGCCTCGCCCACGTCCTCGCGGAGCAGCCGCGGGCCGTTGGCCGGGAGGGCGAACTCGGCCTCGACCGCGGCGAGTTGCTTCTGCAACTCCGGCAACTTGCCGTACTTCAACTCGGCGGCGCGGTTCAGGTCGTAGTCGCGCTCGGCGAGTTCGACCTGCCGCTTGGCTTCTTCGATTTGCTCGCGGACGACGCGGACCTTCTGCACCGCCGCCTTCTCGGCCTGCCACGTCCCCTTCAACCCGTCGGCGTCGGCCTTGATGTTGGCCAACTCCTTCTCGATCCGTTCGAGCCGGTCCCGGCTCGCCGGGTCGGTCTCCTTCTTTAACGCCTCGCGCTCGATCTCGAGTTGCATGACGCGGCGCAATATCTCGTCGAGTTCCGTCGGCATCGAGTCGATCTCGGTGCGCAACTTGGCCGCCGCCTCGTCCATCAGGTCGATCGCCTTGTCGGGCAAGAAGCGGTCGGCGATGTACCGGTTCGACAGCACCGCCGCGGCGACCAGCGCGGCGTCCTTAATGCGGACGCCGTGGTGCGTCTCGTACCGGTCCTTGAGGCCGCGCAGGATCGAGATCGTGTCCTCGACCGTCGGCTGATCGACGAGCACCTGCTGGAAGCGGCGCTCGAGCGCGGCGTCCTTCTCGATGTGCTTGCGGTACTCGTCGAGGGTCGTCGCCCCGATGCAGTGCAACTCGCCGCGGGCCAGCATCGGCTTCAACAAGTTCCCCGCGTCCATCGCCCCCTCGGCCTTGCCCGCGCCGACGACCGTGTGCAGTTCGTCGATGAACAAAATCACGCGGCCTTCCGAGGTCTTCACCTCGTTGAGCACCGCCTTCAGCCGCTCCTCGAACTCGCCGCGGTACTTGGCCCCGGCGATGAGCGCGCCCATGTCGAGCGACACGATCCGCTTGTCCTTCAAGCCCTCCGGCACGTCGCCGCGGACGATGCGCTGGGCCAACCCCTCGGCAATCGCCGTCTTGCCGACGCCCGGCTCGCCGATGAGTACGGGGTTGTTCTTGGTGCGGCGGCTCAAGATTTGGACGACGCGGCGGATCTCCTCGTCCCGGCCAATCACCGGGTCGAGCTTGCCGTCGCGGGCCGCCTGGGTCAGGTCGCGGCCGTACTTTTCGAGCGCCTGGTAGGTCTCCTCCGGGTTCTGCGTGGTCACCCGGGTTTTGCCGCGCACCTCCTGCAGGGCGGTCAGCACGCGGTTGCGGGTCAGGCCCACGTCCTTGAGCGCCGACCCCGCCGCCCCGCGGTCGGGCAGCATCGCCAGCAACAGGTGTTCGACGGAGACGTACTCGTCTTTGAGCGCCTTCGCCTCGTCCTCCGCCGTGGCGAGTAGCTTCGTGAGCCGGCCGCTGGGGTACTGGTTGTCGGTCGCCCCGCTCGGCCCCGTGACCTTCGGCAGGCGTTCGAGTTCGATCTGCACCTTGACCCGCAGCGGATCGACCGGCACCCCGGCCTTGGCCAGCACGATCGGCGCGAGGCCGCGGTCCTGTTCGAGCATGGCGCTGAGCAGGTGTTCGAGGTCGATCTGCTGGTTGTTGAGGCGGGAGGCGATCTTCTGCGACGCGGCGACCACGTCCCGCGCCTTCTCGGTGAAGCGGTTCAAGTCCATGACGAGTGACTCCCTGGGTCGATGAATCGTTCGCCGGGACCGGCGGAAGTTCGCGTGCGAGCACGGTGCAGCAAGTCGCGTACCCGGCCGACGTGAACGGCCCCGCCCGAGGAGTTGTTATGCACCGAACGGGAGTCGTGGCCGTAAAATCGGTCCGGAGTACCGATCGCACCCCGGACCCGACCGACGACGCTCTCGGTTGGCCGGTCGAGACCGGCGGCGAACGCGGGGGCGAAAATGACCGCTCGACGCCGCGCCATCAGGTTCCGGAACCGCGTGCCCGGGCGGCCGGGCAACACGAGTTCCTCGGGGTTACGGTTCGGAGCGGCCCGACGGGTTTCGGCGGCCCACCGGCGCGCACTCGCAAGCCGTCGAGCTTACGGCGGCGGGACCACGTCGTACGTGTACGCGGCGGAAACGTCGAGGGTCATCGCGGGAGTCGGCCCGGGCAGACCGGGCAGGAACGGCGACAGAATCGGGTCGTGAATCCGGTGGCCGACCGGGCCTCCGGGGGCGGCCATGTCCGGCTGGTAGACCGGCCCGTGGCGGTTCAGCCAGCCCTGCCAGATGCGATCGACGTTGCAGTGGTGCAGGAAGAAGACCGGGTCGTTCGGGGACGACTGCGGGAGCATGGCCCCGCCGACCCACCGGTGGACCTGGTTGTGCAGGTTCGTGCCGCCGGGGGCGGTCCCCTCCAGCCGGTTGGACAACCCGGTGCAGGCGGCGTCCCACGGGAACGCGCTGGCGGCGTCGAGGGACGAGTCGAACAGGTCGAACAACAACCCGACTTCGGCGACGTTGGGCAGCGAAGCCGCGGAGGCACCGAACGCCCGCCACAGGCCCAGGTTCACCTGGCGGAGCTTCCCGGACGGGCCGGACTCCAGGCGCACCCGGAAGCCGGCGGGGTCGGCGGGGTTGAACGCGAACCGGCCGGTCGAGACCGGGTTACCGCCGCCGCCGAGCCAGTCCGGCGACCAGATCGGGCTGTTCGGCTGCAAGGCCGGGGGGGCCGTCCCGTCCGCCGACCAGTCCCAGTACGGCAGGCCGAAGTTCGGGTCGCCCAAGACCCGCTGCAGGTTCTGCTCGAAGAACAACAGGAAGACGCGGTGCCAGGGGAGGAAGATCGGCCCGCGGTGCGCGGCGTTCCGGCCGTTCGGGTTCGTGCCGTCCGGGTTCGGCGTCATCGTGGTCATGGCCGTGTGGTGCCAGATCACGAACAAGTCGTACGCCCGGATGGGGGTCGGCGGGCCGGGGATGCCGAAGGCGGCCGTCGTCACCGCCGAGGTTTCGTTCTTGAGCAGCATCACCCCGCGCAGGAAGGCGTCCCGGGCGGCGAGGTCGAGCAGGACGTTGGTCCGCGTTACGGCCATGTCACTTCCCCCCGCCGGTGGTGCCCGAGGGAGTCGTACCGCCCGTGCCGTGTCCGCCGTGCCCGCCGTGCCCGCCCCCGGGCGTGCCGCCCGCCCCGCCGCCCTTCGGGCCGCCGGGGGGGAAGTCGTTCGGGAAGGCGTCGATCAACCGGCGGAGCACGTCCATCAGCGAGCCGGAGGTGTAGTTCGGCAGACTGTGGCAGTGGACGGTCCCGTCGTTGGCGATGCTCAAGTGTAGCGGCAAAACGGTCCCGTCGATGCTCACTTCGTAGGTCGATTTGACGACGATCTGGTGCCCCGAGTAGTCGTCGGCGCGGACGCTCTCCGAGGGCACCGCGTGGGCGTGCCCGCCGTGCGGGAGGCCCGCGAGGTAGCGGCCCATGACCGCCGGGTCGGCGGCCGCGGCCAGGTCTTTTCGGTCCATTTCGGCAATCCTCTGGGGAGAATAGTCCGGCAGGGCAATCGGGCCGATGCCGGCACGATCGAATTTCAACAGGGTTTCACCCGCGTGTCAATTTAATAAAAACTCCCATCCGAACTCGCCCGCTGGCCTCGAAGAACGCGTCGAGGCGGACGTCGCGGGGACTGGGCACGGTGGACTCCTGGGCTGGGGGCGGGGGTCACTCGGGGTCGGCCGTTTCGGCCACGCCGTCGTACCGGAGGGTGCGGGCCGGCGGGGCGCGGAGGGGCCGGCGCTGCTTCTGCGTCCACAGGAACGGGTTGCCGAGGCAGTCCCGGGCGAGCACCCGCCGCCGCTCGATTTCGACGCCGCCGGACGGGACCGCGGCCGGGGCGAGGCGGTGCAGGGCGGGCGACTCCGGGGGGCCGGCCCGGAGGACTTCGGCGGCCGGCTTCGGCGCGGCGAAGGCGACCTGCCGCGAGTAATCGACGAGCCGGTGCTGGACGAACGAGCGGTCGCCCGCGGCCGCCTCGTCGAGGGCGTAGGGGTGCCACCCGGGGGGCGCACTCTCGCCGGGAACGTAAGCCCACCGCCGCTCCCGCGTGGCGTCGCCGGACGCGGCCGCGGGCGGGTACGCGGGGTGGGCGACCGGATCGACCGGGGGCACCTCGCGGGCCGCGAACTCGCGGCCGCCGACGACCCGCTCGACCGCCCAGAGCAGGTTCGCGGCCTCGTCGGTGCCGAACTGCACGCGCTCCAGGACCGGCCCTTCGAGCGGCAGTTCGGCGACGTTCCAGAGGACCAGTGCCCCGGGGGCCGCGCCGCGGCAACGGAACAGGTGCCAGTCGGCCGGCGGCCGCAGCCCCTCGCCGCCCGGGTCGGATTGCCGGAAGGTGCGGCCGAACGAGTCCGTCACGGACACGTCGGCGAGGACGACGGCCCGCCCGGCCCGGGCCGAGACCGGGACGAGGAACCAGTCGTCGCCGTGGGACGAGATCAGGTCGATCAAGAGCATCGTCGGGAAGTGGGCCGGGTCCGGGGGGTAGCCGCCGACATCGGTGGCGTGGTCCTCGATCTGCCACCACCGCGGGTTCGGCGCGCCCGGGTACTCCAGGGGGGCGGGCAGGACGGCCCGCGGTGCGCCGACCTCGTCCGGGGTGAAGTCCGCCGAGGCGTCGGCCGAGTACCAGTCGAGGGCGTCGCCCCGGTGGTCGCGGACGCTCAGGGTCGCGCCGCCGACCGGGTAATCCTGGTCGTACACGAGGCGGTCGGGCTGCCACGCCGCCGGCCGGTCGGCGGGCGGGGCGTCGGGGCCGAAGTCCGCCGGCGTCAGGCCGAGGGCCGTCCGGAGGTGCCAGAGGGCAAGACCGTCCGGCCGGCCGGCGAACCGTCCGTAGGGGGGCGGGGGGGACTGGAAGCGGGCGCGCGGGTCGGCGGCCGCGGCCCGGGCATCGGCCCGGGCGGAGTCCCCGACCCGCTGCCCGGCCTCGACGCGGCGGCCCATCGTCCACCAGTCGTCCCGCTCCGCCTCGACGGCCGCCTCGGCGGGGGACAGGGTCGGGTCGAACCCCGCCCAGCCGGCCGGCGCGCCGATGCGGGCGGCGTCGAGCCGGTAGTTCACGACGAGCGGCGTCGAAGCGTTCTCCCCCTGGTGTTCCCCCATCTGCCACTGGCGGGCGAGGAACCAACACGGGTCGTGGACCGCGGCCTCGAAGCCGCGCTGCAGGTCGCGGTCGCCGGGCCGGGGTTCCAGCCGCGCGTAGGCGTCGTACCGGGTCATCGTTCCACCTCGGATCGGGGGTGCGGTTACGGCGTGAACTGACTGCCGGCGTCCAGGCGGACCCGGTCCAGCCCGGTCGCCCGGAACCACAGGTTGGGCGCGAGCAACTGGTACGGGCCCAGGTCCTCGGGGCGGGCGGCCCGGGCGTGGGCCAAGGCCCGCGTCTCGGCGACGATCGCCTGGACCGCCTCTTCGTCCAGGAGCGTCCGGGGGACCCCGGGCACGGCCAACAGGATCGCCTGCGGCGGGCGGGCCGCCGGGGCGTTGAACCCGAACGCGGCGTACCCGGTCCGGTGCTCCATCGGCACGTGCTCGCCGAACTCGTCGATCAGGCCGACGGCCACGCGGGCGGACTGCCAGACGCCGGCCTCGCCGTAGGCCGCCACGAGCGCGGGCGTCTCGAACCGGGCGGGCTTGAAGGCCCCGCCGTCGCGGGCCGCCCGGTTGCGGCCGACGGCCCCCGCCCGCCACGGGTCGCCCGGGTCGGCGGCGTTCGAGAACGGCCGCAACGGGGTGTGCGTCCGCAGGTGCCGCCCCGCGAGTTGCAGCGCCTCCAGCCGGGCGACGCCGGGGCGGACGGCCGCGACGACGGGCAGCCAGTCGCGGTCGAGGGCCGGGGCTTCGGCCTCCGCCCGGAGGCCCGTGACCGCCAGGAGTTGACCGGTGTCCCAGGTCGTCAGGACGCTGAGCTTGCCGTCGGCCGTGGTCAATTCGGCGATCGCCCGGGCGAGGTCGGGGACGGGCCGCGGCGGGGCCGCCGGCACTTTCTCGAGACGCCCGGCGAGCGACCCCGCGGCGGCCAGGGCCAGCCGGTCGAGCAGCGGCCCGTCCGCGGCCGGCACCGCCGCCGGGTCGCCGAAGACGGCCCGGAAGTACGCCCCCTGGTCGGCCGGGTCCAGGGCCGGGGCGACGCCGAACCGCAGCGCGCGGCGGAGCGCGGCCGGCCGCGGGGCACCGGGGACGCGCAGGTCGGCCGCGACCTTTTCGCACGCCGTTCGCAAGAGGGTGAAGCGGTCGCCCAGGTCGGCCCGGGCGGCGGCGTCGAGCGCGGCCCCGCCGGGGGCCGCCGGGCCGGCCCCGGTCAGCACCCGGGCCGTGGTCGGCTGGCCCCCGAGGTCGGCCCACATCGTCCGGGCCACGCCGTCGCCCGGCGGCGGGGTCGCCTCCAACAGGCGGACCCCGCCGCGGAGGGCGACCATCGCCGCGCCGATCAACTCGGGCGAGGTCAGGGCCGCTTCCGCCGGCGTCAGCCCGAGGACGGCGATCGACACCGCGTCAATTGTTTCGACCGGCCCGGCGGCGGTGTACCGGATCGTCCAGGTACGGTCGGCCTCGGCGGCGAACTGGCGGTCGAGGTACGCGGCCAGCGACGGCTCGGCGATCCGGCACGGGTGGGCGTCGGCGTCGGCCGCGCCGGCCGGGGCCACGGCCGGGACCGCACTGAGCACGGTCGTCGAGAGGATGTACCCGGACGGGGGCGTGTCGAGCGACTCGAACGTCGGCGGGCGGCCCAGCCCCGCGGCCGCGTCCATGATCTGCGACGCCAGGTCGGGGTGGCCCGTGACGACCGCGTGGACGGCGTCCGCGACTAGCAAGTCGCCGTAGGCGTCCAGGGCCGCGTCGATCCCGTCGAGCGCGTCCTTCTGCGCGGCCGACAGCCCCGCGCGGAGGGCCGCGACCTTCGCCGGGTCCAGGGGTAGCCCCGGGGCGGTGCCGGTGCGGAGCGCGGCCAGCGCCGCCAGCCCCTGGCAAACGGCGTGGCGGTCCGGCCGGTCGGCCGCCATCGGCACGAGCAGACGAACCGCCTCGACGGCCTGGAAGGTGCCCAACACGCCCTCGACCTGCCGGCCGACGGACTCCATCAGGTGGACGCCGAGGGCGGCGTCCTCGGCGAGGTGGCGGGCCGCCCGCGCCCGCCGCGAATCGACCGTCATCTCCCACAGGTTCCGCGGCCGGGCCGGGTCCGCGTCGGCGGCCGACGAGAGGAACTTGTCGCGGAGGATCGCCGCCGTCACCGCCTGGGGGTGCGACGGCGCGTGCAGCAACCCGGCCGGGGTCGGCCCGGGCGTGCCCAGGAACGGCCCGTCCACCCACCCGTACACCCCGAGCCGGTGCCGCCCGCGGCTGCCCCCGACCGTGCCCGCGAGCCGCCGGTACGCGACCCCGACGGCCCACGGGTCGAGGCGGTGCGAGGCCGCGTCCAGGGTCGCCCGCAGCGCCCGCTCCCACCGCGCCAGCCGCTCGGGCGGAACCCGCATGGTGGCGACGACCTTCCCGGGTCGGAACGGGTCGGCGACCTTTTCCAGGCGGCCGCCCGACGCGTCGTCGAGTTCGCGGGCGATCTCCCGGTGGGCCTCGAAGACGACTTTCCACAGCCGGTTCATCGCCGGCGACCCCGTGCCGGCCGCCAGCGCGCCGGCGAAGCCCTTGCGAGTCCGCTCGACGACCGATTCGGCCGCGGCCCAGATTGGGTCGTCCAGAAGGGGCGTGGGGTCGTTGGTGACCGATTGCACGTACCACGCCTGCGTCAAGACCGACGACTCGAACATCAGGCGGATCAGCAAACTGTCGGGGACGACGAAGTCCAACAGTTCCTGATAGAAGTTCGACGCGCTCAGGCCGCCGGCGAGCTTGTCGAGGGCCTCGCCGATCTTGACCGGTCCGGTGCCGTCCCGGAACGGCCGGCGGGTCGCCGCAATCAGGGGCAGGCGCAGGCGGCGCGGGTCGCCCGAAGGGAAGTGGAAGCGCACCGGGGGGCGGTCGTAGACCCGGCTCGCCCGGTCGTAGGCGCGCTTGGCCAGGTCTTCAATGGCGGCGGCCGGCGCGGCGGGGTGGAGCAGCGATAACACCTTCGTCGGCAGGAACTGCCGGGCGACGTACCGGGACGTGACCCCGTCCCGGCCGAGCAGGTCGAGGAACTTGCCGGCGTCCGCCCCCACGGCGGTGCCCCGCGCGCGGGCGGCGTCCCGCCAGGCGTCGCGGAGGGGGCCGAGCCGGCGGACCATTTCGACTTCCAGGCCCGCCTCGGGCGAGGCGTCGGCCGGCCGCCACGCCGCGAGGGAGGTCGCGGGCAACAGGCCGTAGGGCTGGTCGGCGACCCGCACGGGCAAGAGTGGTCCTTCGGGGGCGAGGTGTTCGCTCGCCCACAGCCCGACCGCGTGCGCCGCGTCGCCGATGCCCCAGATGTCGCGGAGGTGGTGGCCCCAGAGGGCCGGCCAGAGGGCGCGGACGAACGTCCGCGAGTCCGCGAGGTCGGCCGAAGACCCGGGGACGAACGGCACGGCCGCCCCCGACCCGACCAGTGCCCGGACGGCGTCCCGTTGCCCCGCGTCGATGGCACTCACCCCCGTGAGCCGCCGCGCGGCGACGACCCGCCAGGTCTCGGGGTCGCGGGCGAGTTCGGCCGCCTGGGCACCCCGGACGCTGTTCGTCGCCGCCCCGGGCCGGAGGAACCCGAGGTCGCCGGCGTCGGCCAGCGCGCGGACGTGCGGCCCCGGGGCCTCGTCCCCGACGCCGACGACGTACAGGGCCTCGATCGTCTCCCGCGTCAGCCCGGCGGGGAGGAGGAACTCGCCGGCCAGGCCGAGGTCTTTCGCCTTCCCGAAGTCCCCCCACCAGCTCTCGGTGATCTCCGCCACGCTCGCCCCGGGCAAGGGCACCGGGATCGGGCCGGGCGGGAGTGCGGCCGACCGCGTCAGGCGACCGACCTCGCGCGTCGCGCCGGCCCGATCGACGGCGAACACCGCCAGAACCGCCGGCAGCCCCGAGACGCGGTTCGACAGGGGCGGGCCGGGGTCGGCGGCGACGGCGACGACCGCGTCTCCGCCGGCGAGGGTCGGCGGGAACGAGGCGACGAGCCAGGCGGCGCGGCGCGGGCCGACGGCGGCGGCGAACACCTCCCAGGCGACCCGCCCTTCGGCGGCGTCGAGCCAGGAGGCCGGGAACGCCGCCGGCGGGGGCGACGCCGGCTTCGCGTCCGCCCAGAACCGCGTCAGTGCGGCGGCTTCCGCGGCGGCCACGGTCGGGTTGTCCCGGAGGATCGACGCCTCGTCGGGCAGCACCCGGAGCGACAACACTTCGCCCCGCGGCGTCGCGTCGAACAGGGTTTCCAGGCGGGCCGGCAGCAAAACGGCCACGTCCTCGAACGGGTACGGGCGGCCGCGGCCGATCCACGCGCGGAAGCCGGCGAACACGAGTTCTTCGACGGCCGCCGCGTCCCCGCCGGTCGCCGCCCGGGCCTGGTCGAGGAGGTCGCCCGGCGGGTCGCCCGGCGTCCGCGCGAGTCCGGCGAGCCAGCCGCGCGCCGCCGGCGTGAGGCCCGGCGGTTCGCCCAGGGCCAGGCGCACGGGGTCGCCCTCGACCTCGGGCGCGAGGGCCGGCCCGCCCTCCCAGACGCGGAGCCGCGCGACCAACTCGAAAGTCGGGTCGGCCACGGTCCAGTCGGCGGCGGCCAGGGCGTCGGCTTCCCGCGCCAGTGGGGCGAGCCGCGCGTCGAGGCCGGCGAGCGCCTGGGCGGCCGCGGCCAGTTCGCCGGCGTCCGGGTTCGGCCCGGCCAGCAGAACCGCCTGGCGGGCGGCGGCCTCGGCGCGCAGGGCCGCGACCGCCGCGCGGGCGGCGGCGACGCGCGGGCGGCGCAAGTCGCGGTAGCGGGTCGGGGTGGTCATGTCAGGAAAGCCCCCTCTCTTCCAGGTACCGGCCGCTGATGGCGACCCGGGTCGGCCGGTCGATGGTCGTCGTCGCGAAGGCCGCGGCGCTCGTCCGGATCACGGCGGCCGGTGTCTCGACGGCCCCGGGCTTGTCCGGGTTGCGGAAGCGCAAGTCGGCCGGCGGCTCGTCGATCACGAGCCAGTACTCGTCGAGCGTGGCCGGGGCCACGTCGAACGCGAAGAACACGAGGTCGGCCGCCAGCGTGCCCATGAAGATCGGCCCCAGGCACGTCCGCTTGGCGCGGTCGGCGGCGTTCGCCGAAAAGTCGGGCGACTCCTTCAAGAGCGCCTCCACCTCGGGGGCCGTCGCCGTCGGGTTGCCCGCCACCGCCAGCGCCTGGGCCGCCGCCGCCGCGGGGTCGGGCTTGACGAGGTAGACCAGCGTGGCCGGGTACCGGCGGAACAGGTCGGTTTTGAAGAGCAGGACGAGGTCTTCCTTCCCGGTCACGTCGCCCGGCTTGACCGCCTGGTGCGACAGGTCGCCCAGCCCGCCCGCGGGCGTGTCGGCCCACGCCGAGATCGGCAGGATGTCCGCCTCGCGCCGGCCGGTCGCGTGGTTGACGTACCCCCAGAACATGCGCAGGGGGGTGAACGTCCGGCGGGCGGCCAGCCCCCGCCAGCGCATCTCGGCCAGGAATTGCGCGTTGAGGCCGACCAGGAACGCGTCCGTGAAGGTGGGGTTCGTCTTGAGCGAAAGGATCGAGTCGCCCGGAATGCCCGACCCGCCCGGGAGGAGCCAGTCCGGGTGCCGCTTGTTGACGAGTTGCCAGGTCGGGAAGTCGAGGCCGAGCGGGAGTTCGAGGGGGCGGAGCGTGACCGGCTCGGCCGTGTTGATCGTCGCCCGCACGCGGCCGAGTGCCGGGGCGGTGTCGGCCGTCGGGTCGATCGCCCCGGCGACGGCCGTGCCGAGTCCGCCCAAGTCGACGGGCCGTTCGGTGTCGGGGTCGGGCAAGGGCGAGCCGTCGATGCCGGCGTCCAGAATGTCCTGGCCGCCCTCGACGTTCGGCCGCGCCCGACTGGCGACGCAGCGGCGGACGGCGCGGACGAGCACGTCGCGCTCGGCGACGCCGACGTTGGCGTCCCGCAGCGTCTGGGCCGGCCCCGGCCCGCAGTCGTGGCCCAGGGCGCGCAGGGCGGCCGTGAAGTCCGCGACGAAGGCGGCATCGACCCGGCGGCCGGCGAACTTCTCGACCAGGTCGCGGAGTTCGGGCGGCAAGTCGCCGCCGGCCAGCCCGAGCTTCACTTCGAGCGGCTTGTCGCCGGCCAGCCGGGCCACGTCGTCGGCGTGGGGCAGGCCGGCCAATCGGCGGCCGACCGGCGGGAGGGCGGCGTTGGCCAGGCCGAGCGCGTCGGCCCGCCGGACCGGGGCGGCCGAGTGGCGGGCGCGGGCCGTCCCCCCGCGCAAGACCCGGGCGGCGGCGCTCGAGAAGGCCGCCGGGGGCAGGGTCCGGTCCGGCCCGGTGACGCGGTCCAGGACGGTCCCCCCGCCGGCCGCGGGTAGCCGGCCGAGCGCCGGCCCGAACACCGCCAGTCGGCGGACCGGGTCGGCCGGGAGCCTGCGGCCCCAGAGCCGGCCGGCGGCTTCCAGGCCGAGGGCGAGGTCCCGGACCCGGCCCGCCGCCGCGTCCAGCGCCCCCGCCTGCGCGACGGCCGCGTCCATCAGCTCGTCCTGCGCCTCGACGCCCAGCCGCGTCCCGAGGCCGGCGGTCGCCCGGTACCGCGGGTCGTCGTTCAGGGCTTTCGACCACGCCGCCGCGTCGGCGTCCGCGACCCACGGGCGGCCGTAGGCGGGCAGCCCGAGGTGCCGGTCGAGGGCGGTGTCGGGCACCGGGTCGTTGAGGCGGTCGAGGTCGGCGCGGGCCGCCGCCACGGCCGCCGGCTGGTCCGGCTCCGCCGCGAGCGCGGTGATCGCCCCGCGCAGCTGGAGCGCGACGTCCACGCCCGCCACCGGGCGGCGGTACCGCAGCGACACCGTGCCCGTGCCGCCCGTCTTGCGGACGCGGAGGGCCTCGGCGAGCGTCTCGAAGTCGCCCTTCTCGCCGGTCCAGAACCGCCACCAGTCGAACACCCGCAACGGGCCGCCCGGACCGCCCGGACCGAACTGCTTGGTCACGGTCCCGTCGTTGCCCACCAGCCACGCGGGGTCGCCGGCGTCGTTGAAGGCCGGGACGACCGCGGCGACGTACTCCGAGAACTCGGCGAGGACGCACGGCGACAGCAGCCGCGAGATCGGCCGCCGGTTGTCGTCCTGGGCGTGCGCCCAGAGGTGCGAGCGGTCGAGGCGGTGTTCGATTAGCACCGAGTCGGCGAGCCGGGTGGCGACGCCGCCGCCGACTTGAAGGGCGTCGGCCTTGCCGACGATCACGACCAGCCACGGCTTGAGCCGGCCGGTGGCATCGGGGGCGACCGGTGTGTACCGCCAGGGGAAGTCCGGGTCGGCGAAATCGACGTGGACGGCCTTGGTCGTCTCGGCGTCGTGCGAGTCGCGCGGCGGCAGGACGCGGACGACCGCGCCGGCCCGCAGCCCGGCCACGTCGGCCGCCGCGAGCAGGGCGAACGGCGCGCCGCCGGTCACGCTCGCGCCGCCGGCCGCGTCGGTCAGCGTCAGGTCGAGGCGGCCCTTCAGCCGGCCGCCCTCGCGCCCGCCCGCCTGGCCGGCCACGGTGGCGAGCAACTGCGGCCGGACCGGGTCGAAGAACGTGAGCGCGTCCGCCATCGCAACCCCCCCAGGAGTGGACTCACCCGCCGCCGGCCTAGACCCCGGCCAGGTTCACGGGCCGGTCGGTCGCACAGACCGACACGCCGCCCCGGCCCCGGGCGGCCATGAACGCCTGCCCGGCGGCGGTGCCGCCACCGGGCACGACCCGGCCCGCCGCGTCGAGCGCCGTCCACCGCTCCGGGGCCAGCGTCACCATCGCCGCCCCGGCCTTCGCGGCCAGGGACTGCGACCGATCCCCGGACGCGGCCGACAGCCCGACGCCGGCGTACGCGACGGCGTTCAACTTCGACACCTTGCGGAACTCGGGGACGATCTTGAGGTCCGTCGTCTGCGGGCAGACGACGGGGTTCGCGCGGACCGGGTCGCCCGCGCCGACCCGGACGCCCGACACGTCGCGGACGAACCCGGCGTTGTTCAGAGCCTCCGGCCCGGTCAGGGTCGTGAACGTGCCCAGCCCGAACCAGTCGTCCTCGTCGGTCGTCGGCAGGCCGGCCGCGACCGACAGCTTGTGCGGCGGCCCGGCCAACGGCACGCCGTCGAGCCGGGTGATGTCGCGCTGGAGCGGGACTCGCTTCTGCTCCCAGACGAGGCCGCCGACCGGGGTGACCAGGGGCAGCCCGCCCGGCGCGGGGCGCGGCCGCAGCGCGACCAGGGGGTCGTCGCCGGAGGCCCGCAGGTTCTTCGCGTCGCTCAACTCGGGCCGGAGTCGCGCGAGCAGGTCGGCGATCGCCTCGGGCCGGTCGGCCGCGTCGGTCCCGAACCGGACGGTGATACTCCCCGAGATGCGGACGAACAGAATCTTGACGCTCGCCTCGCCGTGGACGACGACCGGCCCCGGCCCGGCGAGCGCCCCGACCACGCGGACGCCGCACAGCGACACGCCCTCGACTTCCACGTCGAACCCGGCGTCCACGACGGCCTGAAAGTAGAACGGGTGGAACTGGACCATCGCGTCGAACCGGAACCAGCCGTGCGCGTCGATCGGGCCGATCGACAGGCCGGCCTCGACCGACGACCCGATTTGCAGGGTGTTCGGCGTGACGGCGAAGTACATGCCCATCTTCAGCCAGGCGGACGCGACGCCCGCGTCGGCCGACATCGTCGCCCCGCACCGGTCGAGCTTGGGCAACTTGAGGGTGCCGGGGTTGAACGCCGGGTGGAACCCGCCGACGCTCAGGAGGAAGTACCCGGCCGGCCCGTAGCACAGCCGCAGGGCGCACCCGCCGGTGACGCGGAACACCTGGAGGACGTGCGAGTTCACCAGCGCGGCGTCGAAGTAAATCAGGCTCGCCCCCAGGTCCACGCCGCCGATGAAGTCCAGGCGCAGGAAGACGAGGGCCACGTCCTCCGACGCCCCGATCACGATGCGGGCCGACCCGGCGAGGAAGACCTGGCCCGGGCCGCCGAGTTCGACGAACAGGCCGACGTCCAGCCGGACCAGGACCAGCCAGTTCAGTTGTAGCGTCGGCCCGACCAGGAACGTCCCGGGCTTCTCGGGGAAGAACTCGCGGAGGTCGGCGAGGAGCGTCGGGGCGTTCCGGGCCGGGTCCTCGTTGAACAGCACGTTGCCGGCCGCCCCACTGGCCAGGCGGTCCCGGAGCAAGTCGGTGTCGGCCCGGCGGTTGACGCCGACCAGGCCGCCCAGGCCGGTCAGGGCGAACCCCCAGCTCAGTTGCACGCCGGGGAACGGGAAGCGGACGCCGATCAAGGCGATGACCGACGGGGCACCCCCGGGCAGCTTCTTGTACACCCCGTAGGCGAACGCGCCGAGGCCGAGGAGTTTGAGTTCGAGTGCCCCGGCGTACTCGTCCGGCCCCAGGCGGTCGAGGAACCCGCCGCCGGAGACCAGCCCGGCATCGACGGCCAGGCCGACGCCGGTCGGCGGCTCGGCGCGGAATTCCGGCGGGCCGCCGGCGACGACGAACGAGACGCCGGCCCCGTCCGCGGTCACGCGGACCGGCCCGATCTCGGCCCGCGCGCTCGCCACCGCCTTCAAGCGGACCCGGAACGGCCCGGCGGCCAGGTCGGCTTCCAGGGCGACGACGATCCGCTCGACCGTGACCCCCGCGCCGGCCGCCCCGAGGGTGCGGTTGACGGGAATCGTCGCCCGCACGCCGAGCGCGCCGCCGCCGCCGCCCGCGGCCGCCTTCCACCCCTGGTCCGAGGAGTACGCCAGCGCGAAGTCCCCCCCGGCCCGGACCGCGTCCGCCCCGCCGACGCCGCCGAGCAGGCCCAGCGACAGGTCCGACGCGCGGACGACGACGGCGAGCCGGTCGAGGCCGACGCGGAAGCCGAACGGGGACGCCGACCCCGGGGAGAGGGTCAGCCCCGCCGACACCCCGCCGACCTCCAGGCGGGTGCCGTCGGTCGCGCCCAACGTGAGCGCCGCCGCACCGCCGACCTGGCCCTTCGCCAGCACGAGCGACAGGTCGGGAAGCGTCCCCGTCACGGCGACGGTGTCGCCCGCGGCGACGGCCGACACGCCGAGGGGTCCGGTCCGCGACGACCCCAGCTTGGCCGACCACCCGGCCCCGAGGTCGAGCTGCGCGGCCCGCGTGAAGAACTCGACCGGCGTCAACGCCGCGCTGACGCCGAAGCCGTTGAACGGGAAGGGCAAGAGCGGGTCGAACGCATCGGGGCCGGCGACCGCCAGGCTGCCCTTGGGGCCGGTGGCCTCGCGCGCCTTCGCCAGGAAGTCGGCGAGCGACAGCGCCGCCCCGCTCGGCAGCGACACGCCGACCGGCGAGTGGACCAGGCCGATCAGGTCGGCGAGCGTGACGCCCGGGGTGCCGGTCAGGGGGAGCGCCCCGAACCCCTGCCGCGCGTACTCGAGTTTGACCGCCTCGACCGGCGCGACGACCGCCAGGGCCGCGAGCGCCTGGAGGGCCTTGAGGTCGTCGAGCTTGTTCGCCTTCTCCAGGAGGGCCGCCGTCCACGGGTTGCCGAGTGCGCCGCCCGCCGGCTTGAGCAGACCCCGCGCGCGGTCCCAGTCGATCTCGAACCGGGCGAGGCCGGCGGGGCCGGCGGAAAAGACGACCCGGAAGACGCCCACGAGCGTCAGCGCCTGGGCGACCCGCGGCAGGTGAATTTGCACGACCCGCACGAGCAGCGTGTCCCGGACCGCCTCGTCGCCCAGGGACTCGAACGTGTCGAGCCACGTCTGCACGTCGGCGAAACTGGACACCGACACGTCGGCGAGCGCGTCGAGTTTAGCTTGGACGGCCGCGATCGCCTCGGGCACGGGGTAGACCGCGTCCGAGAGGAGTTCTTTGAGCCGGTCGGCGAGGAACTGGAGTGCGTTGGCCATCCGAAGTCTCCCGGGGCGGACAGTCTCGGGGCGTCGTCGTCGAGGTCGATCACGGGCGGCATCCCGGCAGGTTACACGATCGAATCGGTGGTGTACTCGTAGCTGTACTTGTGGGCGTCCGGCAGCAGCAGGGAAGCGAGTTGCGCCCCGAGAATGTACGTGTGCGGCACCGGGTTAAAAACGGGCATGTTCAGCACCGACCAGGCGCTGACCATCGTCTTGGCCGTCGAGTCCGCGAAACTCACGCAGTTGTTCGTGACCACGCTGTACGGCGTGCGATTCGGGTCGTTGTTGAGCGCGAGGCGACCTTGACAGTACGCGAGGCCGGCGGCGAACGCGTCCTCGGCCAAGTAGCTCACGACCTCGACCGTCGTCATCTTCCCGGACTGCAGCGAGAGGGAACGGAGGACGGCCTTGAACGAGGCCAGCGTCGGCTCACCGGCCGGATCCATTGTCACGTTCGGGACGACCTTGTTCAGCACGATCCCGAGTTGGATATTGTTGTACCGGCCGTACTCGAAGTACTTCGTCAGCCCCGACGTTCCGTTGATCAGCAGCACCCCCGCGTGCCCGATTTCCGGCACCAAACCCACCCCCGGGACTTGGATCGTGACGTGCGGGTAGACGACGACCACAACGCGATCTCGACTTGCCATCGGTTCTCCTTGAAAATGGATTGCAGCGCGACTCTCAGTAGATGCTGCCGCGGCGGACGGGGTGCCCAACGCCCGCCTCGCGGACGGCGTCGAGGTAGGTCTCCACGGCGAGTTCGCCCGGCCCCAGCGCCGCGGGCGGGAGCGGCCGGCCTTCGCCCTGGAACTGGGTGTCGAGTGCGGCCATCGCTCCCGGCCCGACGCCGTCCGGGCCGAAGAGGGGCAGCCCGAAGCCGGCGTCGATGAGCGCCTGCTGGACCTCGCGGACCGCCGCGTGCGAAGGCTCGCCGGCCTGCATGCGGTGCGTCCCGGCGAGGCACGCCTCCAGAGTCGGGTCGTTCGCGAAGCGGTGTGCTCGAAGTCCCATCGCCGATACCCCGTCGGGTGAGGTGAAGTGCTCCCGGCCCGTCCGCCGACCCTACGCCCGCGTCACGCCGACCTGCATGTGGACGTGGTTCTGGTGGGCGGGCTTCAGAACATCGGGCGGCACATCGACGTAGTCGGGGTGGACGACGAACCCGCCCGAGTCGCCGACGTTTTTGGCCGGCCACGCGTTGCCGGCCCCGATGCCGTTGCACTCGCACTCGAACGTGCCGAAGCGGAAGGCCGTCAGGAACAGTCGGTGCGACAGCGGGTCGGCGACGGGGTCGAGCCGCAGGGGGGTGCCGTTGGCGGGGCGGTTGCCCCAGTCGGCCAGGACTCGCTTACTGAACGCCACGCCGAGGCTCGTGCCGACGACCCCCGCGAAGTCGAGCGCGCGGCCCTGGTTGTGGCAGTCGTTCGGCGGGCCGACGCCGTGGCCGATGCCGAGGTGCGTGACCTTCGTGACCGTCGGTTCCGAGGCGTTCATCCACCGGGCGAACCGGTACAGGGCCACGACCATCCGCTGATCGACGTTGTCGATGAGGGTCGCCGGCCCGAGGACGTTCTCGAACGTGACCCCGTCGATGGCCGGAGGCTCGATCACGACGTGGGTCGTGGCCGCCGGCGTGGCGATCGCGTTCCAGGGGCCGTGGTACGGCGTCCGCGTCGGGCTGAGGGCCAGTTTCCCGTGGTCGATCAAGTACCCCATGACCTCCCGCGCTTGATCCAGGGTGAGGTCCCGGGCGGCCGTGACCATGCCGGAGGGCACCGGGTCGAGCGTCAGCCCCGCGAGCGGTCGCGGCGGGTCGGCCGTTTCGGCGTAGACGTCGTACCGGACGAACTCGTCGGCCTTGAAGAAGTAGGCGAACTGCCCGCCCTGGTAAAGCACGTCGTCGATGCCCGTGGCCCAGACCCCCGCCCAGTTGCCGACGATGGGCAGGGGGTAGCCGGCGTCCACCCGCTCCGACGGGATGTCGTAGCGGAAGTAGAGCGGCCCGGCGAAGGCGTAGAGCTTGCCGTTCCCCCAGTTCACGATCGCGTCGAAGCGTGCCGGCAGCCCGCCCCAGGCGGGGGCGGTCTTCGGCCGCGGGTTCGGCGGCAGGTACTCGGGATCGACCGCGTCCGCGCGGACGTCGTACCGGACGTACTCGTCGGCGTAGAAGAAGTACGACTTGCCGAAACCCCAGTGCAAGGCGGCGTCGGGCGCGTTCGCGGGGAGGTTGGCCCAGTTGGCGGCGATCGCGACCCCCGTCGCCTCGACGGCCCCGGTGCGGAAATCGAACCGGGAGTAGGTGGTCCCCTGAAACAGGTAGGCTTTGCCGTTCGGGAAAGCCAAGGCTGCCGTAACGGGCATCTCATTCTCCTGATCGTCGCGTACCGTCGAGGCCACGATGACAGTTCAGTCCCTGAAACAATTACCAGACTACTCCTTCCAGTTCTTCCGACGCAACCAAAAAATCGGTATTTCTGACGAAAAAGCGCACGACAATTTCGCGCGTTTTCTGGCACTTCGTGCGAAGTCGGAGGGGGACGGAAGTGCTCTCCAAACCGACGGGCCGGCTACTTGCGGCTGGCGAGGTACGCGGACAGTGCGGTCAGGTCGGCGTCGGCGATCTTGTCCGGGCCGCTGGCCGGCATCCGGGACTGCGGCTTGTGGGCCTTCGGGTCGCGGACGTGGTCGGCCAGCCACCGGGGCGTGTGCGCCGCGTCCGCGCCGACCGAACTCAGGTCCGGCCCGTTCATGCCGCCCGGCCCGCCCTTCGCCCCCATCGGCCCGCCGCCGCCGGTGTCGCCCAGCTTGTGGCAGCGGGCGCAGTTGTTGTCCGCGTACACCTTCTTGCCGGCGGCGAACTCGTCGCCCCCGGGCAACTTGCTCAGCACGTCCCCACCGGCGGACGACGGGCCGGGGCCGGGACCGGTCGGCGGCGGCGTGCCGGGGCCGGTACTCGGGACCGGCTTGCCGCACCCCGCCAGAAGTAGCCCGACCGCGGCCACGCCCAGGAGTCTCCGCGCCACCGCTTCAATGGGTCGTCGTCCGCCGGTCGTCGGCCAGTTCGTCGTCATCGCGGGACACCCCGAGGAGAGATCGTACCCGGCGTACCTTGCGCACCGGCCGATGAGGCGACGATGAACGCGGAACCGCGCGATGCGGCCCCGGGAGGGCGCGGCTACCCGCGCCGGGACGAGATGGCGCTGTCGTCGATGTCGAGTTTGCTGTGCATCTTGAGGAGGTTGACGAGCGTGGACGGGCTTTTGACGAGGGCCGTGAAGTTGTAGCCCAGGACGATTTTCACCTTCTTGCGGCCGGTAATCTCGACCTCCCAGCGGCTGTGCGACCCGTGCATTCCGAGCCGGGCGTCCGGGGCTTCGGCGGCCGCACTATCGACGAGCTTGGTCACGTCGATCCGCTTGATGTCGCCCCACAGGAGTTCGACCGTGCCGCCCCACGAGCGGTACCGGACCCCCTTCCGGCGGACCTCGAAGCCGCGCCGCAGGTTGTACCCCGCGACCCCGATGAACACCGGGGCGGCGGCCGCGAACAGCCCGCCGATCAGGGTGGCCATCAGCCCGTCGTCGCCGCGCGGCAGGCCGTAAATGAGGCCGGCGACCCCGACGACCAGGGCGACGACGCCGATGACCAGGTAGGCGACGGCCCGGTTGCGGGCGTCGTACACGGCGTAAGGCTTGCCCAGGGGGTCTCCGTCCGAATCGCCGCGCGAGATCTCGGCCACGATGCCGCTCCGTTTCGTGTTGAGTTCAATGGGACGTGTCGATTCACTTCCGCCGCCGGCGGGCCGGCCGGTCGTCGTCGAGGCCTTCGAGGAGTTCGGCCGCGGTGTCCGGGCGGTCGGCGGGCTTCTTCGTGAAGAAGATGTCGTACTCCCACTGCGTGAAGAACGTGTCCCCCTTGCCTTTGCCTTTGAGCCACGGCGTGGCGCGGTCGCGGATCATCGCCGCGGAGGTCTCCGAGTCGAGGTTGGCCCCCAGGGACATGGCCAGGTAGGCGAGGGCGGTCAGCCCGGCGATCGCCGCCGTGCCGAGCAAAAGGTACTGGGGCAGCGGCTTGGCGAACGGGACGACGACGGCCGCGACACCGCACCCGACCGCGACGAGCGCCGCGACGGCGATGATCCACACCGACCCGCGGAGGACGGCCCGCTTGGCGCACGAGCGACAGGCGTAGACCCCGACCGGCTTCATCTTGCGGTATTCCGAAGTCGTCGTCGTCACGTCCGAGAGGAACGCCCGCTTCGTCTTCGTGGACATGTGCTCGCCGCCGAAGAACTTGTACCGCTGCCCGTCGCGCCGCTGGGCGCAGAACAGGCACTTCGGGGTCGCGGGCAGGTCGTCATCGTCTTGCGGCATGGCGACGAATCCGGGCAAGCGTGGTCGAGTTTGCGAGTGTAATATCGTGACCAGTGGCCACGCCGATTGCAAGCGCAAAACCCGACCCCGTTTGGGATCGCCGAGGTGAACGAAAATGCCGCCGGCACATTCTTGCGAAGTGTCGGCGGCCAGGGGTTTCGCGTCGCGGGTGGCGGCGACTACTCGAGGAGCAGGGTCGGCTCCCAGCCGACGCGTTCGGCGTTGGCGCGGAGCTTTTCGAGGGCGCGGTTCTGGATCTGGCGGACGCGCTCCTTGCTGATCCGCAGCAGGTGGCCGATCTGGCGGAGGCTGTGGGTGCCGCTGCCGGTCAGGCCGAACCGCAGGTCGAGGACCTTCTTCTCGCGGGGGCGGAGGTTGTCCATCAGGAAGCGCAGGGCTTCTTGCCGCTCGTTGTTCTCTTGCAGGGTCAGCGTCTGCGTGTCCGGCATCGCCTCGGTGAGCTTGAAGTCGCTGTCGTCGTCGAGGACGGCGTTCAGGCTGACCGGGGTGCGGGTGGCGGTCTGCAGGTGGTTCAGGTGCTCGAGGCTCGACCCGGTGCGGGCGGCGAGTTCTTGCGGGCTGGGCAGGTGCTTGCCGCCGTGCGCGAGGGCTTCGCTCTCTTGCTGGAGGAGGCCCAGTTCTTGCAGGTGGTGGGGGCTGAGGCTGACGAGGTGGCTCTGCCGGGCGACCGCAATTTGCAGCGTCTGGCGGATCCACCAGGTGGCGTAGGTGGCCAGGCGGGTGCCGTGGGACACGTCGAAGCGGTCGATGGCCTGCATCAGCCCGCAGACGGCCTCCTGGAGCAGGTCCGAGTAGCTGAGGCTGTGGTGGCGGAACCGCTTGGCGACGTGGGCGGCGAGGCGGATGTTCGCGGAGGCGAGGCGGTGCTTGTAATGGACGTACCGGTCGTGCAGGCGGCGGACGGCGAGGACTTCGCGGGTGGCGGCGTTGCAGTTGTCGCGGATGAACTGGGCCATCGGCCAGGGTTCGAGGGGCGGCTTCACCGCGCGGAGGTCGGGGAAGTGGCGGGTCAGCACGCGGACGAGGTCGGTTTTGCACTCCCAGAAACTGGTGAGCAGTTCGCGCTCCTCTTCGGGGGTGAGCAGGTCGGAGGAGAAGGTCGCGTGGGCCTCGAACTCCACCATTTTGACCGACGGTGTCGGACGCATGGGCCTGCTGGCAATCGTCATTGTGGGTCCCCCCCTACAGGGAATGTGGGCAAAAGTCTGGATGGAGCCGGCGGCCCGGAATCGCGGGGCGACCACCGTCCGAGTCGTTGGTTTCGGCACGAGCCGGTGGGTCAGTCCACGGCCGGAGTCGAAACCGCGCTCCCGCGAGAAGTGGACGCCCGCAGGGTCCGTTCTCGCCGACAGTATCCCCGCATTCGGAGCGACCGGACACAGTCCGGTCCGGGCCGCGCGCCGCGACTGGTTCACGACCAGAACGGGGTGGGCGGCCTTCGCAAACAATCCTCGAAGTCCCCGGGTCGGTGGGCGGTCCCGCGTCGGGTCTTCAAAACTTTCGCTCGGACGGTGGGGCAAGGGCAGTGGCCGAACGAGGCGGCGGTGGCGGTGGTGACGGCGCGAACTGGAGCGGTTCGGTCGTGCGGACCACGTCGCCGGAAAGCCCGATTTGCTCCCGGGTCATCGAAGCAACAGGATTGTAATTGCCCCCGCGCGGCACATCAAGCATGCGTTCCCGAAATCGACTGAATTTTTCGCCCAGCCCGTCCGAAGCCCCCGGCCGGCAAGGTCGCCTTGCCGCCGGCTGAATCTTGGTCCTCCGCCGCGAACTGGGAAATTCGGCGGCGTAACCCGTTAATCTCAGCGGGTTTTAAGGGAAGTTCCGATTTTGCCCGGCTTCCCCGCCGGCCGCGAGTTAGATTGCAGCCGTCCCGCTCCGGCGCGGCGCGTGCTTCTTTCCCCCAATCTCGGCGAACGGCCACGGCCAGACCATGACGAGCGGAACAGCGACCACACTAAGGAAGGTAGGGTCCCCTTGAATCGAAACGTCCACGCGGTGCCCCGGTCGGTCGGCGGCGTCGGTTTAGTCGAGGCCGCCGGCCGTTCGCCGGCGACGCCGCCCCCCGCCCCCCCGGCCCGGTGCACCCTGTTGCTCGTGGACGACGAGCCGGCGATCCTCGCACTCCTCGTCGATCAACTCAGCCCCGAGTTCGACGTGGCGACCGCCTGCACCGCCGAGCAGGCCCGCCGGAGCCTGCGCGACCGGCCCACCGACATCGTGTTAACCGACCTCCAGTTGCCCGACGGCAACGGCATCCAACTCCTCGACTGGGTCCACCAGTCGTCCCCCGGCACGGCCCGCGTGCTGCTCACCGGCACCGCCCGCATCGAGGACGCGGTGGCCGCGGTCAACGGGTCGCGGATCCACCGCATGTTGCTCAAGCCGTGGCGCGGCGAAGACCTCGTCGCCACCATGCGCGGCGTCGCCCGGACGGTCCTGTTGGAGCGGCGGAACGACCAGTTGCTGGACCAACTCCGGGCCTCGCACGACAAGCTCGAAGACCACGTCCGGGTCCGCACGTGCGAACTCGAAGTCGCGCTCCAGCAGCTCCAGGTGAAGAACCAGATTCTCGAAACGATGGCCCTGACCGACCCCCTGACCAACCTGCCCAACCGCCGGGCCATCGAGCTGATCGCCCGCAAGGAGCTGTTGCGGCGGGCCCGCACGCCCGCCCCGATCGCCTTCGGCCTGATCGACGCCGACCACTTCCGGGCCGTCAACACGGCCCACCTGCACTGCGGCGGGGACCACGTCCTCGTCTGGCTCGGGCAGACCCTGCAGGCCTCCCTCCGCGCGACCGACGCCCTCGGCCGGGTCGGCGGGGAGGAGTTCATGGTCGTCGCCCCGGCGACCGAACTGGCCGGCGTCGAGGTCCTGGCCGAGCGCCTCCGGGCGGCCGTGGCCGACCAGCCGACGGTCTACCAGGGCACGCCGATCCCCCTGACCATCAGCGTCGGCTTCGCCGTCTGCCCGGCGGGCACGCCGGCGAACTACGAGGCGTTGCGAAAGCACGCCGCGGCGGCCCTGTCGACGGCCAAGAGCCGCGGCCGCAACCGGTGGGTCACGTCGGTCCTGGACTGAATGAAGTTTTCGCGTGCCCCGGCTGCCGCCGCCGGCCGGCCGGCGTAACATGGTCGCGTGCCGAACCCCCCCCGAAGGAGACCGACCGTGACGCGACTTTTGACGACCCTGCTGGCCCTGTCCGCCCTCATGACCTCCCTGGCCCTGACCGCCGCCCCGGCCGACGACAAGAAGGACGATCACCCGCTCAAGGGCGTCTGGGTCAAGGACGCCGACGGCATCGAGTTGTCGTTCAACTTCAAGACCAAGGACGAACTGATCCTCAAGGCGAAGGCCGGCGACAACGGCATGACGGCGACGTGCAAGTACACCGTCGAGAAGGGCGTCGTCAGCGCCGAGATCACCGACGTGAAGGAGGAAGGCGAGTTCCCCGCCAAGCCGCCCAAGGGGTACAAAATGAAGTTCGCCTTCAAGGTCGAGAAAGACGCGGCCAAGCTCAGCGACTACGACGCCGAGAACAAGGACGAGGTCAAAGCGATCGTCGAAGGCGACTACAAAATCAAAAAGGCCGACTAACCCCGGCACGCGCTCGCAGGTCGGGAAAGAAGTGAGGCCCGAGTGGCGCGGGGGACTCGCATTCCCCGCACCACTCAGGCCTTGTTCGATGGGTGTGAAGCTCGTCGGTCGGGCGGGACTCGCATGCCGCCTGATGTCGGATTCTGAAGCACGCCCGGTGCCAAACTCCCCACAACGCGCCCGACTTCCCGACAAACGACCATTTCCGCGCCGACTTTCCCGCCACCGCCACCAATTCTCACACCCCTCCCGCGCCCGCCGTGCTGAACGACCCCGCCGAAACCCCCCGAGTGCGAAGCGCGGTGCGCAACCGGGCAGAGGCCGGTTCCGGGCAGCCACCTTTCCCACCCGTCTGACCCGATATTCGAGAGAGGATTGCCGCGACTCGGCCGGGGGATTATCATGGTCGAACGTGCGACGAGCGACGGAGGATCGTCGTCTCGCCCGTCCGCCCCCGTTTCGAGGAGACGATTGTGCTCGCCCGCCCCTGCTTCATTGTTTGCGCGCTGGCCTGGACTGCCGGCACGGCGACCGCCCAACAGGCCGCCGAGTTGAAACGTGGCGTCAAAGAACTCGGCGACTTGAAAGTCAAGTTCGCCGACGACAAGAAGGCCGTCCAGAAACAGACCGCCGACAAGTTCGACGCGCTCATCACGGCCGTCGCGTCCAGGGCCAAGTTGAGCGGCGCGGAGCGGGTCAGCCTGGCCAAGAAGTGGGCCGACGAAAAGGAGCGGTTCCTGAAGTACGACGAACTCTCGGCGGACGCCGACCTGGCCCCGACGGGGTTGCAGTACGGCCTCAAGATTCACGACAAGTACAAGCCGGTGTCGAAGAAATACGACGCCCTCATGAAGGCCGCCTTGAACGCGAAAGAGGCCGTGTTCGCCGGCGAGTTGCGCGACGAGAAGCAAACGTTCGACGAGACGCACTTCAGCGGGCGGCGCGAGTTCGTCAAGGACGTCGTCTGGAACGGGTCGCGGTACGACGGCAACGACGCGGTCGTCTTCCGGCTGCGCGTCGGCGAAGTGACGGGCGATGTTTTCAAGGCCCGGGCGGCGCAGAACTTCCCCGTCGCCAAGCACCCGATCTACGAGATCGCCGGGTCGATCGACGGCCTCTGGGTCAAGGGCGTCAGCACCAGGCAGATTCAGGGGAAGACGGGGGCACTGAGCTTCGAGGGGGTTGTGCTGGGCAAGACGATGATCCTCGGCATCGGCGGCATCAACCCGCAGGGTCGGCCGGTGAACGGGCAGGTGATCGTCAGCAAATAGTGTCGCCACTTCCGTCCACTTCACGTCTCGGCCGGCACCCGCAATCGGCGGGTGCCGGATGTTCTGGCATCGCACTTGCGTTCTTTTGCTTGCGGTCGTGAATCTCGCACGCTTCGACCGCGAAAGCGACGCCCGGTGCCCTCTCCCCATGCAACCGTTGCCACAACCTGTGGCACGAGGAGTTGCCGATGTCCACCCTCAAGGCGTTAGCCCGGCCCGGGCCGAGCCTCAACGGTACGCCGGCCGCGAAACCCCGCCTGTTCGACGGGTACGCCGCCCACCCGACCGCCTGGGACGAACTCTTCGACCGGCACGGCACCCCGCACGCCCACTGCGCCGCGCTGGTCGAACGCCTCGGTAAACTGCACGCCCTCGAGTTTCAGTCCCGGCGGACCAGTGCCGACCTGGCGTTCGTCAACCAGGGTATCACGTTCAGCGTCTACTCGGACCGCCGCGGGGTCGAGAAAATCTTCCCGTTCGACCTGATGCCGCGGACGATCCCGGCGGCCGAGTGGGCCGGCCTCGAAGTCGGCCTCGTCCAGCGGGTCAAGGCCCTCAACCTGTTCCTCCACGACGTGTACCACGACCAGCGCATCTTGCGCGAGGGCGTGATCCCGGCCGAGTTGGTGCTGGGGTCGAAGGGCTTCCGGCCGGAGATGGTCGGGTTCACGCCGCCGGGCGGGGTCTACGTCCACATCTGCGGGACCGACCTGATCCGCGACACCGACGGCCGGTTCCTCGTCCTCGAAGACAACGGCCGGACGCCGAGCGGGGTCAGCTACGTCCTCGAAAACCGCGCGGTCATGAAGAAGGTCTTCCCGCACCTGTTCGCGGACATCCGCGTCAAGCGGGTCGAGGACTACCCGCGCCGCCTGCGGGACGCCCTGGCGTCGGTCGCCCCGGCCGGGGCCGGCGAGTCGCCGTGCGTCGTGGTGCTGTCGCCCGGGCAGTACAACTCGGCGTATTTCGAGCACAGCTTCCTGGCCCGGCACATGGGCGTCGAGTTGGTCTTCGGGGCCGACCTGTTCGTCCAGGACCTGGTGGTGTACTTGAAGACG
>JANYHV010000294.1 GCA_025362195.1 Fimbriiglobus sp. | reverse complement strand
GGCAGCGGTCGGCGGGACGAAGTCGGGCCCATCGGTAGACTGAGTCATGATCGCAGCGTCCTTGCCGTGGTGAAGTGTGGTAACTCCAGCCATGGCAAGACGCTGCGATCACTTCAAGCCTAACTCAGTGGCATTGCACGTGAGTGGGCTGTTCCCGGCTGGAATGGGAGGCGGTCACCCCCGGGGGAAGTTTCGGGCGCTCGCGGGTGGGAAGCCACTCGCATTCCGGGTTGATCCGGCGGGCTGACGCACCGCCGCTCGCCGGGATCGCGGCTCCGCCGCAGGCGAACTCCCGGCGAGCGGCCCACGGGAGTGGGCTGTTCCCGGCTGGAATGGGGAGAATGGACCCGCGGGAAGTTTCCGGCGCTCCCGGCAGGCAGCTCCTTCCCATTCCGGGTTGGAACAGCCCACTCCCGTGGGCCGCTCGCCGGGAGTTCGCCCGCGGCGGGGCCGAAGACAACCGGTCAGGCGGGTTCGCGGAATCGATCACCGCTCGCCCCCGGCAGGCCCTGACGGCGATAGCCAGATCATAGCCACTGCGGCAGTGTCAACGAAAGCGGGGGAGCACAATGGCTCCCCCGCAACAGTCGATCCGAGTCAGTCACTTGGGCGGATCGACCGGTTTCTTGGCATCGCGAGCTTTTTGAGAAGTCTTCAGCTTTTCCTCATACGCGGCCTTGAGGCGATTAATTTCATCGCCTCGTAGCTTCATATTCCGGAGTTCCTGAGTGATGCGAGCTCGATTGTCCTCGGTCGCTTGCCGCATGACATTCATCTGCACATCAGTCGCGGTAAGCAGATGAGTCGATACAATATAGGTGGCAAACGACATGGCCATTGAAATCAAATAGCTCATAGGCTGATCCTACCAGATGGGTGTGGTGCCTGCCAAAAGTGTTCTGCTAGTCATCGTTAGGAAAATTGAGTAACTCGTCGAAAAGTGCTCGGACTTTCGTGTCGATTTCTCGAATTTTGTCTTGCGTGATCTGAATTTGTTTCATGGCTGTGTCTTGAAGTGCAAACACAGCCTTGGCAGAATCGAACATCGCCCTGACAGTTGAGTTATTGTCGATCTGTTCTTTTGTCCAGCCGGAAGCGAGAAGCCTGGCGACTTCGGCGTTATAGGCATTGTACAGGATAGTGTAAGCAGCAGTCAAAGCATCGGCAGCTGCCACTTGTTGGAGCAACTGGTCCGCAAGTTGGTTGCGCTCTTGTCCAAGTGCTCTGATTTCTTTCCAGATCGCATCAGCACGACTGCCGAGCGGAGCAACCGCAAACTCATTCGTGAAATTGGAGATTATGCTGGCAGAAGCCAAGGGATTGGCCATTCCGAAGCTCGCGAACGCAGTTTGTAGCTGTGCGTCAGTGACTTGCGGAAGTTGTGCTTGATACGTGCTAAGAATTGCAGTGTTGTTGATGGGAGCTAATGTGGAAGATACATCGGGCACAATCCTTTCGTTCAGCGACTCGACTTGCGGACGGAACTTCATCATCGTAACTCACCCGGGTGAGTAAGGCTCCCCGGGTGAGTAGTACAGACAGTAACCGGGCGAAAACGGGCCGTCAACGGCATACTTCAGGAAATCGTCCGGCTTGGTGAGTTTTTCCCTTGGCCGGCGTGCGACGACTTCCTCGTCTCGCTGCCCTGTCCCTTCGGCAGCGGCCTTGAGGTGTGCCACGTGCCGGGCGGTCACCTGCACGTTCACTCGCTGTTGCCGATCACGGCGGCGGAACGCGAGTTCAAAGTCCGCGACGGTCACGACGCCCTGGAGGAGAAGTGCCCGGGCTTTCGTCGCCGTTCTCCTGGTGCCTTCGGCTACGCCGCAGGCGAAGGCGAGCGGCCTACGGGAGTGGGCTGTTCCCGGCTGGATTGGGGAGAATGGACCTGCGGGAAGTTTCCGGCGCTCCCGGCAGGCTGCTCCTTCCCATCCCGGGTTGGAACAGCCCACTCCCGTGGGCCGCTCGCCGGGAGTTCGCCCGCGGCGGGCCGAAGATTTAGCCGGCGGGGCGCTGCAGGACGAGGCCCCAGTGCCACGAGCAGCAGCACAAGTCTTCGTCGCGGACGTACCGGAAGCCGGCGTCCTCGGCCCACGCCCGGCACTGCCCGGGGGTCGGGCGGATGGCGAGTGTGGGGCCGCGCGGGGTGAGTTCGTCGGCCTGCCAGTGGATGACGCCGACCTTGCCGCCGGGGGCCAGGACGCGATACGCCGTGCGCAGCAACTCCACCGGCTGTTCGACGTGCAAGATGTTGAACAGCAGCGCGTAGCCGGCACTACCGTCGGGCCGGCCGCAGCCGTCGGCGAGGAAGTCCCGCTCTTCGGCGGCGACGTTGGTCAGGCCGGCGGCCGCCGCGCGGGCGGCGGTCGCGGCGACCATCTCCGGGTCGATGTCGAGGGCGAAGACGGTGCCCGTCACGAGCTTGGCCACGGGGACGGTGAACAGGCCGTAGCCGCAGCCGAACTCGACCGCGTCGATCGGCCCGCGGCAGTCGAGCTTGCCGACGATGCACTCGGGGTTGAAGAACGTTTGCCAGTACGCCGCGTCCGGCATCCCACTCTCGCGGCCCTTCGCCATCGGTCGGCCCCCCGGTCGGTGGATGGTTCGGTTCCGTTCACGGGTCCGGCACGCCGAGTTGGCGACAGATCGCCCGCGCGGTCGGGTCCAGGACTTCCCGGTGCCGGGGGATCGCGGTCCGGTGGCCGTTAACCGGGTTCTCCCAAATCGAGTGGTCCGACCCTTCCCGCGCCAGGACGCACCCGTGGAGCACGAGGTGCCGGATCAGGTCGCGCCGCTTCACGACACCACCACCCCCGCGGGCACCCGTTCGACGGCCGTGCTGGCTTGTAAATGGAGGTGCAGCGGTTCTTCGAGGTCCGCGTCCGGGTCGGCCCGCGACGGGTCGGGGACCGGCAACGCCTCGCCGCGGTCCAGGCACAGGTTCGCCAGGTCGAGCAGGGCGGACGCCAGCAACCGCCGGGCGTCGGCCAGGTCCGCGCCGCACGTGATCGCGCCCGGGAAGTCCAGGACGTGGGCGTGGACGCCGCCGTCCACGAACTGGTACGCGGCCTTGTACGTCAGCATGGAGCACTCCTCGGATCGCTTCGGAACTCCGGGCGTTTCGGACCTCCGGGCGCTGACGCTTCCGGCTCGCCGGGGGTTACTCGTCGGCGGACTTCTTGTTGACGCTTTCGCTCTCCTTCTCGTAGCCGAACTCGGACTTCAGCAGCGACACCGCGGTGTCCCGGGCCTCCTTGCGGAGGTCGGCCCGCTGGTTCCGCTTCACGACCGGCTGCAGCGGGCTGAGCTTCGACAGCGAACTGTACACGTAGGAGTGGAACTCGTCGATCGACTTGTCCTGGCGGTTGGTCAGCACCGCGACGTAGGTCGTGTCGCCCGGTTCGTCGGTGAACACTAGCGTCGTGCCGAGCGGCTTGTCCTTCGCCTTGACCAGGTCGGTGACCAGCGCCGAGTTCGGGAACGGGATGTCGTCGGTGACTTTCATCTCGTACCGGCCGGCCCCGCGCTGGGCCATGATGCCGATGCCCGAGGTCTCGACGACCGGGGCCACGTCGTCGATGGGGAAGAACTTGACGCGGGCCTGGGCCTCCGGCGACGCGAACGACTTGGCGAAGTCGGTGTGCAGTTGCGTCAACTTGGGCTCGATCTCGACGGCGTTGCCGCCCAGGGCGCGGGCCTTGACGGCCAGCTCTTCGGCGGCCTTCTTGGCGAGGTCGCGGGCCTGCTTGCGCCGCCACGCGGCCTCGACTTTGGCCTTCGCGTCGGCGCTGTTGGGGTCGCGCAACGGCTCGGGGGCCTGCTCCTCGGTCCGCCACGCCAGGTGCAGCGGGAACGAGTCGTTCGGGTACGACTGGGGCTTGAAGAAGCCGGCGCTCGGGACTTCCCGGGCCGGGCTGCCGTCGGCCCCGGGCCGCGTCTGGTCGAAGAAGAACCGGCGGCCGAACTTGGCCGGGGCCGCGGCCGCGCTGTGCAGCGGGTTCGCCTGGTCCTTCTTGGCCACGAGCACCTTCAGCCCGTCGTCCGTGCCGATGGCGTACTGGTCGCGGAACTCCTTCGACGCGCCGGTCTTCAACCCCCGGGCGGCGGCGAAGTCGGCGACGAGCTTCTTGGCCTCCGGCGAGTCGGCGGCCGGCTTCATCTTGTCCAGGTCGGTGATGAGCTTGACCACGTCCGCGATGGCGACCGTCTTGACCAGCTTCTCTTCGAACTGGTTGAGCAACCGGCCCTGCACGACGGCCTGGGACAGCGGCTGGGCGGCGGCGTACTGCACGGCCAGGTTGCCGAAGGCCGTCACCAGGCCGCCGAGGCCGGGCGACAGCGGCACGATGGCGGCGGTCGGCAGGGTGTCGAACCGGGTCTTGCGGTCGGCGAGGACGGCGGTGCCGGCGAACACCGACGGGGCGGCGAACGCCCCGCCCTGGCCGGCGAACGCCCCGGCCAGGCTCGCGGCCAAGGTGGCCACGTTGGCCGGGCGGACGAACGCCGGGTCGGGCAGCGCCTGGCCGCCGAACACGCTGAACCACGACTGGTTCAGGCCGGCCTTGTGGGCGGCGGCGTAGGCCTTGTACAACTCGTTGGTGATGAGGTTCGGGGTGAAGGCCGGGGCCGGGGCGGTGAGCACGGCGGCGAGCGCGACGCCGGGCATCGGGGCCACCAGGAACCCGCTGAGCTTCGCGGCCAGGTCGAGCTTCGGCCCGGCCTCGGCGGCGGCGGCCTTGAAGTACGCCTCCTCGCCGGTCACTTCCAGCCACCCGAGCTTGAGCTTGCGCGGCTCCCGGAGGCCGAACTTGACCGACCGCGGGTTCGGGTCGTCGTTCTTCCCGGCCTGGAACAGTTCCCGCCGCGTGGCGTCGTCCGGGGTACCGGCCACGCGGTCCAGGAAGTTCTCCGCGGGGACGGCGATCACCCGGTACTGTGCCGGGTTCGTCTGCTTGCGGAAGTAGTCGTAGAACTCGGCCGGCGACTGGTACTCCTCGGCGACCGGGTTGAGCGCCGCCTGGCCCATCACGGCGGCCTGCGCGGCCCGCACGCGGAACTCGTCCGCCAGGGCCGTCAGGACCATCGTCGGCGAGAAGCGGATCTTGTCCTTCATGCTCGCGTCCACGGCCCGCCAGTCGTCGGTCGTCATCTTGCGGAACAGCTCCTGGTTCGCCAGTTCGATCACGTCCTCGGGGGCGTACTGGATGCCGAGCTGGTCGGCCTTCTTCAACCACAGCAGGAACTCGACGTTGTCCCGCGTCGTGTCGGCCGGCTGGTTGCCGAAGAAGTGCGCCCGCGTGCGGCCCGCGGCCATCGACTTCCGCTCCTGCAGGTCCATGAAGTGCAGCAGGGCGTCGGCCGCCGTGCGGTCGGCCTCGGGCGGGTTCTTGCCCTTGACGATCTGCTCCAGGCTGGCGAACGAGAACCGCATCGTCCGGTCGCGGTCGTTCAGGATGTCGTCCATCGACGGCGGCGCGCCGAACCCCATCTGGGCGACCTGCGCCTTCTGCTGGATGTCCTGGCTGATGAAGTTCGCCTGCATGACCCGGAGCACGCCCTCGATCGTCTGCTTGTTCTGGGCGGTGACCGTCTTCAAGTTCTCGAAGATCGTTTTCTGGAGGTTCTCCAGCGCCCGGTCGGACGCCCGGCCCATGTACTCGTTGGCGAGCAGGCGGCGGGTTTCGAGGTCGCCCAACTCGGACGAGTAGACCTTGTTCCCGCCGACGACGGCGAGGACTTCGCCGGTCCGGGCGCGGGACGACAGGTACTTGGGGATGAGGGAGAACAAATCCCCCTGGCCGAACTGCAACACGAACACGAACATCATGAAACTCGTGAGCAGCGCGAACAAGATTCGCGTGTTGCGGCGAAAAATGTCGAATGGGTTGAAAGCCATGACTCAGTCCTGAGTTACGTTGCCCGAGTTGCCCGTCGCCGGCCGCCCAACGGGGGCCGTCACCCTTGACAGCCCCCGTAGGACTGCTCTAAGTGTGAGACTGTTCGCCGCCCCGGTCCGCCGAGTTGAGTCGAAGCGAGAATCGGGGCGGAAGTTCGATTGTAGGAATTCCGCGGTTCGTAACAACCGCAACACGGAGTCGATCAGGTGCCTGCCCCCCGCAAGACGACCAAGCCCGCCGCCCCCGCCCCGTCTCATACGGTAGAGGACGGCGGCACCGCGACGACCGCCAAGACGACCCGCAAGGCCCCGGCCCGCAAGCCCAGGGCGACGGCCAGCACCGGCGTCGAGCCGGTCGCCAAGCGCGCCGCCCGCAAGCCGTCGAAGAAGGCCCCCGGCGTCACCGTCCGCGAACCCCTGATCCCGGACGGCACCGGCGGGTACGACCTGCTCATCGTCGAGTCGCCGGCCAAGGCCAAGACGATCAACAAGTACCTCGGCAACAAGTTCAAAGTCCTCGCCAGCTACGGCCACGTCCGCGACCTGGCCACCGGCCGGCGGGTCGAGGGCGAGGAGGTGTCCGGCATCCGCATCGGCGACGGCTGGAAACTGCGCTACCTCGTGGACGCCGGGGCCAAAGCCAAGGCGAAGGCCGGCAAGGGCCGCGGCCGCCGCACGCAGAAGGAGATTCTGGACGAACTCGCCGCCGCCGCCCAGAAGGCCAAGCGGGTGCTGCTGGCCAGCGACCCCGACCGCGAGGGCGAGTCGATCGCCTGGCACATCGCCGACGAACTCCAACTCGACGAGGCGCTGACCTTCCGCGTCCGCTTCAACGAGATCACCAAGAACGCGATTCAACAGGCCCTCGCCGCGGCCGAGAAGATCGACCTCGACCGGGTGCGGGCGCAAGAAGCCCGCCGGGCAATGGACCGCGTCGTCGGCTTCCCGCTCTCGGCGATCCTGGGCGACAAGGTGACCCGCGGCTTGAGCGCCGGCCGGGTGCAGTCGGTGGCGGTCCGCGTCATCGTGGACCGGGAGCGCGAGATCGAGGCGTTCCGCACGGCCGAGTACTGGCGGATCACGGCCCTGCTCGCGCCGGAAACCTTAAAGATCGCGTACACGGCCGACCCCAAGAAGGCCAAAATCTTCGCCAAGAAGAAGGACGAGAAGCCCAAGGACGCGCCCAAGCCGGGTGCGGCCGAGGACGACGACAAGGACGACGGCGACGACACGCCGGACATCGAGACGCCGGACGCCGCCGACGCCGAAGGCCAGGCGCAAGCGAAGTCGGCCGCGCCGGAGAAGGCCGGCCTGCCGAAGCCGCCCGAAGGCAGCTTCATGACCGAGTTGGCGAAGTGGAACGACGCCGAGCCGGTGCTGAAGACCGAGGCCGACGCCGACCTCATCGCCGCCGCGCTGCAGACGGCGAAGTTCGTCGTCTCGAAGCTCGAACAGAAGGACCGCCCCGAGCGTGCCCCCGCGCCGTTCACGACCTCGACCCTGCAACAGCAGGCGAACATCCGCCTGCGGTTCAGCGCGTCGCGGACGATGCAAACCGCCCAGCGGCTCTACGAGGGCGTAGACCTCGGCAGCGAGGGCACGGTCGCGCTGATTACGTACATGCGGACCGACTCGACCCGCATCGGCCCGGACGCGCTGAACAACGTCCGGAGCTACATCGACACCACCTTCGGCGGCGCGTACCTGCCGACGAAGCCGAACTTCTACTCGTCGGGCAAGGGCGCGCAAGAGGCCCACGAGTGCGTCCGGCCGACGGACGTGACCATGACCCCGCGCCGCGCCGAGAGTGCGGGCCTGGGCGGCGACCAACTGCGGCTGTACACGCTGGTCTACAACCGCTTCGTCGCCTGCCAGATGACTCCCGCG
>JANYHV010000342.1 GCA_025362195.1 Fimbriiglobus sp. | reverse complement strand
ACCCGTGCAGGGTAGCTATACGATCACCTCTGGGTTTGGTGATACAGCCGGGCGAGCCTTCCCTCATCAAGGTTTGGATATGGCGTGCCCTGTAGGGACACCTATCGTTGCAGCTATCAACGGGTCCGTAGTTACAGCGGGATTGAGCGGTGGGTACGGTAACCTTGTCAGCATTGATACTGAAAATCAGCCCTCACAGACCCGATATGGGCACTTGTCGCGGATCGACGTAAAAGTAGGGCAGCATGTTACGCAAGGCCAAGTAATTGGTCTTTCAGGAGGTAAGGCGGGAGCGTTCGGCGCAGGTGACTCTACCGGACCGCATTTACACTTCGAAATTCGAATCGGCGGTAAACCTGTGAACCCAGCTCCCCTTATCGGCGGCGCGTCGGCGCAACTAAACGCGCCCGGTCTCCTTCCCGGCCTAACAGGCCCAGTTACTCCCGCTTGGACTGATAGCCTCACCGCGATTACTAAGAACTTGTCAGACCCTAAATTCTGGTCGCGTACAGGGGTATTCGTACTCGGTTCGGTATTGCTTTTGATTGCGTTAGGTAAAATATTTTCTATGACTAGCGTGGGTCAGTCTGCTATTCAAGGCACTAAGAACGCGCTCAAAACTGCCGCCATTATCGCCCCCTAACCGGAAAGACTATTATGCAAAACGCTTATGACCTGAACACGTGGGACCCTACCGGGACTAATTCGGGTGACCCTCTTAGATATGCCACCGCTGACAGTCACGCCGTCGAGTCATACCCTATTCCGCCTTACCTTAGTAGTAGTGACGACAACGCGTTCCTAATCGCTGAACAGGACGTCCCGGATCACGACTTGCAAAACGCTATTGCTCTTCCAGTTTTTCCTATCGATGTTTTTGACGAACATCTGCACCGTTTCTTCACCAACTACGCTAAAGACTTTGATATTTTCGGCCAACCTATTCCGCTATCTGGCGCGGCAGGGACGTCAGTTATCGCGGCAGGAGGCCCCGGCGTTATCTACGGATATTCGTTCGCTAACACGTCCACGGTTACGCCCGTAGCTATTGTTATCAATAAGGGAGTGGATCAGGCAGCTATCCCTATTATGTGGATGACCATTCCAGTAGCGACAGACGCGACGCATCCAGGAGTACTCAACGTGAACGTAGGTACTAACGGAATGGGTTACCCCGGCCTACTTTCCTACACTGCCAGCGCTCAATTTAGTGGAGTAATTTTAGTTAGACGAAAACTGGCGTTATAGCTAATGGCTAACCCCACCATTCAATATCCGCAAGTCTTTCAAGTAGTCGGGCAGGATAGTTCAAGCGATACGCTAACCGTACAAAATACGGGAACAACATCTGTCTACATCAGTAGAAGCCCAGGAGTAAACACTTCTACTTTTGAGCATGTTATCGGACCGGGAGGGGATTGGACTTGGCCCGCTAATACAGCTCTATTCGTCGCCGTAGGCGCGGGACAAAGCGGACAAATAAGCTACGGACCGAACGGGAGCACGGTAAATAGTGGGAGCACGTTCTCACAAAATAGTAACCAACCTACCCTAATTTACAGCGTGCCAATAACTTACCCCGTTGGATCTTTTAGCACAGGAATAACAAAAGTCAATATACCTATAGCACAATTTGCTAGTATTTTTTTCACCCTTACGGGCAACCTGAATTCGTACCCACTCCCGGTGACGTATACGAATTTTATGCGCATTACCGCTCAACAGTCGGGCGACGCTGGGGGCTCAGTAGTGCAAGAATTAGCAGAGTACGTGCTGAATACCATGAATTCTATCGCCTGTTCTACCTTGCAGATCCCGGTAAGAAACAAACAGCTAACCGTAATCTTTGAACTATTCAAAGCTAATGCTGGCGATCAAATGAGCGGAACACACACCCTAAACGTGTTTGGGAGTAACGAACTAATTCCCGCCGCAAAGTATGTTCACAACTCGCTAGACTTTTTCGGGAGCATCCCCAGCGGGGGAGTTTTTTATATGCGCGGGGGAACGGCGAGCGGCAACACTGACTATTACATGGGAACAAAAAACGGGCCTAATTATGCTAATATAACCAACTTGTCCGGAGCTACTACGCTAGGTCTTAGCTATTTGAGAATATCGTATGCTGAAGCGGGAGTGTTGAGCCCTCTAACTATTATTCCTATACCTACTACGGTTTCAACATCAACTAACCTAAATAGTACTTTTCCCATGCGCCCCATTGTCGCGACGATAGCTATTACGTCACCTAATCTAGTTGACGTAAGTATTATGCAATGAATGAAAGGATGCACGAAAATGATTGGACTTGATTTTAGTTACGCACGACCAGGAGGCGCAGCACTCGCTGCCGCAAACGTAGGGTCTGTAGGCCGGTACCTAGGCACGGATGGCAGATGCATCACTCTTGCCGAACTAAACGACTACCTGACTAACGGAGTGAGCGTTTGGTTTATCAAAGAAAATCGTGCTAACGGTATGCTCAATGGATACGCGCAAGGACAAGCGGACGCGAACGGAGCACAGCAACA
>JANYHV010000203.1 GCA_025362195.1 Fimbriiglobus sp. | reverse complement strand
CGGGAGGCTCCGCGGGTCGTGCCGGCGGCGGCGGTCGGGGTCGGCCGGCTCGTGCCGGATTTGACGGCGACGGCCGTCGGCGGGCGGGCGGTGTCGCTGGCCGCGCTGGCGAAGGGGTCGAAGGCGGTCGTCGTCGCGGTCACGAGTACGAGTTGCCCGCTGAGCCGGAAGTACCTGCCGACGCTGGCCAAGCTCGAAGCCGAGTTCGCGGGGCAGGGGGTCGCCTTCGTCTACGTCAACCCGGTCGCCACGGACGACGCGGCCGCGATCGGTAAGGCCGTCGCCGCGCACGGCCTCCAGGGGCCGTACCTCGCCGACGCGACCGGGGCCTTCGCCGCCGGGCTGGGCGCGACCTCGACCGGCGACCTGTTCGTCCTGGACGCGAAGCGGACGCTCGTCTACCGCGGGGCCATCGACGACCAGTACGGCCTCGGCTACGCCCTCGACGCCCCGCGCACGCGGTACGCCCACGCCGCCCTCACGGCCCTGCTCGCCGGGCGGCCGGTGGCCGTCGCCGCGACGACCGCGCCGGGCTGTGCCCTGGACTTGAAGCCGGCCGTCGAGACGAGTTTCGCGGCGGTGACGTACCACGACCGCGTCAGCCGGATCCTGTTGGCGAACTGCGTCGAGTGCCACCGGGCCGGCGGCGTCGGGCCGTTCAAGCTCGACACCCTGGCCGACGTGGCCGCGCACAAGGCGATGGTCCGCAAGGTCGTCGAGGCCGGGACGATGCCGCCGTGGCACGCCGCGGCCGCCCCCGGCCGGTGGGCCAACGACCGGTCGCTGCCGCCCGCCGACAAGGCCGACCTGCTCGGCTGGCTGAAGAACGGCCTGCCCCCCGGCGACCCGGCCGACGCCCCACTGCCGCGCGCCGTCCCGACCGATTGGGCCGTCGGCACGCCGGACCTGGTCGTGCAACTGCCGAAGCCGATCAGCGTCAAGGCGACCGGCACGATGCCGTACCAGAACGTCGTCGTCGAGACGGGGCTGACGGCCGAGGCGTGGGTGCAGGCCATCGAGATACGGCCGACCGACCGGGCCGTCGTCCACCACGTGTTGGTGTTCGTCGCCGGGGCCGGCCTGCGGGCGGCGGGGCGGAACGAGGAGCGGGACGGGTACTTCGCGGCCTACGTCCCGGGCAACGGGCACCAGGTCTTCCCGGCCGGGTTCGCCAAGAAACTCCCGGCGGGCGCGAAGCTCCGCTTCCAGATCCACTACACGCCCACCGGCACCGCGACGACCGACCAACTCAAGCTCGGCCTCGTCTTAGCCAAGGGGCCGCCGGACCGCGAGTTGAAGGTGACCGGGCTGGTCAACCACCGCATCGAGATCCCCGCGAACGCCGGCAACCACAAGGAAGTGGCGTCGATCAAAGTGCCCGCCGACGCGGTCGTGCTCGCGTTCATGCCGCACATGCACGTCCGCGGCAAGGCGTGCCTGTACGAACTGATCGCCCCGGACGGCACGCCGACGACGCTGCTCGACGTGCCGCACTTCGACTTCAACTGGCAGCTCAAGTACCAACTCGCCGAGCCGCTGAAGGTGGCCAAGGGGAGTACCCTGCGGTTCACCGTCTGGTACGACAACAGCCCCGCAAACCCGGCCAACCCCGACCCCACGGCGACGGTGAAGTGGGGCCAGCAGACGACCGAAGAAATGATGCTCGGGTACCTCGACTACTACCTCGTCGCGTCGCCCAAGCCGTAGCCCAAGGCCGCGCGTTGTAGGCCGGCGATGATGGCGATGCCGCGCTCCCCGGCGTCGAGCAGGGCGCTCAGTTCGGCGCGGGTGAACGTCGCCTCCTCGCCGGTCCCTTGCACTTCGATGAACTTGCCCCGGCCGGTCATCACGAGGTTCATGTCCACCTCGGCGTCCCGGTCCTCGACGTATTCGAGGTCGAGCAGAATCTCGCCGTTCAGCAGGCCGACGCTCACGGCCGCGATGCTGTCGGTCAGGACCGCGTCGATGGGGTTGGGCAGTTGCCCCTCGACACTTTTGAGCGCGTCCGCGAGCGCGACGTAGGCCCCGGTGATGCTCGCCGTCCGCGTCCCGCCGTCGGCTTCGAGCACGTCGCAGTCGATCCACAGGGTCCGCTCGCCGAGCCGCTTCAGATCGACGACGGCGCGTAAACTCCGGCCGATGAGGCGTTGGATCTCGACCGTCCGGCCGTCCACCTTGCCGGCCTTGTCGCGGGCCTTGCGGGTGTTCGTCGAGCCGGGCAACATGCCGTACTCGGCGGTCAGCCAGCCCTTGCCCCGGCCGACGAGGAAGTCCGGCACTTTGTCTTCGACGCAGCACGTACACAGCACCGTCGTCCGGCCCATCTTGACGAGCACCGACCCCGGCGCGTTGCCGGTGTAGTGCCGGGTGAAACTGAGGTCGCGCAACTGGTCGGCGGGGCGGCCGTTCGGGCGGGGCATGGGCGAGTGTCCGGGGGAAGGGATGTCCGACGCTCCGCCGCCGGCGACGGCGAGCGGCCCGCGGGAGTGGGCTGTACCTGCCCGGAATGCGATATCACAACCCGGGGCAGTTTCCACCGCCCGCCCGGGGAAGTGCCGCGCATTCCAGGGTGGAATCCTGTGCTCCGCCGCTCGGCGGGATTCGTTTTCCGGCGGGGCTTCAGAAGCGCGCGGGAAGAGTTCTATTGCGGGACGTGTCCGGCACTCGCCCGGTCGGCGGGGGACTACCCCGCCCGGAGGGCCAGCTCGGCCCGGGCGACGGTCGCCAGCCAGGGGGCGCGGCGGCGGGCGGGCGGGGTCGTCGGCTCGGGGCTGCTCAGCGTGTAGGCGTCGCAGTGCGGGCAGGGCCGGGATTCCATCGCTTCCTGCTCGTAGGCCGACCAGGTGCCGGCCAGTTGCCAGGAGTCGCCGCACGAGCGGCAGGCCACTTTGTACGTGTTCATGAGGGGTCTCGCGTCGTCCGTGATGCGTGTCGGCCGGGTCGGGTTGGATGTTCGGACCTTGACCGTCTGGGGCGGTAACCCCGACTGGTCGAGCGGTCCGGCGTCGTCACCGCGTCCCGGCAACACCCTGATACGCCGCCGGCACGGATACTTGCGCCGGCCCGAAACTTCGGCGTCAAACGGCGTGCGACGAGTGCGGCGGAAACAGGAACCGCAGCACCTGGTCGAACCGGGCGTGCCACGCCGCCTCGTCGTGCGTCCCGCCGGGGACTTCACGGTAGGCATAGTCGCGGCCGGCCGCCAACCCCGCTTCGGCGAACAGGCGGGCCAGCTTGCGGGTCCGGGTGAGGTTGCCGAGCCGGCCGACGCGGCCCGTCCCCTCGTCCTCGCCCGTGTCCAGCCAGACCCGGCAGTCCCGCGGCCAGGCGGTGCCGGCGGTACTCAGGAAGAACTCGCGGTCCCACCACAGCGACGGCGACAGGGCGGCGCACCGGCCGAAGACGTGCGGGTAGCCTCGGGCCAGGTGCAGCGAGATCAGCCCGCCCATCGACGACCCGGCAATCCCCGTGGCCGCCGGGCCGGTCGCCGTGCGGTAGGTGCGGTCGATGAACGGCTTGACCTCCTCGACGAGGAACCGGCCGTAGGCGGCGCTCCAGTCGTCGGCGGCGTCCGGCCCGGCCCGGCGGGGGGCGTACTCCTTGAGCCGATCGACGGTGTTGCCGACGCCGACGACGATGACCGGGTCGGCGGCGTGCCGGCGGGCCTCGCGCTCGGCGACCTCGTCGGCCGCCCACGGCACCCCGGCGAAGGATGTCTCCGCGTCGAACAGGTTCTGCCCGTCGTGCATGTACAGGACCGGGTACCGGCGGTGGGTTTCGAGGTCGTACCCCGGCGGCACGTAGACGCTGATCGGCCGGGCGTGCGGGAGGAAGTTCGAGCCGAAGTCCGGGTGGTAGCGGACGGCGTCGCGGCCCCACCCGGCGACCGCCAGTTCGACGGTCGCGTCGGCCCGGGCGACGAGTTCGCGGGGGGCGCGCTCGCGGCCGTCGCCGTCGGACTCGGCCAGTCGCCAGCGGCCGCGGGTGACGAGGTACTGCACGCGGGACGCCGGCGGGAACTCGACCCGCGCCCGGGCCGTGCCGTCCTCCCAGCGGTCGAGGGGCACCCCGGCGGCGGCCCAGTCGCCGAGCGCGGCCCCGCTGCCCGCGAGGAACAGCGGCTCCCACCCGGGCAGGCCCGGCGGCACTCCGACGACGAACTCGACCATCGCACCCCCGCGTGAACGCCCTGCCCATCGTAGCCGTGGACACTGTTGTTTCGGCCGGCGGGCGGCAAAATCCGCTGTTGATTCGGGCCGGCCGGGCGGGTATGCCCGGGGGAGTCGTGGTCCGCGTCGAGGGTCGGGATGGCACGGTTGCGCACAGGTTACTTGACTTTCCTGGCCGCCGGCACGCTGCTCCTGCCGGCCTGCGCGACCTCGTCCCGTAGCGTCAAAGCGGCCGACGCCGACGGCACCCCGGCGGTGATCGCGGCCGGTCCGCCGGCGGCGCGGGGGACCGGGTTCGCCGAGTTGCCGAACGCCCCGGGGGAGCGGGTCGCGCGGAACCCGCCGGCCGACCCGCCGAAGGCGACGACGACTGCCGTGGCCAAGCCGCCGGAAACGTCGCCGATTACCGTTCCCGTCGCCCCGCCGGTACCGGACGCGCCACTCGTCGCGGCCGTGAAGGCGTACCTCGATAACAAGCCGGAACTGGCCGCCGAACACCTGAAGTTGCTCGACCGGCCGAACCAGGAGTTGATGCAGCAACTCGTGCCGCCGGTGGTGGCCCTGTCGCGGACCAACCTGGGCCGGGCCTGGTCGCCCGAAATCGGCCTGCTCGTCGGCCAAATCGAGACGCCTTTGAAGGGCCTGGCGTCGAAGGCGTTGACCGTGTCGAAGGCGGAATTCTGCAGCAGCCTCGGGGGGTACGGCCAGTACACGCCCCTGCCCGCCGGGCACGAGTACCGGCCGGGCCACGTCGCCGAAATTTACGTCGAACTGCGGAACGTGCCGTCGGTGCTGGTGCGCCTCCCGGACGGCACCGAGCGGTACGTCACGCACCTGAACTGGTCCCTCCGTCTGCGGGACGCGGCCGGGGCCGTCGTCCCCATGACGGACACGGATCGGCGGCAGGTGGCCGTGCTGGAGCAGGCGGAAAAGCAGGTGTCGCGGTCGCCCGTCCGGGACTACGCCAAGACCTTCCGCATCGTGGTCCCGCGGACGCCCGGGCGGTACACGCTGACGGTCGAGTTCACCGACCCGGACCCGGAATCGCGGCGGGACGTGAGCCGGGGCATGACCTTTCAGGTCGGCGGGTCGTAAGCTGACCGCTTGCGACTTTCCCCCGTACAGTTCTAGACCGAGGTCCGGATGAGCGAGATCAAGCCGACGCAAGTGTTTTTCCACCCCGGCACCGTCACCCAACCGGAGCGGGCCAAACTGCTCAAGCAGACGGGGGCCACGCTGTGGTTCACCGGCCTGTCCGGGTCGGGCAAATCGACGCTGGCCGTGGCGCTCGAGCAGGTGCTGATCGCCCGCGGGCACGCCGCCTACGTGCTGGACGGGGACAACATCCGCTTCGGCCTGAACGCCGGGCCGAAAATCCTCCAGGACACGCGCGGGGCCACCGAGGAGAACGCCAAGCGGTTCGGCCTGGGGTTCAGTCCGGCCGACCGGGAGGAGAACATCCGCCGCATCGGCGAAGTCTCCCGGTTGTTCGCCGACGCCGGCCTGTTCGCGCTGACGAGCTTCATCAGCCCGTACCGCAAGGACCGGGACGCCGCCCGCAAGGCGCACGAGTCGAACAAGGCGGGGGCGATCCCGTTCATCGAGATTCACGTCAAAACGCCGGTCGAGGTGTGCGAGACCCGCGACCCGAAGGGGCTGTACAAGCAGGCCCGCGCGGCCGTGGCCGCCGGCAAGGGCATGGGCTTCACCGGCGTGGACGACCCCTACGAGGAGCCGACCAGCCCCGAGATGACCTTCGACGCCGGCACGCAAACCGTCGAAGACGGCGTCGCCATGATCGTCAACGAGTTGACCAAGCGCGGCCTGCTGGGCTAACGGCCGCCGCAGGCGAATTCCCGGCGAGCGGCGGTGCGTCAGCCCGCCGGTCCAACCCGGCATGAGGGTGGCTTGCACCGGCGTGCGCCCGAAACTTCCCATTCCAGCAGGGAACAGCCCACTCCCGTGGGCCGCTCGCCGGGATTCGCCGGTCCGAACCTGGCGTTGACGCCGTTCCCTGCCCGGGGTATTCCCGTGCCGGCGGTGCCGCAACGGGTTGTCGCGCTTCGGCGAGGCGGCGCGGTTGTGCGGGATGCGCCGCGCCGGGCCGGCGGATTCGCCGGCGATGGGCCGATTCGGGGTCGCGCCACGACTCTGCCCATTTTAACTAGAGGGGTGCAGTCTTCGCAAACCGAGCAACCGGGCGTGCGGCCCGGGTTTCGGCGGACTTTCCCTCACGACCTGCGACGGCCCGCGTTGACCGCCGGAAAACGGCAACATAGAGTTCGGCGGCTGAAACGTCCCCCCCGCGAGGGGCGGTCGAACGCCCCAGTTTTCCCGAGGTTTCTCCCGGCGCTCGCACGCCGCCGGCGAGGATTCGGATCCCCGACACGCCCGCAGGTTCCCGATGCCGAACGCGCACACCCCCACGCAATCTCAGTGGCGAACCGACCGCCCGGCCGAGGGCTTCTACACGAGCGCGGTGCCGGCCGACCCGACCCGGACCGTGCGGACGTTCCTGCCCGAGCAGTACCAGGCCCGCTACCCGTACCCGCTGCTCGTGCTGTTCCACGGCCGCGGCGGCAACGAGGAGCAGGTGCTCCGCCTCGCCCCCCGCGTCAGCCGGCGGAACTTCGTCGCCATTAGCTTCCGCGGGCCGACGGTCATCGGCCGCCGGGCCGACGGCCAGCCGGCGTGCGCCTGGGACGCGACCGACCCGACGCGCCTGGCCGACGCCGTCGTCCAGGCCGTGACGCAGACCCGCCGGACCTGCCACATTCACTCGGAGCGCGTCTACCTGGTCGGCCTCGGCGAGGGGGCGACGGCCGCGTACCAGGCCGCGTTCGCCCTGGGCGACAAGGTCGCCGGCGTCGTCGCCGTGAACGGCAGCCTGCCCCGGTCGCAGAACAAAGTCCCGCTCTTCCGCCTCGACCAGGTCCGCCGGCAGCGGGTCCTGATCGCCCAGAGTGCCGCCACCCCGGCGGCCGGCCTGCTCGAAGCGATGCGCGACCACAAGCTCTTCTACGCCGCCGGGGCCGACGTGCAGTTCGCCCGCTTCAAGTCGCCGAGCAGCCTGCCGGCCGAACTGCTGACGGCCGTAAACAAGTGGGTCATCGACCGCGTCAACGCCGAGACCGAAGCCCTCGTCGCGCGGTGACGAGCAACCCGGTCACACCGCGTCGAGTTCGATCACCGAGTATATTCCGATGCGCGTCACCAGCGGCGCGTAGCCGAACTGGTGCTGCAACTGCCACCAGGCCGTAATCCCGACGCCGGCGGCCGTCGAAAAGAGGCCGGTCGATTTGGCCCCGTACTCCTTGAGGTCGTCGTCGTCGAGTCCGAACACGTCGTAGAACAGGGACAAGAGCCGGATCACGTACTTTTTGCTCGCCTTGTCGTAGTGGTAGTGGGTCGCCACGACGTACACGTGCTGGACGCCGTTGATCATCACGCCGAGGCCGTTGCCGAAGTCGCCCGTCCCGAACACCTTGTTGCCGTCGTTGAACGCCGGGACGCCCAGGTCGGTCGGGATGGTCATCTTGGTGATGTCCCAGTTCGCCGACTTGAGCGCCTGGTGAATCCGCGTTTTCCCGGGCGAAGCGTTCGCCATGCCCGGGCCGTTGATGGACGCGTTCAGGAAGAACTTGATGTTCGGGTGCACCAGGGCGGCGCTCGACATGTCCCCGTCGTCGAAGTAGCCGACACTGGATCGCTTGGCGAGAAACGCGGCGAACAACCGCTTCGCCATCCCGCTCTTGTCGTTGCTGGCGAACTTGTCGATCAGTTGCAACATTTTGGCCTTCAAATCGACCTCGGTCGAGCCGACGTCGTGCCCCTCCGGCGCGGCCCGACCTTTCCCGAACGTGATGTCCTGGCCGTACATCGGCACCGGCGTGACGGGCAGGTTCGAGGTGTCGGGGAAGGCGTTGACCGCCGCCGCGGGCGTCAGCCCGGCGTCCTTGGCGATGGCCACGATCTTCGGCGGCGTCATCGGGTAAAGTTTGTAATCCACGCGGACGGACCCCTTTCAGGACGGATTGGCCCGGCGAGCGAGCGCCGGGCGGACGAGGAATGGGCCGACGAAAGGCTCTCGGAACCAGGGGCTGGGTCGGATCCCCTGGGGTTGCGGTTTGCCCGCCCGCGAGGCCGATCGGCCCGCCGTCGATTCAACCTCCTCCGGCTGGTGCGGGCGGGGTTGAAATGGCAGGAGTGTCTTAAAATTTCCGGCGTCACGCGGCGAGACGGCCGCAAGAAAAAACTCGTTTCCGACGCTCGTCCGATCCCGTCAATATTCGACGCGATTCCGCGAACACTCCGGGTCGCCCAATCGGTTCGTCCGGTCCGCCCCGGGCGCGTATAGTGTGATTGGCATTGTGCTTGCTTCGGGCGACGGTTTGAGTCGCCCGTCCCACTCACTGGAGAACCCCCCATGACTTGCTGCTCGAAGTGGTTCCGCGTCGCCTTGTGGAGCGTCGTCGCCGCGACCCTGAGCCTCGCGGCCCCCGGGTCGGCGGGCGCGTCCGAGAAGGGCGTGCTGACGGTCAAGGACAACGGCGCGGTCTTCTCGACCGACGGCGTCCGCAAGGCCGAGCAGGCGTTCGAGGCCGTCACCTTCCAGGCCCCGACGAAGTTCGCCGTGGTCACGTTCGGCAAGGTGCCCGAGGGCAAGCGGGCCGCGTTCGACGAGGCCAAGTCCGGGGACGCCAAGAAGCGCTTCTTCCGCGAGTGGGCCGAGGAAGTCGCCCGGTCCAGCGGCAAGCCGGACGTGCTGGTGTTCATCAGCATGGAAGGCTCGCACGTCCGGGCCATCGACGACCGGCAAACCGACCTGAAGCGCGGCTTCGACGACACCGACTTGCGCGCCCTGGAGCAAAAGCTCGTCGCCGGGTTCAAGCCGAGTGCGGACGCCACGGACGCGGCCGCGAAACTCGACCGGCACGACGCGGCCCTGCTGGCGAGCGTGAACTTCGTCGCCGAACAGTTGAAGAACACGACCCTGCCGGCGAATGGCAGGCGGGCCAACGGGGCCGCGAACAACGCCGGGGACACCAAGGGGAGTAGCATCATGAGTTACGTCTGCATCGGTATCGTCGCCCTGCTGGGCATCTGGCTCGTCTTCGGCCTCGTCCGCATGATGATGGGCGGCGGGGGCGGCGGGGGCGGGTACGGTGGCGGGGGCGGCGGGTACGGCGGTGGCGGCATGGGGGCGGGCGGCGGTTTGATGACCGGCCTGCTCGGCGGGATGCTCGGCGCGGTCGCCGGCAACTACCTGTACAACAGCTTCATGGGCGGCAACCACTCCACCGACTCGATGGGGTCGGGCGGGTACGGCGACTCGGGGACGACCGGCGACACCGGGGCCGGCGACTACTCCGGGGGCGGCGACGGCGGCGGGTCCGACTTCGGCGGGGACAGTGGCGGCGGGGACGCGGGCGGCGGCGACTTCGGCGGGAGCGATTCCGGCGGGTCCGACTTCGGCGGCGGGTCCGACTTCGGCGGCGGCGGGGACTCCGGCGGCGGCGACTGGTAACCCCTCTCGCCATGCAACGCACTTTTTCGGGCGGTCGGGTTCTCCGGCCGCCCGCGGCATTTCTACCATAGACGCATGACACCACTCCGACTCGGCACCCGCGGCAGCGCCCTCGCCCTCTGGCAGGCCCACTACGTCCGGGGGCGGCTGGCGGCCGTCGCCGCGCGGCCCGTCGAACTCGTCCTGATCGAGACCGACGGCGACCGCGACCAGGCGAGTGCCCTGAGCGCGATGGGCGGCTTCGGCGTGTTCACGAAGGCGATTCAAACCGCCCTGCTCGACGGCCGCGTGGACGTGGCCGTCCACAGTCTCAAAGACCTGCCGACCAACCCGAACGACGACTTGGTCCTGGCCGGCGTGCCCGAGCGCGGGGCGACCGGGGACGCCTTCGTCTCGACCAAGTTCGCCCGCTTCGCCGACCTGCCGCACGGCGCGACCGTCGGCACGAGCAGCTTGCGCCGCCGCGCGCAACTGCACAACCGCCGGCCGGACTTGCGGCTCGTCGATCTGCGCGGCAACGTCGAGACGCGCCTGCGCAAACTCGACGAACAAAACCTCGACGCGATCGTGCTGGCCGAGGCGGGGCTGACGCGGCTGGGGTTGGCCGGGCGGGTGACCGAGTTGCTGCCGCAAGACTGGATGCTGCCGGCCGTCGGCCAGGGGGCCATCGGCCTCGAATGCCGCGCGGCCGACGCCGAGACGGTCCACCTCGCCGGCGGCCTGACCCACGCGGACACGCTCGCCCGGG
>JANYHV010000128.1 GCA_025362195.1 Fimbriiglobus sp. | reverse complement strand
CGCCACCCTCACCGACCAAGTCGCCCGACTCACCGCCCGCGTCGCCGGACTCGAACACCGACTCGCCCGGACCTCCGCCAACTCGTCCAAGCCGCCGTCGTCCGACGGCCCCTACGTCAAGCCGGCCCCGCCCAGAAAACCGTCCGGCAAGGCCAAGGGCGGACAGCCCGGGCACCCCCGGAACGACCGCCCCCGCCTGCCCCCCGACGTCACCGTCGAACTCCGCCCGGCCGCCGGCCCGGACTGCCGGCACGCCCTCGCCGGGGACGACCCCGACCCCGTCGCCCACCAGGTCGTCGAACTCCCGCCCGTCCGCCCGCACGCGACCGAGTACCGCCGCCACCGCCTCACCTGCACCCGGTGCGGCCGGGCCGCGTGCGGCGAACTCCCGGCCGGCGTGGCGTCCGGGTACGGCCCCCGCGTCGAAGCCGTCGCCGCGCTGCTGACCGGGGGGTACCGGGTCGGCAAGCGGGGCGTCGCCCGCCTCATGGCCGACCTGTTCGGCGTGCCGATCAGCCCGGCCGGCGTGTGCGGCCTCCAGCACGACACCGCCGCCGCGCTCGCGCCGGTCGTCGCCGAGGCCCGCGCGCACGTCGCCGGCCGCCCGGTGAACGTCGACGAGACGAGCTGGCGACAGGCCCGCACCCGCGTCTGGCTCTGGGTCGCCGTGACGGCCGCGCTGACCGTCTTCCTGATCCGACCGTCCCGCGGCCGCAAGGTCCTGGGCGAGTTGATCCCCGGCGACCTCGGGGTGGCCACGACCGACCGGTACGGGGCGTACGCCCACCTCGACCCCGGCCGGCGACAGGTGTGCCGGGCGCACCTGCGGCGGGACTTCCAGGCCATGATCGACCGGGCCGACGCCGGGTCGGCCGTCGGCCGGGACTTGCTGCTGCACGCCGACATCCTGCTCGCCGAGTGGAAGCGGGTGCGGGACGGCGTGCTCCCGCGGGCGGCGTTCCAGTCCGACACGCTCGCGTGGCTGCGGCCGGAGGTGGCGACCCTGCTCGCGGCCGGGGCGGCGGGGGGCGGGAAGACGGCCGGGGTGTGCCAGTCCCTGCGGGCAATCGAGGCCGGGCTGTACACGTTCGCGTCGGTCGAGGGCGTGGAGCCGACGAACAACGCGGCCGAGCGGGCGGTGCGTCACGCCGTGTGCTGGCGGAAGACGAGCGGCGGCACCGACGGCGAGTCGGGCAGTCGGTTCGTCGAACGGGTGCTCACGGTGGTAGCGACGTGCCGCCAGCAGGACCGGGACGTACTGGCCGTCCTGACCGCGGCGGTGCAAGCCGCGCGGACCGGGACCACCCCGCCGTCCCTCGTCCCCGCCGGGCCGTGAACGCATACCTGTAGGCGGTGTGGGTGGGTCGTTTTGTCTGTGTCATCTCATTGCCTTCCTCTGTGGGTTATCAAGGGCATGACTGCGAAGCGGCCATAACCTTGACTAGCCACGCGGCAATGAGCAGGGAGGGCTGGAACACCCCCGGAGTGCAGGCGATTTTGCTTAGCGAGGAGCCGAAGGCGGGGAAAATCGTCGGAGCGGAGCCGTAGGAGAGCAAAGCGAAGGGGTTGGAGGGCCGGGCCGCAGGCCCACTTGCATCAGGAATGCGGCGGGACGCGCAGCGGGTGCGCCAGCACGGCACCCCAGAGCACTCCGGCCCGAAGGGAGACGCCCACAAATCGATTCAGCGAGATGGCGCTTGGCGCTGCCCGATGCGTCTGGGAAGATAAAACAATTGGGCCGACGTAGATTTGCGAGCGATAGAAAATCCGCAACTCTAACCCTAATAGCTATTTACGGACACGCGGAGCTGCCTGTGGACGAGAGCGTTGAATGCGCCGATTGCGGCAGGGAGCTGCTCGGAGGCGAATCTCTCGCTGGCGTCCCTTGTCCCGAATGCGGTTCGACGAGCCGCGAGTACACCAACGATTCAGAGGGTGGCGCGATGCACGGAGGGGGTTACGCCGAGGCAAGCATAGTCTCAGGTGGCACGGGCCGAGAAACCGCCATCACCCCCCTGGCCGCCCGCGTTCAGGAATGGGCATCGCTCCCTGACCGTACCACGCTGCTCGCTCACCCGCTGGCCGCAGAGTTTCGAGCGGCGCTGTCCGCAGTGCCCGTGATGTCAGGAAGCGTGGTGGACGTGTATCGAGGCCAGAGCATCAAGCGGAAAGACGACCCGCCGTCGATGAAAAGAATGGGTCCGCCTGACTCATCCTTTGCTCCCGGTGAGGGCAGATACTATGCTGACGGACGCCGCGCGCTGTATTTGGCCGATTCTGAGAACCGCGTGCGACGGGAGATGGGCCGCTGGAACAAAGTTGGAGCGCCGTATGTAGTGCGTGCATCGCTCCCGCTGACTGTCAGAATCGCCGACCTTTCACATTTATCGACGGACGACCTGATAAGCACGGTATTCTGGTGCGCCGAGATGTGCGGTTTGGAAGGCTATGGCGACCGGCCGTACAGATTCAGCCAGATCATTGCCGAGTTGGTGGCGGAGCGTTTTGACGGGATGCGAGTTCCCGGTGTGCGTGGGGAGCCGGGGCATCACTACAGAAACATCGTGCTCTTTCACCAGTTGGAGGGTTGGCCAAACTGGATCGATCCTGCACGCCCGCCTTACCGCCTTTCGGGCTGCTTAGTGGTTCCGCCAAAAGACGCAGATGTCGCCGTGGCGGCCTACTTCAGGTGGGAAAATGAAGGTTGTTCGGATGGCAGGGCGTGGCAACACTGGTTCGAGGGGGCTGAGCAATTGAGCTGACCCGGCGAGCCGTACTCTGATGTGGACCACGAGCAACTCTGGAGGGGAAACGCACAAGGTCAAATCGATCGGTTTGACTCTGGCCCGCGAAGTGTTCTAAGGTTCGCTTTCGGTCTCCGCCGACCCGTGAGGATTCCCCGCGTGAAGTCCTATCTCTTTGCTGGTGCGGCTTTTGTCGCAACCTTCGCGGCGGCTGCATTCTTCCTCTCGGGGAAAAACGCCGAGAGCGTAGCCCAGGCGCAACGAGAGGACACCGTTCCGCAAGATCATCCCATTCCCGTTGTCACGCCATTTAAGATAATTCCACCGCCATCTTCGCTTCTTCCGAAGTCAGCCCAGCCGTCGAATGCATCGAAAAAGGGCGAAATCGGGCGTCTCCAAGTGAGGCTGCGTCACAGTGATAAGCAAGGCACTCTCGTCGCCCTTAAGGGTGTGGTTATGCGCGCTCCACGAACCGGCGTTCAAACTGTCAAAATCAGAGCGCTTGACAACGATGATGTGGAGTTGGGAACCGCCGAATTATGGTGTTCGACACGAGTTGATCAAGATACAGAGTTTTCGATTTCTTGCCGCCTGACAACGCCGACATACCGACTAATAAAAAAATGGGTCGGGATCATTGAAGGCGAAGTTGTCGAGATCCCATGCAGTACATTAGACCTCAAGGTTGTGCGTGCCAGGACGGAAGAAGTCGAGGGAGATGATAAGGGCAAGTATGTGTGGATGAACTTCAACCTGGAAATGGTAATCGACAACCCCACACGGTACGAGTACGAAGCGTCTAGGAACCTCACCGTTCAGCCACTCGATAGCGAAGGCTTTAGCCTGGGATGGTTCTGTCTTACCCGTTTCACGAGACCCTTTGGCGGACCCGTTGTGGTTGATAAGTCTGCCACAATCGGTCTTCCGCCGCTTACAAAGAAAATAATGTATTTTAAGGATCAAGATCTGGGGAGAGAAGACTATGGAAAAATTGCCAGTTGGCGTGTGGTCCCAACCCAGATAGGGCTGCCGCATTACGATTTAGCCGAGTAAAGAGACTCCGCTTCGCCCCGCGCCTTCTCCATCTGGTACGAACAGTTAGTCACCTGATCCGCTCCGTAGGGGCACTCCCGCGATGGTTCATGGTCGATCCATAGCTTGAACGGGTGCCTTTCGGACGCATGTACTGTATCTGCCATTCACGTCCCCCGAGCAGGAACTCTGGTCCGAAGACGCGGCCAAGACGTTGCTCGATGCTGCGGGCGTGAAACCAGTCGAGGTGGATGCGCTTCTGGTCGGATTCAACAGCATGACCGAGTAAGCGTTCACGCCCCTTGCGCTTTCGCGGGGGCGCTGGTAGGGTAGTCGTCGCATGACACCGCCCCCGCTGCCCGACGAACTCCTCGCCACCCTGCCCTCGGCCGTGCGCGCCTACCTCCGCGCCCTCGAAGCCGTCGGCGCCACCCTCACCGACCAAGTCGCCCGACTCACCGCCCGCGTCCCCGGACTCGAACACCGTCTCGCCCAGACCTCCGCCAACTCGTCCAAGCCGC
>JANYHV010000084.1 GCA_025362195.1 Fimbriiglobus sp. | reverse complement strand
CCGCGATGCTCGATGGGCTACAGCGGACTTCACAACAGTGTCGCGGTTACGGCTCCGCGTTTGGGGGGGCGTAGGCCGGGTACGCACAAGGGGCACCCCTACATTCAGAACGCACTGTAGGGGTGCCCCTTGTGGGTACCCGGCCTACGCCCCCCCAAACGCGGAGCCGTAACCGCGACACTGTTGTGAAGTCCGCTGTAGCCTATCGAGCATCGCGGACCATCAGCGACATCGTTGGGTTGTCTGCGACACCCGATACCCGATACCCTACACCCGACACCCGACTGAAGTCAGCCCATCTTGTGAGGCACGAACCGGCTGGTGTTCTGCGTGATGATGGTGTCGTCTTCGCGGACGCCGAGGCCGCAGGCCCAGCCGTGGACGACCCAGCTTCCGACGACGGGGTACCGGCCGTCGAAGGCGTTCAGCGGGGCGAGTTGCTGGTAGACGGCGGCGCGGTCGTCGTACGGCCCGGCCGTTTCGGCGATCACCTGACCGTCGCGGACGGCCTGGATGTTCGCCCCCTCGCGGGCGTGGACCGGCTTGCGGACGTGGTCGCCGGGCAGTGGCGTGAACGACGCCGCGAGCAGGTACGGCGACTCGGGGAACATCTCCCACAACAGCGGCAGGATCGACTTCGACGACAGCACCATTTTCCACGGCGGCTCGATCCACCGCGTCGTCGCCGGGATCAGGTTCTTGCCGAACTCGTCCTTGAGCAGCCACTCCCACGGGTACAGCTTGAAGACCCGCTCCAGCGGCCGGCGGTTGGCGTCGGTGAAGGTGTTGCGGCGGGCGTCCCAGCCGACGGCGGCGATGTCGAGGAGCGCCGTCGTCGCCCCGGCCCGGACGGCCGTGTCGCGCAGGTACTCGAGCGTGGTCAAGTCTTCGAGCTGTTCCGTCAGCCCGACGAAGGTGATCGGCCCTTCCTGCTGTTCGAGCAGGGCGGGCCAGGCGGTCTCGACGAGGCGCTCGTCGATGCTGTTGAACTGGTCGCCGGCGGGGTCGGTGTCTTGCAGCCAGTCCCACTGAATCACGGCCGCTTCGAGCAAGCCCGTCGGCGTGTCTGCGTTGTACTCGAGTAGCTTCGGCGGGCCGGTGCCGTCGTAGGCGAAGTCGAAGCGGCCGTACAGCGACCGCTCGTCGTCGTTCCAACTCATTTCGACGAACGCCTCGAAGGCCGGCGGGATCAGGAACAGGCCGTACAACTTCTCGTCAATGACGCGCTGGACGACCGTCAGGCACATGGCGTGCAGGGCGTCGGTCGCCTTCTCGAGGGCGTCGATTTCCGCGCGCGAAAAAACATAGCATGCCGTCTCGTCCCAGTACGGCTTGCCGTCGAGGGTGTGGAAGGCGAAGCCGCGGGACTCGACCCGGGCTTGCCAGTTGTTCCGCGGCGGACTGAGTTCGCGGCGCACGGTTTAGGCCCGCAACAGGATGCTGATGAACTTGGTTTCGACGTAGGCTTCGATGCCCTCGTGGCCGAGTTCGCGGCCCAACCCCGACTCCTTCATGCCGCCGAACGGGCACTGCGGGGTCGCCGGGACCGGGTCGTTGACGCCGATGATGCCGGCCTCCAAGCCCTCGGCCATGCGGAACGCCGTCGTCAAGTCGTTGGTGAACACGTAGGCGGCGAGGCCGTACTTCGTCGCGTTGGCCCGCTGGATGACCTCGTCGAGCTTCGTGAAGTCGAGGATCGGCATGACCGGGGCGAACGGCTCGTCGGTCAGGATCGCGGCGTCGGCCGAAAGGTTGCGCAAGATCGTCGGCTCGAAGAAGTAGCCGCGGTCGAACCGGTCGGAGCGCTTGCCGCCGGTCAGGCACTTCGCCCCCTTCTTGGTGGCGTCGGCGATGAGGGCGAGGGTGTTGTCGAGCGACTTCTTCTCGAACATCGGGCCGACATCGACGCCGGCGTCGAGGCCGTTGCCGAGCTTCAGCTTTTCGGCCTCCGCCACGCAGGCGTCGGTGAACTTCTTGGCGATGTCCCCGTGGACGAAGAAGCGACTCGGGCTGATGCAGACCTGGCCGTTGTTGCGGAACTTGCCGGTGACGGCCGCCTTGGCCACGACCTCGGGGTCGGCGTCGGCGAAGACGATGAACGGGGCGTGCCCGCCGAGTTCGAGGCTCAGCCGCTTGACCTGGTCGGCGGCCCCGCGCATGAGTTGTTTGCCGACTTCGGTCGAGCCGGTGAAGCTGATCTTGCGGACGTGCGGGTTCTCCAGGAATTCCGCGGCGACCTCGGCCCCCGGCCCCATCACGAAGTTGGCCACGCCCGCCGGCAGGCCCGCTTCGATGAGGCAGTCAAAGACGTTTGCCAGCGACAGCGGCGTTTGCGCGGCCGGCTTGGCGACGATCGTACACCCGGCGGCCAGGGCCGGGGCGAGTTTGCGGGCTTGCAGCGTGATCGGGAAGTTCCACGGCCCGATCGCCCCGACGACGCCGACGGGGTGCTTGATCGTCAGGTGCCGCTTGTTGGGGGCACTGTTCGGGATGACCTGCCCGTACACCCGCTTACCTTCCTCGGCGAACCACTCGAAGGTGTCCGCCGAGTGCAAGACTTCGGCCTTCGCCTCGGCGAGCGGCTTGCCCTGCTCCATCGTCAGGGTGCGGGCCAGGTCGTCGGCGCGGGCGCGCATCAGGTCGGCGGTCTTCTTGAGGATTTTCGCGCGGTCGTAGGCGGTCGTCTTCATCCAGGCGGGCAGGGCGGCCGCGGCGGCGTCGATGGCCCGCTTCACGTCGGCCCGGGTGCCGATGGCCATGTCGGCGATCGACTCCTCGGTCGCCGGGTTGGTCACGGCGTAGCGCTCGCCGGACAGCGAATCGACCCACTGGCCGTTGATGTAAAAGGGGCGGTACGTGAGTGTCATGGGAGCCTTAATTTTGAGCGTCGCGCGGAGGGCCGTTGCCTGAGGTATGCTACCCCGGGTCCGGGCTGAAACAACCGCCCCCGAAAAATCGGCGAATTCGCCCCCATCCGCCGAGATCGCCGCATTTCCCGCGATAAGGTTGTCCACCCAACTCCCGCACGGGATCGACCGCCATGCCAACGCGAGCCGGCACCTTCGCCCTGTCGTTGATCGCCTCCGTCGCGCTGGCGAACGCCGCGCTCGGGGCGACCTGACGGTCCAGTGGGTGCGTCACACCCGACCCCGCGGCGGTCGCCGCGCGAGACCTGGCTCAGAAAAAAGCGACGCGACTCGTCGCCGTCGGCGGCGGCACGGCGATGGCCGTCGGCCTGGTGGTCTTCGGCTGGAACTGGGTCCGCGAGACCCGCGCGGCGCTCGCCTACCGCCGCCGCGAGTTGGAACCGTGGGAGCGAGAAACGTAAACCGGCTTTGTTCGCCCGACGCGCTTCGACGCCGCGCGGGCCAGTGAAGCGATGCGGGGCGTCTCGGGGCCGGGCTACGCCCTTGGGAGTTAGCCAACCTCACCCGGGATTCGATTTCCAACGTTTACGCTATCGGCGGCCGACCTCGGCGACCGAGAGCTTATCCTCTGTTCGGTGAACATCTTGACGTCCGCGAGCTTGAACTCCGGCGTATGGTGGCGATTCGTCTCACCTCACGCTGCCGAAGCCAGCGTGGTGAGCAGGAGTGCGCGGATCGGCTCGCGGAGTTTCGCGAGACCCGGCCCGCGCCCGATTGTCGCAGAACGTCCTCCGACTACGCCCGCCGGCGGACGCACGCCAGCGCGTCCGAGAAAGTCACGGTCGCCTTGCCCGGCCACGCGATCGCACCCGACCGCAGGGCGGCCGGGGTCGAGTCGTAGAACAGCGCTACCACCGTGTCCTGGCCGACCGGGAACGGGGCGGCCCGCGTCACCGTCTTCGCGCACCGCCCCCGCGTCGTCTCCAGGTCGAGGTGCGCCCGCACCTCCTGGAAGGTGGTCTCGATGATCCAGCCATGATGCCTCCGACGGTGGAGTTGGGGTGGCCCGGTCGGCCGGCGACCAGGCCCAACGGAGTTCCCCGCGCCGGCCGCAGTTTGGGCGTTTTCAGTTCCGCGAGCCGCGCCTTGTTTACCCACGTCCGCGGGAGGTCGTACCACTCGCGGAGTCGGCGGAGTTCACCCGCGTCCGCCCAGATGACGTGGTGCCCGTCGTCGTCCCGCCGCACGTTCAGCCGCCCGGCCCGCACCCACCGCCGGACCGCGTCCCGGCTCACCCCCAGTCGCGTCGCCAGGCCCATCGACCGGGACTCGTCCGGACCCAGCCCGGTCGCTCTCCCGTGCCGCGCCAGGCGGGCCAAGCCCGGCCGCGGGCGAGGCCGTCGGCCTCGCTGAGGTCCAGATCGACGATTACGGGCAGCGGCCAGGAGCGGGCGGCGAAGGGGAAGCGGACGAGGACGGCGAGGACGACCCACGTGTGCCCGTACCGCCAGGCGGTGAAGGCGTGCGACGACCGGACCGGGGCACGGTGCCGGGCCTTGCCGTGGTCGGTCCGGCCGGTGCGCCCGTCCATGGTGTCGCCGCCGGCGAGCACGACCGGCGCGGGGGCCGGCCGGCCCACCACGCCGTGGGGGGCG
>JANYHV010000042.1 GCA_025362195.1 Fimbriiglobus sp. | reverse complement strand
GTCTCGGTCGGTCTCCGTCTCAACTGGACTCATTCGCCCAGCGACTCGCCCCACGCGTCGAGCGCGTCGGTCGGCGGGAGCGCCTGCCGGGCGGCCCACTCCTGGACGGCTTCGAGGGTCACCTGGAACTCGTCCTCGCCCGACCGGGCGACGAACTCGCGCTTGAACTTCTGGTACAGGTCGATCGCCCGCTCGGGGCCGATGGCGTCCACGAGGATCGCAAGCGCCAACTGCGCGCAGCCGGAGCCTTGGCCCGCGAGGTTGAAGCCGGTGGGGCTGTGGTTGCGCAGGTCGAGCCGCGGCGAAAGGGTCGAGAACCGCCACTCGAGGTCGGGCGATACGGTCAGCCGGCGGGCGGTGACCGCGTTGTCGTCGGGGTCGCGCTTGGCGACGTAGGTGACTTTGAGCTGGGGGTTGTGGTGTTCCATAGGATCCGAGGCTTATCAGAGTTCGGGCCGCGGGGGCAAGTCGCGGTCGGCCTCCAGTTCGCGCAGCCAGTCGCCCCCGGACGCCAGAATCTTCCACGCCTCGGCGAGGCCGTCCGGGGTGAGCAGGCCCGACCGGGCGAAGTGGCGGATCGCCTCGACGCACCCCCGCTCGCGCTCGACGAGCCGCAGGTCGTCGCCGTCCCGCGGTGCCGCGGCCCGGAGGTCGGAGAGGTAGTCGGCCGAGGCTTCGGTGATTTCGCGGGGTGTGGGTTGTGCCGTGGTCATGGGGCGCGAGACTACCGCCTCCCGCCGGGCCGGGCAAGGCCGCGGACCGGGCGGTCGGGCGCGAGGGGCCGGGGCGCTTTCGGCGGTCGCGTCGGCGTTGGGGTGCGGGCGGCTGTTCCGGTCGGTTTTCGTCCGGGCCGGTTCGTGGCAGACTTGCCGCGACCGCGCCGTTAGGCGCGGGGAGAGGTCTGATAGGAATTGGTCGATGTTGAGGATTGTCCAGCAGCAGCACGCGGGTGCCGCCAAGAGCTACTACCGGGCCGGGTACTACGCCGAGGGGGGCGACGGCCGGGGCGTGTGGGGCGGCGGGGGCGCGGGACTGTTGGGCCTGGCGGGTGAGGTCGGGTGGGCGGACCTCGACGCGCTCGTGGAGAACAGGCTGCCGGGCGGCGGGGGGCGGTGGACGCCGGCGAACGTGGCGAACCGGCGGTGCGGGTACGACGTGTCGTGGGGGGTGCCCAAGAGCGTGAGCGTGCTGTACGAGTGGACGCTGGACCCCGACATCCTCTCGGCGTTCCACGCGGCCGTGGACGCCGCGATGGCGGCGCTGGAGCAGGAGGCCCGGACCCGCGTCCGCCGCGGCGAGGACCGCGGGCACGCGGACGGCAGCCGCGTCACCGGCAACCTCGTCTGGGCGAAGTTCGTCCACCGCACGACGCGGCCCGTAGGCGGCGTGCCCGACCCCCACCTGCACGCCCACTGCTTCGTGTTCAACGGGTCCTTCGACCCCGCCGAGGGGCGGTGGAAGGCCCTGGACTTCTCCGAGGCCAAGCGGCAGGGCCGCTTCTTCGAGGCACTCTTCCACGCCCACCTGGCCGGGAACCTGCGGCGGCTCGGCTACGCGATCGAGAAGAAGTCCGGCGGCCGCTGGGAGGTCGCCGGCGTGCCGCCCGAGGTCCTCGCCCGCTTCAGCCGCCGCACGGAACTCATCGAGAAGGCCGCCCGCGAGCGGGGGGTCGTCGACCCCGAGTTGAAGGACCGGCTCGGCGCGGCCACGCGGGAGCGGAAGTCCCCCGTCCCGCTGGCCCCGGAGCAACTCCGGGCGCTCTGGGCAGGCCGACTCTCGGCCACCGACATCGAGGCGCTGGCCCGCGTCCAGAAGGGCCGCAAGCCCTGCCCGGACCTGTCGCGCGGCCTCGCGGTCAAGGCCGTGGCGTTCGCCCTGGGCCACTGCCTCGAACGCCGGGCCGTCGTCGCCGAGGCGCTCCGCTGGGGCGTCGGCTGGACGACCGTGGGGGACGTCTTCGCGGTCCTCCGCGCGCTCGAAGCGAGGGGCGCGGTCCTCGTTCGCGACCACCCTCACCTCCCGGGGCAGCGCGGCGTGACGACGGCCGCGGTCCTCGACGAGGAGCGCCAACTCCTCATCCTGGCGCGCGACGGCAAGGGCCGCTGCCCGCCGGTCGCGCCCGACTGGTCGCCCGACGGCACTTCACTCACGGCGGAGCAGGCCCGCGCCGTGGCGCACGTCCTCGGCAGCCGGGACCGCGTCGTCCTCGTCCGCGGCGCGGCCGGCGTCGGCAAGACGACGCTCCTCAAGGAGGTCGCCCGCCACGCCCCCGGCGTGACAATGCTCGCCCCGTCGGCCCAGGCGTCCCGCGGGGTGCTGCGGTCGGAGGGGTTCGCGGACGCCGACACCGTCGCGCACTTCCTGGCCGACCCCAAGGCCCAGTCCGCGGCGCGGGGGAACCTGGTGGTCGTCGACGAGGCGGGCCTGGTCGGCACGCCGACCCTGGTCCGGCTGCTCCGGCTGACGGAGTCACTCGGGGCGCGCGTCGTCCTCGTCGGCGACCGCCGCCAGCACGCGAGCGTCGAACGGGGCACGGCCCTGCGGCAACTCGAGACCGAGGTCGGCCTGTACTCGGCCGGCGTGACCCGGATCCAGCGCCAGCGGGGGGAGTACCGCCGGGCGGTCGCGGCCCTGTCGCGGGGCGACGTCGCGAAGGGCTTCCGGGTCCTCGACGCCCTCGGCTGGGTGACCGAGACCCCCGACCCGGCGGACCGCGCCCGCGAGGCGGCGGCGGCGTACCACCGCCTGCGGCGCGAGGGGAAGTCGGTCCTGGTCGTGGCCCCGACGCACGCGGAGGGCGCGCTCGTCGCCGGCGAGATCCGCGCCCAGGCCGGACTCGGCCCCGGCGTCCCGGTCCTGAGCCTGGTCGGCAAGGGCCTCACCCTGGCCGAGCGCGGGAGCGCCCAGAGTTACGCGGAGGGCGACGTGGTCGAGTTCCGGCGGCCGCGCTGGGGGGCGAAGCGCCACGCCGTCCGCGCGGCCACCCCGGGCGGCGTCCTCCTCGACAACGGCAAGCCGCTCTGGCTCGGCGGGGCCGGCGGGTTCGAGGTCTACCGCCGGGCCGAGGTGCCGCTCGCCGCGGGCGACCTGCTGCGGGTCACGAGGAACGGCAAGACGCTCTGCGGCAAGCACCGGGTCCACAACGGCGCGGTGTACGCGGTCGCCGGCGTCGACGCCGCCCGCGGGCGGGTCACCCTGGGCAACGGCTGGCAGGTGCCGCTCGACTTCGGGCACGTGGCGCACGGGTACGTCTCGACCTCGTTCGCCGCGCAGGGCCGCACGACCGACGCCGTGATCTTGTTCCAGGGCGTGCCGTCTCGGGGCGCGGCCGGGCCGGAGCAGTTCTACGTCTCGGCGTCGCGCGGCCGCGAGCGGTGCCTGGTCTTCACCGACTCCAAGGCGGCCCTCGTCCACGCCGCCTCCCGGCCCGAGCCGCGGGCGGCGGCGACGGACCTGCTGCGGGCCGCCGCCTGGGGCGGGCGTGCCAACGCGCGGCGGGTGTGGCAGAGTGCCCCGGAGTTATGCCCCTCGACGCCTTCACCCTCCCCCGCCCGGCCGCCTATCACGCTTTCGGCGTGAGCCCCACGTTCGACGCCAACGTCCCGATGGTCACCTTCCGCCAGAAGACGGGCCGCTGCGTGGCGCTCACCTACTTCTCGCTGGCCCGCGCGGACTACGACCCGTCGCTCCAGGCGGTCGAGCTCGCGTTCGGCGGGGCGGTCGTCGAGCTGCGGGGGCGCAACCTGGAGTCGCTCTTCGCGGCGCTGAGCGCGCACGCGGTCGTGACGGTGGACGAGGCGACGGCCCCCGAGGCGGCGTTACTCCCGGCCGGCGCGTGCGTCGTCGAGCGGCTGGCCGTGCGGGCCGAGTAGGCCCGCGGCGCAGTGCAGTAGTGTAATTCACTCGCGGCGACCGACCCCCCTCGAATGCTGGCCCGTCGTTGCGGCCGTCGGTCGGGTCGAACTCGCCGTCAGCCCGCCCCGGGTGACTCGGGCGGCTACGATTCGGGGCCGGTCGGAGTTGCCCGGGCGGGGACGCCCGCCTGGGCGTCGGGCCGTCACCATTTCCCGTTGTCGGCGAAACTGTAGCTCGCGTCCCGCGTCACGATGACGTGGTCGAGGAACCGCACGCCGACCAGCTCGCACGCCTCGGCCAGGCGGCGGGTCAGGGCCCGGTCCTCCGGCGACGGCGTCAGGCTCCCGGACGGGTGGTTGTGGGCGACGATGACGGAGCTGCTCGCGGTCTGGAGGGCGACCCCCAGCACGAGCCGCAGATCGACCGCGGCGTGGTTGAACCCGCCGGTGTGCAGCTTCACCCACCCGAGCACCTCGTGCGAGCCGCTCAGGCAGAGGAGCACGAACTCCTCGCGGAGTTCGATGGTGTCGTCGTCCCACAGCTGGCGGAGGTACTCCGCGCAACCCTGCGACGAGGCGACGAAGAAGGGCGTCCGCCCTTGCTTGCCGTCCCTGGGGCGGCCGCGGCGGTAGCTCACTTTCAGTTCGGCGAGGGATGGGGTACGTTCAAAAGACTTCAGCGTAATCATGGGTTCGTTCCTGGTTGCGTAGTCGTTGAGGGCCGGGCGGCTCGGCGGAGTCGCCCGGCCCATTTCGTTAGTCTTCGCCCGGCAGCATCACGGTGACGCACGGGGACGCGTCGTCGTTCGGGCCGCAGGCGGCCACGAGCTTCACCACGGCGACCTCGCCCGACCCGTCCCGGACGCGGACGCCGAAGCGGCGGCGGGTGCCGCCGTCGTCCTCCTCAATGGCGAGGTGGAGCAGGTCGAGGACGTCCCGCAACCGCCCGGCCTCGGACGGGCCGAAATCGCGCTCGCCCTCGGGCACGCTCACGCACGCCCCCCACGCCCCGCACGTCAGGGCGACGGGGACGCGGAAGCCGGCGTCTCTCGCCGCCTCGGTCACGTCGATGAGCACGCCGTCGGCGAGGGCCTCGGCGCGGCTGTAGCTGTGGATCAACAGGAGTTCTTCGGTCATGGTCTTTTCCTTTTTTTCGTTACGGGCGGCGACGCTCCCCCGCGTCCCGCCGGTCGGGTTCGCCCCTGCCGCCAGGCCGCTGTTTCCGGCGGGTGGGGGGGTCGGGGTTTTCTCACCCCGACTGGGAAACCCCGACCCCCCCGCCCGCCGGGAACGGACAATCCCCGTCTTCCGCGGCCCCTGCCGCGACCGCTGGG
>JANYHV010000023.1 GCA_025362195.1 Fimbriiglobus sp. | reverse complement strand
GTGCCGGCCCCGAGGAGGTCCCGCAACGCCGGCCGGGCGACCAGCGGGAACAGGCCCATCTCGAAGCCGTCGAACATCCAGCCCAGCAGCGCGGCGACCAGCGCCAGGTTGCGGCGCGGCGAGTTACTCACCGCGTTCCTTTTGCACTTCGGCGTAGCGGGCTTCGAGCTTCGCCGTCAGGGCCGGCAGCTTGTCGAAGTAGCGCTTCGACGGCCGCGGCAGCCGGCGCGTCAGGGCGTAGGCGGTAATCAGCGGCAGGGCGATGGTGCTATCGACGTAGCAGGTCACCGTGCCGGGCAGCTTGTTGGGATCGACCTTGCCCCACGTCATCGCCTCGCTCGGCGTCGCTCCACTCAAACCGCCGGTGTCGGGGCGGGCGTCGGTGAACTGGAGGAAGTAGTCGTGCCCGGCTTCGAGCAGGCCCAACACCTCCTGGATTTGCGGCTCGGTTTGCAGCATGAAGTTCTTCGGCGAGCCGCCGCCGAGGATGAACACGCCGGAGGTGCCGCCGCCGGCCTTGGCGTCCCAGACGATCGACGCCGTCTGGTTGATGTCCCGCAGCGGGTCGATGCGCAACTTGCTGCCTTCGAGCATCAGCGCGGCGAGGTTCATGCCGATGGAACTGTCGCCCGGCGAACTCGTGTAGATCGGCACGCCGGCGCGGTAGGCGGCCGCCAACAGCGACTTGCCGCCGACGCCGGTCTGCTGCTCGCGCTCGTTGAGGTACTTGCCGACGAGGTTGTGGAACTCGGCCGTGCCCATCGTCTGCTGGAAGGCCTCGCCGCGGCACAGGGTGCGGTAGAACTTGTCGGTGCCTAACAGGTTTTCGTAGTCGAAAATGATGTCGTAGATGCGGATGACCTGGTTCTCGCGCAACTGCAAGTCGGGCAGGTTCGGCCCCGACTGGTACAGGTCCATGCCCAGGGCGAAGTGCGTGTCGTGGTACAGGTTCGCGCCGGTCGAGACGATCCAGTCGATGAACCCGGCCTCGACCAGCGGCACCAGGCAGGCCATGCCCAGCCCCGCCGGCGTCAGTGCGCCACTGAGCGCCAGGCCGACCGTGCAGTCGGCGGCCAGCATACGCTCGGCGTACAGCCGGCAGCCCTCGCGCATCCGCCCGCCGTTGTAGCTCAGAAAGGCCGTGTCGAGCAAGTCGGCGGCAAGCATGTTCCCGGTGACCGCGGGCGGGTCGATCTTGTGCTGGCTGATGGACTTCATGAAGTCCTTGTTCGCGGCGGACCCGGCGTGGCGGTCGAGTTTCGGCTTGTGCGGGTGCATCGGCGGGGTCCTGCGGCGTGGGGGTCAGTGCGGGCATTGGATGGACTCGCGGCGCGGATTCAACGGCGCGTCGGTTCCGCGACCAGCGCCGCGTACTCGTCCGGCGTGTTGACGTTGCGCAGGCTCTCCGCGTGCGGGAAGTCTTCGACGACGACCGTCGGCAGCCCGTCGAGCAGGCCCCTCATCGACGAGTGCCCGTCGCGCACCCGCGTCAGGGCGACGACGCCGGCTGCGCGGCGGTAGGCGGCGGCGAGGGGGTGCAACCGGCCGGCGTGGCGCGGCACGGCGACGGCGTTCGCCCCCAGGTTCGCCAGCAGGTGCGCGACGAAGTCGGGGTGCAGCAGTGGCGTGTCGCACGACGACAGGAACGCGGCGGTCACGTGCGGCGGTAGCGCGGCCATGCCGGTGGCGAAGCCGAGCAGCGGGCCGCCGTCGGGCGTGGGGTCGGAGACGAGCACCACATCATCGGGCAGCGGCGGCAGGTGCTGGCCGACGGCGGCGACCACGACGACCGGGTTTACGACGGCGTGCAAGGCCCACAGGACGCGCAGCAACATCGGCTCGCCGTGAACGGGCAGGAGGGCTTTCGACTGGCCCATGCGGGACGAGTGGCCACCGGCGAGGACGATTCCGGCGAAGTGGTCGGCGGGCAGTGCGGAGACGTGCAACTTAGCGGACGCAGTCGAACTGGTGGACGAGTCGGCGGCTGTTGATGTCGAGGGCTTCGAGGATTTGGATGACCGGGACGATGTCGATCCGACACCGCGTGGCCCAGGCGATGACGCCGAGGTTTTCCTGGCCGTCCTTGAGGAGTTCGACGATCTGGTCCAACAGGTCGCGGTGGTCGGTGAAGTCGCGCCTCAGGAGGCCGAAGTCGCCGCGGTCGAGTTCCATCCAGAAGGTGTTGCCCTGGAGGTGTTCGAGCCAGCGCGCCCGCAAATACCCCCACCAGTGATGTTGGACCCAGTTCTTGATGGCCCCCTCGCCGAGGTCGCGGCCGGCCTTCTCGCTCTCGATCCACTTGAACCGGTCGGCCTCGTGGATGCAGTCCGCGAAAATGCTGCGGCGGTCAATCGGCGTCCCCTCCGGCAGGCCCATGCCGTCCGACGTGTCCAGCGGCGAGTAGTCGGCACAGACGCTGGCGACGATCGGCATGGGGGCGATCTCACGGAGTCGGGGGACTAACTAAGCAAGCCCCGCGTTGCTCGTAACATCTTAACACCCCGGGCGGAAGCGCGGCAAGATTGATGTCCCAAGAAAACCCGTTCGGACGCCAAACCCCGCCCGCCCGCAAAATCGACCCGACGCTGATCTACTTCTTCTCGCCTCCAAGGCCCAGACCCTTCTTGATGCCCTTAATGGTGCCACTTGCGGCCCCGCCGGCGACGCTCTCGACGGCCTTCGTCGCTTCGCCAGTCAGCGTGACTTCGCCGTGCGGCTTGCGGCGGGTGACCACGATGTCGTCGGTGTTTTTGGGCAAGCCGTCCGGGCCGGCCGAGCGCAACTCAAGGACGTAGTCGTACTTCGTCTTCTCGACGGTCCACGTCACCGGTCGCCCGTAGGCGTCGGCCGCGGTCGTGGCGAACTCGGTGCCGCCGCCCCAGTGCTCGGCTTCGACGTTCAGGACCGACAGGGTTTGTTCCCGGAGTTCGCGGGCGCTCGGGCCGCAGCCGGTCGCCAGGAGGGCGAGACAAAATAGGAGGGACCGCTTCACGCCGTGGCTCCTCGAATTGCGGTTCGGACGGACGCTCGGGCGGCGACGAAAAACGCCCCGCACTTCGCAGGGCGTTCTCGATCATTCCGCGCCACGGTTACTTGCCCGTGGTCGCCGTCTTGGTCGTCGGGACGGTTTTGGTCGTCGGGGCGGCTTCGGCGATCTTCTCGCTGCCGTCCTTGATCCTCTCAAGGGTCAGGACGTAGCTCGACGTGCCCTTGGCGGTCGTGAAGCCGGTCGGCCGGTTCTTCTCGTCGTAGCTGATCGCCATCGTCAGCTTGTCGCCCTCGACCTTGTACACGGCCACGTCCTTCATGTCCGAAGTCGAGACCTTCTTCTTGCCGGTGATGCCCTTCTTGACCTTCCGCTCCTTCATCGGCTTGCCGGACTCATCGACGTAGGTCAGGTCCACCTGCTTCGGCTCCTTGTCGGCCATCAGCGTCATCTTTTTGCGGCCGTACTCTTCGACCTTGCCGTCGGCCGACTTGTACACGAACTTCATGAGGTCGCCCTCGATGACGTAGTACGCGCCCGCCTCGGTCGGCTCTGCGTCTTCTTCGTCGTCGCCCATCCGGGAGACGACCTTCCACTTGCCCTGCAACTTGTCGAGTTCGCCCTTTTTCGCCGCGCTGTCCGCGTCGAGTTGTTCATTGCTCTTGCACCCGGTCAACCCGAAACTCAGCACGAGCGCCGCGATCAGTCCCAATTTCCAACGCATTACAGTGTCCCCCGCCGGAGGAATAGGAGAGTTCGTCGGGCGACCCGTCGCCCGACGATTCCTCGGCAGGGACACGTTACGCAGACCCTTGAGGATTGGCCAGCACGAACGACCGGCCGACGCTCAGTACGTCAACTCGAAGGCGATCGTGGCCCCGTGGGCGTAGAAGCCGTCGCGGTCGAGGGTCAGGCGGTTGCCCGGCTGACCGCTCAGCGACCCGAACGCCCCGCTCACCGGGACGACCCGCTGGTTGACGATCTGGTCGAATTGCTGGCCGGGCCGGGCGACGTTGTTCAGGTACAAGAACTGGTAGCCGACGGTCGCGCGGAGGTGGTCGGTCAGCTTGAGGGCGACGTAGGCGTTCAACTGGGTCGCCGTGGCGATGCGGTTGGTCACGTCCCGGTCGAGGTTGCCGTTGCCCGGGCCGCCCGCGGCGAGCAGGCCGCCGATCGCGGTGACCGGCGCGCCGCTCACGCCCGTGCCGGTCGTGGTGCCCGAGGCCGTGACCGACTGGCGCATGTCGCCGAGGGCGATGCGCGGGGCGAAGCCGAGGGTGACCATGCCGAAGTCGTGTTCGACGCGGCCGCCGAGTTCGCCGCCGTAGAACTGGTTGCGGGTGTACACGCGGTCGAACAGGTTGACGGCCGAGCCGACCGCGAGCGGTTGCATGGCGATCGTCGCGCCGACGCCCGGGCCGTTGAGCGTCGATTGGTAGACGCTCAGGGACTCGTCGAGGTCGTAGTAGCGGAAGCCGAACGACAGGTTCGCGCGGGTCGTCGGCGTGCAGAACAGGTTACGCTGCAGGGCGATGCCGGCACTGGCCAGGCGGGCGGTGATCGTCGTGGCGACCGACCCCGGGAACTGGGGCTGGTTGAACGGGCCGGGGTCGGCGTTGGCGACGAGGATGCTCGCCGGCCGGCCGGTCACGGCGTCGATGAACGGCCGCTGAACGCTCAGGCCGCCCGGCCCCCCGGCGGCGGTCTCGAACCGGCTCCGGTGCTCGCTGATGAAGAAGTCCGCGCCGACGCCGAAGGTGTGGTCGTCGTTCAGCCACACGCCCCCGGCCACCTGGAAGGCGTTGAACCGGCCGAGTTCGCCGTCCCCGGCCAGCAGCGTCCGGGACGAGCCGCCGGGCGCATTGCCGACGGCCAGCGGGAATTGCGCGCGGGTCGGCTGGTACCACATGAGCAGTTGCGTGTACCCCAGCCAGACCGGGTTCTTCGGCCCCCGCGGCTTCGGGTTCAGGTCGCACGAACTGCCCAGGCAGCCCGGCGTGCCGTCGCGGCAACTGGAGCACCCCGGGTTGAACAATTCGCCCGTCGGCAGCGTCGGCGGCAACTCCGGCAACGGCGACGGGGCGGCCGGCGGCGCGGGCGATTTGCCCTCGGTCGGGCCGGCCGGCGGCACGGCTTGCAAGACCGCTTGCGGCAACGGCGGGAGCAGCGGATTCGGCCCGGGCGTCTGGGCCGCGAGACCGCCGCCGGCAACGAGAAGCGACGCCGCCAACCAGAATCGATTCCGCGGGGCCATGACCGAACTCCGGACGGGTTAAAATCTTGAACGGGAGCCGTTGAAGATCTTCATCGTCGAGTCTGATAGGCTTACTCCAGTGGGAGATTCGGAAGTCTTTGCCCAAACCCTAATTTCTGGCTTTCCGGCACCACCGGCCCGTACCCTAATTTTCCCAGCCCTCCCGAAGCCCCGAGATTGCCGCGATTTGAAATTCTGTCGCCCACACGAGTCGCTTCCGCACCGTCGCGGGATCGGATCCGCGCCAAAGTCGGCGTAATCTCTCCAATCTCTTCCGCCGGACTTTCGTCTTGAGATAAGTGCTTCGTATTGAGGCTGTTTGTCTTGCAGCGGGCGAGACGACTTTTGATGATAGTCGATACAAACCGCTCGAACGCCGCATCTTGCCCAGTGTGACGGCTGCGTGCTCGGCGAACGACTTGGCCCTTGGCGACGACCCACCCGGAGTGATCCCATGTTCCGTCTCTGGCTGCGCGACCTGTTCCCCGCAGTGAGCCGAACCACGCCCCGCACATCGGCCCGCCGCGTGCGGCCGCAGGTGCTGACGCTGGAAGACCGGGTCAACCCGGCCGCCCTGACGATCTCCGACGCCGTGCTGATCGAGGGCAACGCTGGAACCAGCCTGATGACCTTCACCGTCAGCCTCGACGTGGTCGATGCCGCGAACGTCACGTTCGATGTCGCCACCACCGACGGCACGGCGACGGCCGGGTCGGACTACGGCACAGCCGCCGGCAACTTGACGATCCTGGCCGGCAACCTGTCAAAGACGTTCACGGTCACGATCAACGGCGACACGACGGTCGAGGCCGACGAGACCTTCACCGCGACCCTCTCGAACGCCTCCGCGAACGCGAGTATCGCCAAGGCCGCCGCCACCGGCACGATCACGAACGACGACTCCGCCACCGTCACGATTAACACGCCCGCGGCCGTGACGGAGGGGACGCCGGCCGCGTTCGTCCTCACGCTGTCGAACCCGGTCGATGTGCCGGTGTCCGTCACCCTGAACAGCGCGAACCTCGGCACGACGACGACCGCCGACTACACGCCCCTGGTCGGCCTGGTCGTCAACATCCCGGCGAACACGGTGACCTTCAACGTGCCCGTGGCGACGACGGCCGACGCGATCGTCGAACCGACCGAGCAGTTCACGGTGACCGTGACCGCGGTCGGGCCGGCGGCCCGAGCCGTGACGATCGGCGGCGCGGCGACCGGCACGGCGACGATCCTCGACGACGACACGACGACGCTGACCGTGGCCGACGTGACCCTCGCCGAGAACGGCGGGTCGATGCTGTTCACCGTGACATCGAGCGCCGCCGTCCAGGGCGACTTCACCGTCGATGCCGCGACCGCCCCGCTGACCGCGGTGCCCGGGGTGAACTACACGACGACGGCCGGGACGCTCTCCTTCACCGGCACCGCCGCCGGGCAGTCGCAGGCGTTCTCCGTCCCGATTTTAAACGACGGCGTCGTCACCGGGGACAAGACTTTCCAGGTGAATCTGTCGAACCCGGTCGGCCCGGCCGGCGTCCCGGCCGCGCAGTTCACCGTGACCGACACGGCCGTCGGCACGATCACCAACGTCAACAAGACGACGCTGACGGTGACCGGCGTCGCCCAGGCCGAGAACGCCGGCCCGACGACGTTCACGGTCACGTCGAGCGCGGCGGTCGCGGGCGGCTTCACGGTCAATTATTCGACGGCGGACGGCACCGCGACGGTCGGCGACATCGACTACATGCCGGCGGCCGGCACGTTGACCTTCGCGGGGACGGCTGGCGAGTCGAAGACGTTCACCGTCGGCGTGGCCGGGGACACCCTGGTCGAGGCCGACGAGACCTTCATGGCGTCGCTCGCGGCCGTGGCCCCGCCGGCCGGCGTCCCGGCGAGCGCGTTCGACCTGACAAGCGTCGGCACCGCCACCATCGTCAACGACGACGCCGCGACGGTGACGATCAGTTCCCCGGCGGCCGTCACGGAGGGCACGGCCGCCGTGTTCGTCCTGACGCTGTCGAACGCCGTCGATCTGCCTGTGACCGTGACGCTGACGGTGGCCAACCTCGGCCCGACCACGGCCGCCGACTACCAGCCGTTCGTCAGCCAAATTGTGACGATTCCCGCGAACACGGTGACCTTCAACGTTCCCGTGCCGACGTTCGACGACGCCATCGTCGAGCCGACCGAGCAGTTCACGCTGACGATCACCGCCGTCGGCCCCGCGACCCGGGCCGTATCCGTCGGGGCACCGGCGGCCGGGACGGCGACCATTCTCGACAACGACACGACGACGCTGACCGTGTCGAACGTGACGCAGCCCGAAGACGCCGGCCCGATGCTGTTCACGGTCACGTCGAGCAACGCCGTGCAGGGCGGGTTCGCGGTCAATTTCGCCACCGCGGACGGCACCGCGGTCGCCGGCCCGCCGAACCTGGACTACACGACGAAGACCGGCACACTGAACTTCGTCGGCACCGCCGGCGAGTCGCAGACCTTCAGCGTGCCGGTCACCGCCGACACGACCGTCGAACTCGACGAGACCTTCACGGCCTCGTTGAACACCGTCGCCCCGACCGATGCCGGCATCCCGACGGCCAAGTTCGTCATCACGAGCGTGAGCACGGGGACGATCCGAAACGACGACGTTGCGGTCATCTCCGTCAGTTCGCCGACGGTCACCGAAGGCGGCAACCTCACCTTCCTGTTCACGCTGAGCAACCCGGTCGATGTACCCGTCACCTTCCAGTTCGACGGGACCGACATCAGCACGACGGCCGGGGCCGACTACGCCGCCATCGTCGGTCAGGTGATCCTGATTCCGGCGGGGAAAACGTCGGTGATCGTGAACGTGACGACGGTGGACGACCGCCGCGTCGAGGGGACCGAGACCTTTACCGCAGCGACCACGTTCACCCTGGCCCAGACGAAGGCCCTCGGCGGTCGGCCGGTGACTCTCAACCCCATTCCTGGCACAGCGACGATTCTCGACAACGACACAGCCAAGATTTCGTTCAGCAAGGCGGCCGACGCTTTCCCGGAGGACAACCGGGCGACGACCTTCGACTCAGTGTTCACGATCACCGCCACCGGCACCGGCACCATCGGCCTCGACCGGAACGTAACCGTCGCGTTCACGAGCGGCGGCACGGCCGTCCTCGGGCCGCCCGCGACCGGCGTCGGCGTCGGGAACTACTTGCCGAGCTTCCCGGCCGGCGTCACCTTCCCGGTCGCCGACGGCACGGTGTTCACGCGACCCGTCACGTTGACCGTGTTCGAGAACCTGACGAACGAAGGCGACAAGACGGCGACCGTGACCGTCGCGTTGCCGGCCGACCCGACCGGCGGGCAGGTGACCGTCGATCCGGCCCAGAACCTGTTCACCTTGACGATCCAGAACGACGACGCCGTCGTGCGGACCTACGACGCCACGGTGACGGGGGCGTACCGGCTCGTGCGCAACGGCCCCAACGTCGAGTTGTTCAGTGGGGCCACCCTGGTCGCCGTCGAAACCTTCGGCACCGCCCCGATCCTGCTCAACGGCACTGCCGGCGACGACAGCCTGCAAATCGATTACTCGGGCGGCAACCCCGTCCCCGCCGGCGGTGTGACCTTCGACGGCAACGGCGGCAACGACCGGCTCACCGTCACGGGCGGGCGTTTCGCCAAGATCGCCAGTCTGTTGACCGACGCCAACTCGGGCGCGATCGCGTTCACCGACCTGCTCCTGAACGGCACCGTGTCGTACCGCAACCTCGAACTCGAAACCCTGCTCGACCCGACGGCGGTCGGCGAACTCAACTTCGCCCTGCCCGCCGCGGCGAGCACCGCCCGGCTCCAGGAAGACGCCGGCATCGCGGGCAACGGCAAGGCCGAGTTCGTCTCGCTCAACGCCACCTTCTTAGCGACCCGGTTCGTCGTCCCGTCGTCCCTCTTCTCGGCCGACCGCGGCAATCCGGCCGACACGTTTGAAGTCACGTCGGCCGGCCCCGCCGCGTCGGACGTGATCGCCTCCGTTCGCGTCGGCACCCCGGCCGCGCCGTTAGCCGATGTCACAATCTCCGGCAAATTGGCGTCGAACAACGCGGTCGAGCTGACCGGCAAGACGATCGCCGTGAACGCCCCGTTGAGCGCGACGACCAGCGTCCGCCTCGTCGCCGAGACCGCGGCCACGCAGTCGGCAACGATCTCGACGACAACGCTCCAACTCGGCGTCGGCGGGCCGGGCAATTACATCCTCGCGGCCGCGAACAAGGCGGTCAACCTTAACGCGAACACGACGGGTAACGTCGCCTACACCGACGCCGACGCCATCAACCTCGCCGGCGTCACCATCGGCGGTTTCTTCGACCTCACGACCGGCGGCGCGATCACGCAATCCGCACCGTCGACCGTGGCCGGCCCGACGACCCTCACCGCCGGCCCGAACCCGGTGACGCTGGCCGATCCCGCCAACGATTTCAGTTCGGTGCGTGTCGTCAGCGGCGGCACGGTGGCGCTCGCCGACGCCAACGCCCTGGTCCTCGCCGGCGTCACGGTCAGCGGCAACCTCAGCGTCTCGACGACGAACGGCGCGGTCACCCAGACCGCGCCCGTGCTGGTCACCGCCGGGGCGACGACGCTCTCGACCGGCACCGGCAACGTCACCCTGACCGACCCCGCCAACGACTTCACCACCCTGACCGTCACGTCGGGCGGTACCGACACCGTCCGCGACGCCAACGCGCTGACCCTGCTCGGGGCGACCCTCGGTGCCCTCGACCTGCAAGCCGCGACCGACCTGATCGTCACGGGCAACGCGACCGCGACCGCGTCGGGCGTCGGGCTGCGGTCGGGGAACCTAGTCCGCGTGAATGCCGGCGTCGTGATCCGGGCGGCCACGACCGTCGCCATCGCCGTCACCTCAGCCACCGGCGGCCTGGTAGACTTGCACGGGGCCGACCTCGTGGCGACCGCTTCGACAATCGACGGCGGGACCGGGGCCGACACCTTCTTGCTCACCGGCACGACGACACCGGTCACAATCAACGGCCGCGCCCCGACCGGCACGCCGACGGGGGACCGGTTCGACTTCGACGCTCAAGGCAAGGACGTGTTCGCCACGCCGAACTCGTTCGACACGGCCGGTGCACCGGTATCGTATCTCGACATCGAAATCGTCCGCTTGCTCAACCCGGCCGCGGTCGCGCTCGACGGCAGCAACGGGGACGACGTGCTGACGATTTCGCGCACCCCGACCGGGCCGCTGAGCTACCGGCTCAACGGCGACGTGCCGGTCGAAGCCGTGGGTACCACCCGCTTCCGGTTCAACGGCCTGAACGGTGCCGACAGCCTGATCGCCAACTTCGTCGGCGGCAGCCCGGTCCCGGTCGGCGGCGTCCTGTTCGACGGCGGGGCCGGCAACGATGTCGGCTTGTGCGTCTTGGGGGCGAAAAACGCCGCCAGCTTCACGACGACGGCCGGCTCCGGCCTCGCCGGCCGCGTCACCGTGGACGGCTCGGTCATCGACTTCGTCAACTTCGAGACCACGTCGCAAGTCGACATCACGAACATGGCGAAAGTCACGGTCGGGTTCGCCACGCCCGACGACACTTTGACCGTTAGCAACGGCTTCGACGCGACCGCCGGCAAGGTCAACCCGGCGCTCATCGTCTCCGGCCCGGCGACGCCCCGAGTCGGCCTCTGGAACAACGTCGACGTGACCCTTGACACGACGACGACCGACGGCAACGACTCGATCACGGTGGCGTCGGCGGACAACGCCCACGGGAATACCAACCTGACGATCCTCACCGGCGTCGGCAACGACACCGTCGCCGTGACCGGCGGCGTCGCCGTGGACGGCAACCTGCGGATTCAAACCCAATCGGCCTCGGCGACCGGCGCGACCGTGCTGGCCCGAACCGGGTTCGTCCGCGTCGAGAACGCGAAGACGCTGACGTTGAGCGGCGCGACGGTCACCGCCGGCACGTCGTTCACGCAGGTCGGCGGCCCGGTCGCCCTCGGCGGCCAATCGGTCGTGACGGCCAAGTCCGGCGACATCGAGTTCACCGGCACCATCGACGGCCCCGGTGGCCTCGCGGCCAACACGGCCGGTGCGACCCTGTTCGACCAGGCCCTCGGCGGCACGACGGCACTCGGCAGCCTGACCACCGACGCCCCGGGGGCAACGGAACTCCGCGGCAAACTGGTCCGCACGTCGGGCGTGCAGTCCTACGGCGACCCGGTGACGTTCACTCAGTCCGGCACGCAGTTCCTCGGCACGGCCGGGTCGATCGCGTTCGGCGGCACCCTCGACCCCGCGGCGGCCGGGTTCGACCTGACCGTCGGCGGGCCGGGCGTCAACGTGACCTTCGCCAACGCCGTCGGCTCGAAGGCGGCCGTCGTCACACTGCTCGTCCCCGACGCGAACAACGTCACCTTGAACGGCCCCGTGACGGTGACGACGTTCGTGCAAACCCAGGGCACCGGCACGACGACGGTGAACGGCCCGCTGACGGCGACCGGCACGACCCCGGTGACGGGTTACACTGCTGGCGGCGCGATCAACATCGGCACGAAGTCGGTCGCCTTCGCCGGCGCGATCTCGGCCCCGAACGCGCCGATCGTGTTGCGCCTGGCCGACGGGGCGACGCAACCCGGCGGGCAGTTCACGACGACCAAACTGTACCTCAACGGGGCCGGCGATTTCGCCCTCAACCGGCCCGGGAACGTGCTCACGAACGGCACGGCCGAACTCTTCGCCGCCCTCACGAGTGGGAGCATTTCGGTCCGCGACAGCAGCGACCTGGCGGTCCGCCTCGAGGACCCGTCGAAGGCCGCCATTGCCATCGCGGGCGGCGGCAACGTGACCCTGATTACGGGCGGAAACTTCACGGCCGAAGACCCCCGGGCGAGCGCCACGGCCCGCGAGAACGGGGTGGCCGTCCCGCCGGGTTCGCTCGTCGCCCTGTTCAACGTCGGCGGCGGCACCGTTCAGGTCTTCTTCAGCGTCGGCCGGGCGACCACCGAGTCCGCGACGATCCTGTTCGTCGCCGAAGCCAAGGCCGGCCAGGTGATCCTCGGCCAGGCCGGCACCGGCGACTCCGCCAACGGCTTCGACAACGTGACCAGGGACGGTTTCATCGTCCGGCCGGCGCTGGGCACGAAGATCATCGTCAACGGCAACTTCCCCGTCGTCGCGGACGGCAAGGCGTTCGACTCGCTCGCGCCGCAATTCGTCGGCATCGGCGGGGCGAACCTCTCCACCCAAGGCCCCGGCAACGGCACGTTCTCGTTCCCGGGGAGCGGGTTCCAGCCGCTCGTCTACACGTCCATTGAGTCGTTCGAGGGGCGCAGTGCCGAGGCCTTCTCGGTGCAGACCGCGCCGCGGATCGGGTCCACCGCGACGACTTCGTACGCCGTCCGGGTGCAACTGTCGCAGAACACCGCCGGGCAGACGACGCGGCTGAGCACGCAGCTCGGGGGGACCGGGATCATCCCGAACCCGTTCGTCGTCTCGCCGTCGCTCATCAACCCGCGGGTCGCGTACGCCGCCCCGCGGGTGACGCTCGCGGACGTGAACGGCGACGGCACGCCGGACCTGATCATCGCCAACGGGGCCGGGGACGCCCCGGCGATCACGATCGTGGACGGCCTGGCCCTGTCGGCGGCGAACCCGCTCGACCTGGCCAGCCTCGACCCGTCCGTCATCCTCGCGCAGTTCTTCCCGTTCGAGGAGACCTTCCGCGGCGGCCTGTCGGTCGCCACGGGGGACTTCGACGGCGACGGGCGGCTCGAACTCGTCGTCGGCACGGGGCTGGGCGGCGGGCCGCGCATCCAGGTCTTCAAGATCAGCGACCGCCCGACGGTCGTCGACGGCGTCGTGCAAACGAAGCTCAACGGGGACGGCAAACTCGTCCCCGTCGCGTTCCAGAACGTCACCCCGTTCCGGCCCGAGACGTACAACTTCTTCGCCTTCGAAGCGTCGCAGCGGGGCGGGGTGAACGTCGCGGTCGGGGACTTCAACGGCGACGGGGTGCCGGACATCGTCGCCGGGGCCGGCGTCGGGGGCGCGCCGCGGGTCCGCATCATCGACGGCAAGACCGGCCTCGCCGGCCCGAGCATCGACGACTTCTTCGCCTACGACAGCAACTTCCGCGGGGGCGTGTTCGTGGACGCCGGCCGGTACGACGCCGACGCGGCGGACGACCTCGTCACCGCCCCGGGGGCCGGCGGCGGACCCCACGTCCGCGTCTTCCTGGGCACCGGCAACGCCGGCACGACCTTCAGGCCCGACACGGTGAACTTCCTGGCCTTCGACTTCCCGACCGGTCTCGTCGGCGGGGCCGGCGCGGCGTCGGCGTTCTTCACCGGCGTCGGCGGCGTCGCCTTCGGGGCCGCCCAGGACGTGTCCGGCGGGCGGCGGGCGGTCCTCGTCACCGCGCCCCGCGGCAACGAGTTCACGATCACCCGGTTCGACTCGACCGACGACGTTCTGGGCGTCCCGACCAAGACCGTCCACTACCAGCGGATTCTGGCGGACACCACCGCCGGAAGCGCCCCGTCGTCGGCCATCGACCTGGGAACGCCGGCCGCCCCGGAACGCGTCGAGTTCCAACTCCTCCGCGACGGCGGCAGTGCGTCCGGTTTCGCCGCGTCGAGCAAGGCATCGTAGCCCCCGCCGGCTGGAAAAAACTCGCCACCGCCCGGCGACTCCGCCGGGCGGTGTTGTGCGCTGATAGTCGGAATCATGTTGACGCTTCTGGGGGAATCCAGAATGCTGTTAGTACCCCGGCGGTGCGTGGCCGGTATCCAGGTGCGATGAAAGCGAGCCGATCATGGCGGGTGGACCTGCGAGCAACGGCTGGCGCGGCAAGCGGGGCAAGGCGGGACCGGCCAAGCCGAACTGGCGGAAGGCCGCGCCGAACTCGGCCGCGGCCGGAGGGTCGTCCCGGACCGTCAAACTCCTGGCCCTCGGCGGGTGCGCGGTCGCCGTCGTCGTCGCCGTCGTGATCTGCCTCAAACTCCTGGCCGAGCCACAGCGGGCCGGACTGATCGCCGTCGCCGGCGACCCCCGGAGTGCCGCCCGCCTGGACGTGCGGTACGACCCGGCCGGGTGGGTCAGCGCCGCCCGCCTCCTCGACGGGGTGAAAAGTTCCGGGGGCGGGGCGGCCATCGAACTCGTGCAAGGGGCCGGCGCGGCGTTCGACCTGAACGACGACGCGTGGTTCGACGCGGTCGCCCAGAATCCCAAGGTCGATCCCGTCGTCGTGTACGTCGGCCTCGCCGGCGGGGTGACCCGAGAGGGCGACCCGGTCTTGTACCCCGGCCGCGCCGACGGCCCGCCGGTCAAACTCGTGGACCTGATCGCCAAGCTGAAAGCGCGGGCGGGAGCGAAGCGGACGGTGCTCGTCCTCGACGTCGGCCGGAACCTGCCCGACCCGAACCTGGGCGAGGTCGCCGCCGATTTCTCCCGGGCCGCGGTGGTCAACAAGGCACTCACTGAAGAGATCGCCAAGTCGCCGACGCTCGCGGTGATCCTGGGGACGGGCGACGAGTCGCGGGCCTGGGACTCGCCCGATCGCGGCATGACGGTCCTTGCGCACGCCCTGCGGGCCGGACTGACGGGCAAGGCCGGCCGCGAGGGGTACGAGGCGTACCGCCTCCGCGAGTTGGCCGAGTACGTCGTCGCGACCGTCCAGCGGGCCAGCGAAAACGAGCGGCCGACGGTCCAGAAGCCCGTGCTCCTTCCGGCCGCCGCGGACGAGTGGGCCGACGGCAGTGCGCGGGCCGGGCAGTTCGCCGCACGCCCGTTCTACCGCCCGCCGGCCGCGAAGGCGTTCGACGACGCGGCCGTCCCGCTCGACGCCCCGCCGACGTTGACCGGGTTTTGGGAGGACGCGCAGAAACTGGCGACGGCCCGGCCGGCCCCGTGGGCGTACACGCCGGCCGCGTGGCGACGCTACCGCGAGCTGATCGCGCGGTACGAGCAGGCCGTCCTGGCCGGCGACGGCGACGGGCAAAAAGTCCTCGTCGCCGCCATCAAAGCCGAAAAAGACCGGATCGAAGAGGGCACCGGCGTCAAGCTGACCGCCTCCGTCCGGCACGCGCTCCCGCTCGACGCGGCACTCGGCCGGCAGTCGGCCGTCGGCGTCGCCGCGACCCTGAAGAACGCCACGTCGCTGGAGTCGCTGGCGAAGAAGTTGCGAGAAACGGCCGACATCAAAGACCGCCCGCCGACGGAAGCCCACTTGCCACTGATGCTCCACCACTTCGTCACGCAGATCGTCCCGCCGCCGTTCGCACCGAAGCTCGACGCGACGTGGCGGCCCGCGGTCACGAGCCGTCTCATGGCGGAGCAGGCCGCGCTGAGCGGGACGGTCGTCCCCGACGCCTTCCCGTACAGCGAACGCCTCTGGCCGGTCGTCCGGGCGAAAGTCCTCGCCGGCGATCTAGCCCGGCGGCGCGGCGAGGACCGGATGCTCTCGGACACGAAGGACGACAAGACGAAGTCGGCCGAGCAGGAGTTTACCGACGCGCAGGCGGAGTACCGGGCCGCGCTCAAGGCCTCGGCGGCGCTCCAGCCGGCCCTGGCCGCGCGCGACGAGGCGTTCTCGGACCTGCCGTTTTTGAGCCGCTGGGCCAACGAAGTCGAAACCCTCACGACCCCGGGGGCCGACCCCGCCGCTCTGGCCGGCGACGTTGTCAAAGCCTGGACGGCGACCCACGCCCTGGCCGAAGCCATCGACAAGGCGCTCCAGATCGGCGACCCCGCGTCATTGGCGGCGCTGGCCGACGCCACCGCGAAGTCGAAGTCGGCGACGCAAGCCGTCCGCCAGGTCGCCGCCGCCGAGGCCGGCGTGTCCGGGCGGAACCCGACGCAGACCAACTGGCTCGCGCTCCAGCACCTCGCCACGCTCCCGGTCCCGCTCGTCGGGCCGGCCGAGCGCGCCGCCAATTACAAGGCCGCGCGCGGCATGGCCAGCGAGTTCTACAAGAAGGACGCCCAGGTCGGCGACAAGCCGCCGGCCGGCGCGGCGCGAGAAACCCCGAGCGGCGGTAAGCCCCCGGCCGCCGTCGAAGAGGACAAGGCCGGGCGGCGGTTGCGCACGACCTTCGCGTCGTTGGGCAGCCCGCACGCCGACGCCGCCAACGACCGGACGGCGAAGGCGCTGACGGACACCAGCGAGTTGTCGAGCGTCGCGCTCGGCCACCGCCTGCGGGAAGCGAAGTTCGCCGACGCGACCCGGCCCGAGGACGCCGAGGCGGTGAGCCGGTTGGCCGCGCCGTTCCGGGCCACGGAGTCCTACGAGCCGGCCGCCGCCAACGCCCGCCGCCGGTGGACGGTGCTGCTCGAAGCCCTGGCCCGCCGGGCCGCCCTCGACCACTGGTTCGACGAGACGAACCAGCCCTACCTGACCAAGTTCGCCCGGGACTACCTCGCCGACGCGGACGCGCTGAAAGACCCCGCCAGGCCCGCCGAACCGTCCGCCGACGCGACCGACGCGCGGACCCTGATCGCCGCCGCGGACGCGCAGTGGAAGTACTCGCTCGTCAAGGGCAACGACCTGACCGGCGGGTGGACGACCGAAAAGGACAACCGCTTCGCGTACCTGTTCGACCTCGGCGGGTACGACAAGTTGAAGGCCCTGCTCCCGGCCGAAGCCGTCGTCTGGGCGTCGGTCGGCGGGAACGCGACCCTGACCCTCGACGAGCCGGCGACTCGCCCGCGGCCGATCAGTTGGCAGGCCGAGGCGGGCAAGCGGGGGGCGGAAGTCGAGGCCGTGTGCCCCGTCCCGCTGGAGTCCCGCCGCGGCACGGCCACCCTCACCGCGACCGCCTACTTCCGCGGCCACGTCGAGCGGACCCCGCTGGACATCGCCTTCGACGGCCGGCCGCACGTCGTCCAGACCGACCTGCAACCGCCGCCCCGCGCGGCCGTCGCCCTCCGGGCCGACGTGGACCCCGGCGCGGTCGCTATCTTGATCGACTACTCCGGGAGCATGATCCAGAAGTGGGACAAGGGGAACGGCAAGACGAAGCAAGAAGTGGTCGTCAATTTGCTCCGCGACCTGCTGCCGAACCTGCCCGCCGGAACGCGGCTGAGCATCCGGCTGATGCGCCAGGTCGAAGGGACACCCGGCGAGAGTGGGTTGATCTTCGACTCGAAGGGGCCGCTCGGCGTGAACGGCCTGACGGCGGGCGAGCGGGAGGCGATTCTGTCCCGGTTGGACGTACCCCCGGACGGCCTGACGCCGCTCGTGCGGACGATGAAACTGGCCGCCGAGGAGGACTTCCCGAAGATCTTCGACGGCGTCAAAACCCTGATCGTCGTTACCGACGGGGCCGACACGTCCCACATCAGCGACACGGACATCCCCCAGCCCGTCCCCAAGGACGGCAAACGCGCCACCGTCGAAGAAGTCTTCCGGCACGCGGAGAACGGCGTCAAGAACAGCGACAAGCTGGCCCGCAAGGTGAACGCGGACGTCGAGCGGGAGTTCCGCGGGCTGAAGTCGTCGGTCCAGATGGTCGTCTTCGGGGCGGACGAGTTCGAGCAGACGTTGGCCCTGCGGATGTTCGGCCCGCTGGAGGATTTCGACGACGAGAACCGCGGCCGCGTCATCGTCGCGGCCGACGAGAGCACGCTGCGGCGCGAGATTTTGGAGTCCCTTCGCCCCCGGGTCAAACTCCTCGACTCCGGCACCAAGAAAGCGGTTTCCGCCGGCAAGCCGCCCAACGACGTGCCGCGGATCGGCATCCCGGCGAACGCGAAGAGCGGCGGCGTGACGGGCGATTCCGCCTTGTGGCGCGGCCCCCTCGACCAGCCGGCGTACGTCCTCAAGTACCTGGCCAAGCGGGCGGAAATCGGCCTCGCCCGCGGCGACGCCCTGGTCGTCCGGTTGCGGCGGAGCGAGGGCGAGTCGAAGTACGAGTTCGAGCGCGAGTGCTACTACCGCGACGTGCTCGGCAAGAACCCCAAGGTCGCCGGGGACCGGGCCG
>JANYHV010000005.1 GCA_025362195.1 Fimbriiglobus sp. | reverse complement strand
ACAAGGCGGCCGCACAGTGCCGCGCGGCCAAGCCGGTCGTGGCGACGGCGAAGTCCGTCGTCGCCCTGGCCTGGCGGTTCAAGCGCGTCGCCCTGACCGGCCTGGGCGTCGGGTTGGTGACGACCGCGGCCAGCTACCTGGCCCCGCACCCGGTGTCGGCCGCCCCGACCGGCGTCGGCGGCACGCTCTCGGCGCTCGCCGTCCAGGGCGGCCTGTGGGTCCGCGCCACGGCCAAAAAGCTGCACCTGCTCTAACCGCCCACGCCGGCAGCATCGCCGAACACCCCCCGACGGCCCGTCCGTTCGCCTCCCCCGGCGAACCAGCCCGTGCGTCGCGTCGTTGACCCAGGCGGTTGCAAGCCGGCGACAGAACCGACGAAGGGACCGAGGGGCGGCCCGCCGGCGTGCGGGCCGCCGCCGCGATTGTTTTTAGCCATCAGCCGCGACGCGGTTCTTCCCGTTCAGGGACTTCGACGAGCCACTTGACTCTGATCGACCGACTGGAGCCTACGGCACGGGCCTGCACCAGATTTTGACCGACTCCGGGGCCTTGCTGCGGGGACTCTTGCACTGCGTCGCCTGCGGCGCGGCGATACCCCCCGCCCACGCCACCAAGGGCGAGAAGCGCTACCGCTCCGCGGCCTCCTGCTCGACGGCCACCGCAAGGGCGTCGGGCCCGTGGCCGCGCGCCTCCGGGCCGTCGAGCGGGGCGACGAGGACTCCGAGCAGGCGTTGCAGCAGTTCCCCGACCAAAGCCCCTGGGACGAGCAGGAACTCCTCGACGCCCTGCACGCCTGGGTCGCCCGCCGGTTCGGCGGCGACGGCGACCTCATCGTCGACGGCACCGGGTTCCCCGAGCAGGGCGCGCACTCCGTCGGCGTGGCCCGGCAGTCCACCGGGACGCTCGGCAAGGTGGCGTGCGGCTGACCCTGCCGCTGCTGCGTGAGCAGTTGCAATCGCTGCTGTCGTGCTGGTGCGCTCACCGCCCACTCTGCGGACAGGCCGGTCCCGAACTCGTCGAACCGAAGCCACCATAGTTAACGGAGCAATACTAGAGCGCTGCCGTGCCAGCCTGGTCGTTTGGAAACCAGCGTTCAATGGGGGGGAGCGTGTCGCTACGTCACGGCGTGCGAGTCGAGTGGGTTAAGACGTGCCTAAAAATTGTACGGTTTGCTGCGGCCGGCGGCGGGGCTCGCGCGACTGGGTCGGGCCTGGGTGGCGGGAAATGCCGTCGGAACCCGTGAAACTGCCTCCGAGACAACCGGGCTCGAGACATCTCGCGGCGGGCCGCGGCTCGTTCTGCGCCCGATAATGGCGGGTGTCGAGCCGGTGAATCGTCACGCTGGCACGGGGATTGCCAGTCGGCAACTTGCCCGCGCCGCGACCGATTGCGACCTTGGGGTGCCTGACCCTGGGATTCGACGTTCGTTGAGTTCCAGTCCGCGATCGGCGAGGCGACACAACCCGAGCGACAAACCGATGAAGACGTTACCGATTTTGCTCGCCGTCGCCCTTTTGGTTTGCCTCGCGCTCCCGGGTTGCCAGCCGCTCGAGGCGGAGCCGGGCCACCAAGAACACCACACGATCGTCGTCACCAGCCCGCAGGCCCGGGACGTGGTCATCACGCAGCAGTACGTCGGCCAGATCCGCTCGCAGCAGCACATCAACGTCCGCGCCTTGGAGAACGGCTACCTGATGGAAATCCCCGTCAAGGAGGGGCAGGCGGTCAAGAAAGGCGACCTGCTGTTCAAGGTCGTGCCGACTCTTTACCAGGCCCGGCTCGACGCCGAGTTGGCCGAGGTGCAGCTCGCGCAGCAGGAGTTCAGCAACACCGAGCGGCTGGCCAAGGACAGCGTCGTCTCCCAGCGCGAGTTGGCGCTCTACCAGGCGAAGCTGTCGAAGGCCCAGGCCAAGGCGAAGCTGGCGCAGGCCGAGTTGAACTTCGCCACCGTCAAGGCCCCCTTCGACGGCATCATCGACCGGCTGCACGAGCAGCAGGGCAGCCTGATCAAGGAGGGGGACACCCTGACGACCCTGTCCGACAACAAGGTGATGTGGGTCTACTTCAACCTGCCCGAGGGCCGCTACCTCGACTACATGGCCGCCCTGGGGCAGGACAAGGACACCCGGCAAATCGACCTGGTCTTGGCGAACGGGGCTAAGTTCCCGCACGCGGGCACGATCGGGGCGGTCGAGGCCAAGTTCAACAACGAGACCGGCAACATTCCCTTCCGCGCGGACTTCCCGAACCCGAAGGGCCTCTTGCGCCACGGCCAGACCGGCAACGTCCTGATCCACCGGACGCTGAAGGACGCCGTCGTCATCCCCCAGCGGGCGACGTTCGAGGTCCTCGACAAGCGCTACGTCTACGTCGTCGATCCCGGCGAGGTGGTGCGCCAGCGCGAGGTCGCCGTGCTGCACGAGATGGACGACATTTTCGTCGTCAAAAGCGGCCTCGGCGTCGGCGACAAGATCGTCCTCGACGGCGTCCGGCAGGTCCGCGAGGGGGAGAAGGTGGAGTACGAGTTCCGCCCCGCGGCGGAGGCGACGTCCAACCAGAAGAAGCACGCGGAGTAGTGGCCGCCCGCCGCCGCCCCGCCCGGACCCCCACGAGACTGCCCGAGACCCATGTTCACCAAAATCCTCCGCCGGCCGGCCCTGGCCATCGTCATCTCGCTCATCCTGCTGTTCCTGGGGGCGCTGGGGTACAGCACCCTGCCGCGGTCCCAGTTCCCCTCGATCGCCCCGCCGACGGTGCTGGTGTTCATCACGTACCCCGGGGCGAGCGCCGAGGTCCTGGTCGATTCGACCCTGATCCCGCTCGAGCGCGCGATCAACGGGGTCCAGAACATGCGGTACATCTCGTCCGACGCCACCAGCGCCGGCGAGGCGACCATCCGCATCTACTTCGAGCCGGGGTCGGACCCCGACCTGGCCGTCGTGAACGTGCAGAACCGCATCGCCGTCGTCAAAAACCTGCTCCCGCCGCTCGTGCAGCGCGAGGGGATCATCGTCAGCCAGGTCCAGCCGAGCATGCTCATGTACGTGAACGTGTTCAGCAAGGCCGAGGGGGTGGACCAGAAGTTCCTCTACAACTTCACCAACAACCGCATCCTCCAGGACATCCGCCGGGTCAAAGGCATTGGCACGGCCAACATCCTCGGCAGCCGCACCTACGCCATGCGGGTGTGGCTCAACCCGGACCGGTTGCGCGCGTACAAGATTTCGACCGAGGACGTGATGAAGGCGCTCGCCGAGCAGAGCGTCATCGGGTCGCCCGGCCGGCTCGGCCAGGCGACCGGCCGGACCTCGCAGTCGATCGAGTACGTCCTCACCTACCAGGGGCGGTTCAACAAGCCCGAGCAGTACGCCGACATCGTGCTGCGGGCGAACGCCGAGGGGGAGATCCTCCGCCTCCGGGACGTGTGCGGCACGCCGGAGGTCGATCCGCTGCAGCCCGCCGTCCGGGCGGGGCTGGACGCCCTCGCCGGGGTGGCGGGGTCGCGGGCGTCGGTCCGGCCCGCCTACCCCGGCGTGGAACTGGGGTCGGAGTTCTTCGACATCTACTCGGACGTGGACGGCCACCCGTCGGCGGCCGTCATCATCAAGCAGAACCCCGGCTCCAACGCGGCCGAGGTCATCGCCGAGGTCAAGAGCGAGTTCGAGCGCATCAAGCGCGAGGAGTTCCCGCCCGGCATGGACTACGAGGTGACCTACGACGTGTCGAGCTTCCTGGACGCCTCCATCGAGCAGGTGAAGCACACGCTGTTCGAGGCGTTCGTACTGGTCTCGGTCGTGGTGTTCCTGTTCCTCGGGGACTGGCGCTCGACCCTCATCCCGGTGCTGGCGGTGCCGGTGTCCCTGATCGGCACCTTCTTCGTGCTGCAGCTGATGGGGCTGTCGATCAACCTGATCACGCTGTTCGCCATGGTGCTGGCCATCGGGGTGGTGGTGGACGACGCGATCGTGGTGGTCGAGGCGGTCCACGCCAAGATGCACGACAAGCACCTGCCCCCCTACCAGGCGACGGCCGAGGTGATGAACGACATCAGCGGGGCGATCATCGCCATCACCCTGGTGATGACGGCCGTGTTCGTCCCGGTGACGTTCATCCCCGGCCCGGTCGGGGCCTTCTACCGGCAGTTCGGCATCACGATGGCCACCGCCATTATCCTGTCGGGCGTGGTGGCGCTGACGCTCACGCCGGTCCTCTGCGCGATGATCCTCAAGCCCCACGGCGGCGGGCCGCGGCGCGCCCGCGGGCCGCTGGCGGCGGTGCTCGGCCGCCTGCTGTCGGTCCTCGACTTCGGCAACGTCGTCGCCAGGCCGGTCGATTACTTGGTGCGCAAAGTAACCAACGGGTACGCGGCCGTACTCGGGCCGCTCGTCACCCGCCGCGGGCTGAGCCTGCTGGTGGTCGCCGGGTTCGCGGCCGGGATCGTGGCCGTCAACACCAAGCTGCCGGCCGGGTTCATCCCGAGCGAAGACCAGGGGATCATCTACGGCATCATCCAGACGCCCCCGGGGCGGACCCTGGAGTACACCAACGCCAAGTCCCACGAACTCCAGGCGCTCGCCAAGGAGTTGGACGAGGTCACGTCGGTGTCGTCCCTGGCCGGGTACGAGGTGCTGACCGAGGGCCGGGGGTCGAACGCCGGGACGTGCGTCATCAACCTGAGGAACTGGTCCGACCGGAAGCGGACCGCCCGCCAGGTCATCGAGGAGTTGGAGAAGACGAGCAGCAAGATGTCCGACGTCAAGGTCGAGTTCTTCGAGCCGCCCGCGGTGCCGGGCTTCGGCGCGGCCGGCGGCTTCTCGCTCCGCCTGTTGGACAAGAACAGCACGACCGACTACAAGCGGCTCGGGGAGGTGAACGCGAAGTTCATGGCCGCCCTGGGCGAGCGCCCGGAACTCGCCAAGGAGCGCGGGGCGGTGCTGTTCACCTTCTACACCAGCGACTACCCGCAGTACGAGCTGGTCATCGACAACGACCGGGCGATGCAGAAGGGCGTGTCGATCGGCAAGGCGCTCGACAACCTGAACATCATGATCGGGAGCACCTACGAGCAGGGGTTCATCCTGTTCGGCCAGTTCTACAAGGTGTACGTCCAGGCGTCGCCCGAGTTCCGCCGGTACCCCGAGGACCTGGACAACATGTTCGTCAAGAGCGAGCGCGAAATCGAAGTCAAGAACGAGAAGACGGGGGAGCTGCAGCGGGTCCGCGTCGAGGGGGACTTGGTCCCGTACTCGGCGTTCATGCGCCTCAAGAAGAAGCAGGGGCTGAACGAGATCACCCGCTACAACCTCTACCCGTCCGCGACGATCCAGGGCAGCCCGGCCCCCGGCTTCAGCAGCGGCCAGGCGCTCAAGGCGATCCAGGAGGTGGCGGCCCAGACCCTGCCGCGCGGGTACGCCCTGGGCTGGGAGGGGCTGTCCTACGACGAGGCGAAGAAGGGGAACGAGGCGGTCACCATTTTCCTGATCGTGGTCGCCTTCGTCTACCTGGTGCTGGTGGCCCAGTACGAGAGCTTCCTCATCCCGCTGGCGGTGATTCTGTCGCTGCCGGTCGGCATCTTCGGGTCCTTCCTCTTCCTGCAGGTGATGGGCCTGGCCAACGACGTGTACGCCCAGATCGGCCTGGTGATGCTGGTGGGCCTGCTGGGCAAGAACGCCATCCTGATCGTCGAGTTCGCGGTACAGCGGCGCGACGAGGGGCTGTCCCTGCGGGACGCCGCCATCGAGGGGGGCAAGCAGCGGTTCCGCCCGATCCAGATGACCTCCTTCGCCTTCATCGCCGGCCTGCTGCCGCTGGTCTTCGCCACCGGGGCCGGGGCGATCGGCAACCGCACCATCGGCACCACGGCCGCCGGCGGGATGCTCGTCGGCACCGTGATCGGGGTGCTGGTCATCCCTGGGCTGTACTTCCTGTTCGGCGGCCTCGCCGACGGGCGCAAACTGCTCGAAGACGAGTCGTCCGGGCCTCTGAGTGAGAGTTACCCGCACTCCGAGGTTCCCATTCTCCTCACCCCCGTCGAACCGCAGTCACCCGATCGACGGTGACGAAACCTGCCGCACCCGCCGCCGCCCCGGTTCCGACCGCGGGTTGCGAGGTGCCGTGCGGACTCGCGCCCGGCGCGTCCGGTTACTTGCGCAGCGGAGTCGAATCGAATTGGCCAACTCCCTCGGATTTGTGGGCCGGTGCTGCCGATCTTGTCGATAAGTACGGCACCGACGACCCGCCGCCATTGCCAAGGACCGGCCCATGAACGCCTCAGCTCGATTGCACACCGCCCGGCGTCAGACCCGTCGCGCCGCGACTCTCGCAATCGCGTGCGGCACGCTGCTGGCCGTGCCCGCCTGTCACATCCCCGCGCTCCGCCAGGCGGAGGCCGCGCCGGGGCTGCCGGGGGGGTACAACGAGGCGGTCACCGCGGGGGCCAACGGCCCGCGGAACGAGGTGACCGCCCCGGAGAACTCGGCCGAACTCACGGTCGAGGAGTTCTACAACGACCCGCTACTGACGGGGCTGATCCAGCAGGCCCGGTCGAACAACCGGGAGTTGAAGGTGCTGGAGCAGGAGATCGAGGTCGCGCGCAACGAAGTGATGGCGCGGCGCGGGGCGTACCTGCCCCTCGTGACGGCCGGGGCCGGCGGCGGGTTCGACAAGGCGAGCCGGTACACCCGCAACGGGGCCGTCGAGGACCAGCTCACGGTCGCCCCCGACCGGTTCTTCCCCAGCCCCGTACTCCCGGACGCCCGGCTGGGCCTCGACTTCTTCTGGCGGCTGGACATCTGGCGGGCGCTGCGGAACGCGCGGGACGCCGCCGAGCAGCGCTACCTGGCGGCGACCGAGCGGCGGAACGCCTTCGTGACCCGCCTGGTCGCCGACGTGGCGGAGAACTACTACCGGCTGATGGCGCTCGACAAGCGGCTCGAGACGCTGGACCAGATCATCCAGTTCCAGGAGCGGAGCCTTCAGACCGCCAAGTTGTTCAAGGACGCGGGTCGCCTCTCCGAGTTGCCCGTCCAGCGCTTCCAGGCCGAGGTCCGCCGGAACCAGAGCGAGAAGCTGCTCGTCGCCCAGGACATCGTCGAGGCCGAGAACCGGATCAACGTCCTCGCCAACCGCTACCCGCAGCCCGTCGAGCGCGCGACGGCGGGGTTCCTCGACGTGACCATCCACGCGCTGAGCGTCGGGGTGCCGTCGCAGTTGCTCTCGAACCGGCCCGACGTCCGCCAGGCCGAGCGCGAACTGCAAGCCGCCGGTTTGGACGTGCTCTCCGCCCGCGCCCGCTTCTACCCGGACCTGACGATCACCGCCGGCATCGGCTACCAGGCCTTCACCCCGCGCTACCTGTTCATGACCCCCGAGGCGCTGATCGCCAGCGTGGCCGGCGGCTTCGTCGCGCCGCTGATCAACAAGAACGCCATCCGGGCCGACTACCTCAGCGCGAACGCGCGGCAGTTGGAGGCCGTCTACAACTACCAGCGGGTGATCCTGAACGCCTTCACGGAGGTCGTCAACCGCGTGTCGATGGTGGAGAACTCCCGCAAGAGCATTGAGGTCCGCCGGCAGCAGTTGGAATCCCTCGAGGCCTCGGTCGATCTGGCGACCAAACTGTTCCAGAACGCCCGCGCCGAGTACGTGGAAGTGCTGCTGGCCCAGCGCGACCTCTTGGAGGCCCGGACGGTCCTGATCCAGACCAAGCAGCAGCAACTGACCGCCGTCGTGAACGCCTACCAAGCGCTCGGCGGCGGCGACCTGGGGGCGAGCGCGACCCGCCAGCCGCCGCAGGTGCAACGGTAACGCCTCGGAGGACAGCCCGCCGGCCGCACGCCGCCGGTCCTAGCCCCCCTCCCCGCTTTGGGAAGGGCTGGGGCAGGGGTCCTGACCCCTTTGGCCGCCGAGACCCGGACCTCCCCACGGTTGGCGGACAGTGAGTTCAGGGTGGACTTCCCCACGGAAAACGGACAGTCGGTTAGGAGTACTCGTTGCCCTTGAACTGCGCCGGGGCAACGGACCCCAGCGCGCTGTGCCGACGCTCGCGGTTGTCGAACACTTCGATGGACTCGAAGAGACTCGCCTTCGCTTCGGCGCGCGTCGCGTACTCCTCGTCGTGCACCAACTCCTTCTTCAGGCTGGCGAACAACGACTCCATCGGGGCGTTGTCCCAGCCGTTCCCGCGGCGACTCATGCCGCACCGGATGCCGTGCTTCGCGAGTTCGCGCTGGTCGTGCTCGCCGGCGTACTGACTGCCGCGATCCGAGTGCGCGAGCAGCCCCGCCTCCGGGCACCGCGCGGCCAACGCCGTGCCCAGCGCGTCGATCACGCACCGGCTCCCCATCGACGCCGTCATCGACCCGCCCACGACCCGCCGCGAGAACAAGTCCTCCACGATGGACAGGTCCAGGAAGCCTACGCCCGTCGGGACGTCGCTCACGTCGGCGAGCCAAACCTGGTTCGGCTTCGTGGCCGTGAAGTCGCGGCCCGAGACGTTGTCCGCGACCGGGAACGCGTGGTTCGAGTCGGTCGTGCCGACGCGGAACTTGCGGTGGGAAATCGCACGAATGCCCAGCGATTTCATCACCTCGGCCACCGTGTTGACGCAACACGTTTCGCCGGCGTCAAGGAGTTCGGCGTGGACCCGTAGCGACCCCG
>JANYHV010000502.1 GCA_025362195.1 Fimbriiglobus sp. | reverse complement strand
CCACCCCGGACCGGCCGCACCGCCGCGCCACCCTGCTCGAGGTGCCCGACGTCGGGGCCCCCGACGGCGTGGGCGTGGTGAGCCGCGAGCTGCTCGGGCGACTCGCCGCCGAGGCCGACGCCGCGCCCGGCCGCCCCGCGGCCCCCGGCGGACACGACCGCCCGGCCGGCCCCGCCGCGACCGAGTTCGCGTCGGTGCTCGACGTCGGCCGCTGGCTGGCCGACCGCGGCGTCGGCTTCCGCCTCAAGCCGGGCCGGGACGCCGTGGGCCGCGAGGCGTACGTCCTGGCCGCCTGCCCGTTCGACCCCGCCCACGCCGACCCCGACGCGTGCGTGATGCAGGCGGCCGACGGCAAGCTGAGCGCGAAGTGCTTCCACGACAGCTGCGCCGGCCGGGGGTGGCAGGCGTTCAAGGCCGCTATCGGGGCCCCCGACGGCGGCCACTACGACCCGCCGCTCGCCCCCGCCCCCCGGTTCGGCCCCCGCCCCCCCGACGCCGACGCCGACCACGGCGACGGCGACGGAGACGGCGGCGAACACGACGGCGGCGGTGACAGCGGCGACGGCCCCCCCGGCGGCCGCGACGGCGGCGGGGGTGCGGGCGGCGGCCCCGCCGCCATCGTCGTCAACGACCGCCAGCTGCCCGCGGTCACCGCCGACGGCCTCGCCGCCCTCGCCGCCGCCAACGACCCGCCCGCGCTCTTCCGCCACGGCGGCCACCTCGCCCGCCTCCGACTCCCCGCCGGCCGCCCGCCGGCCCTGGAGCCCCTCACCGAGCCCGCCGCCCGCGGCCTGCTCGCCCGCGCCGCCCCCTGGGTCGAGGCCGGCGGCCGCGGCCGCCCCCGCAACGTCAGTCCGCCGATGGACGTCGTCAAGGACCTCCTCGCGCTACCCGACTGGCCCGACCTGCCCCGGCTGGAGGCCGTCGTCGAGTGCCCGGTGTTCGACGCCGCCGGCACCCACGTCGCCGCCCCCGGCTTCCACGCGGCCTCCGGCCTCTGGTACGCCCCCGCCGAGGGGCTGGTCGTGCCGGGCGTCCCCGAGGCCCCCACCGACGCCGAGGTCGCCGCGGCCCGCGAGCTGATCCTGACCGAGTGGCTCGGCGACTTCCCCTTCGCCGACGAAGCGTCCCGCGCCACCGCGGTGGCGGTCCTGCTGCTGCCGCTCGTGCGGCCCATGGTCGACGGCCCCACGCCCCTGCACCTCATCGACGCCCCGACCGAGGGCACCGGCAAGACGCTGCTGGCGAGCGTGCTCGGGGCGGTCACCCTGGGCCGGCCGCCGCACCCGGTGGCCGAGGGGCAGTGCGACGAGGAGTGGCGCAAGCGGATCACCGCCATGCTCGTCGAGGGCACGGGCTTCGTGCTCATCGACAACCTGGCCCGCGCGGTCGACAGCGCGGCCTTGGCCTCGGTGCTCACGACCGCCGACTGGTCCGACCGCATCCTGGGGGTGACGCGGATGGCCCGCGTGCCCAACCGGGCGGTCTGGGTCGCCACCGGCAACAACCCGTCGCTGTCGAAGGAACTCCTACGGCGCACGGTGCGGTGCCGGCTGGACCGGGGGTGCGAGCGGCCGGCCGAGCACGCCGGGTTCCGCCACCCGCGGCTGCTGGCGTGGACGCGGGACCACCGCGGCGGGCTGCTCGGAGCGGCGCTGACGCTGGTGCGGGCGTGGCTCTCGCGTGGCCGGCCGCCGGGCGGCGAGGTGATGGGCATGTACGAGTCGTGGGCGGAGGTCGTCGGCGGGGTGCTCGACGCGGCCGGCATCCCCGGCCTGCTGGCCAACCGGGCGGAGTTCCAGCGCTCCCAGGGCGAGTCGCAGGACGAGTGGCCGGCGTTCCTGGCGGCGTGGGGCCGCGCGTACGGCGACCGCCCTGTGGACGTGGGTGCCCTCCACCAGCTGGCGGTGCGGGAGCGTCACCTCGACGCGGTGCTGGGCGACCGGGGGGAGCGGAGCGAGCGGACCCGGCTGGGCATGGCGGTCACCAAGCATCTGAACCGGGTCACCGGCGGCGTGCGGGTGGTCGCGGCGGGGGCGAACGACAAGGGGCGGCCGACCTACCGGCTGCTCGCCGACGACACGACCCGCGTCGAGGACGTGGCCGACACCATCGGCCGCTGAGGCCGACACTTCCGCCCGCAGTCCGCGACGGCCGAGCCGACCGGACCCGCACCCCCCACCCGCATCTCGATGACCCGGCACCGACCGCGCCGACCGCGGCGTCGAAGTCCCGCTTGTGCTCGCACACCTCGCCCGCACCTTCCGACCCAACTTCCCGCAACTATAACCTTCAGGCGGGGGATCCCACGTATCGGAACCGCCAGAGGCACGACGGCCCCCCAGCGGGTGGGGACACGGCCGCGGCGCCGGTGTCCACCCCCCCCCCATTAAACACTAACTGTTCGGTGGCAAGGGGTTACGGACTATTTCGTACGGGTGGGCGTGCATCATTCGCCTTTCCCTACCTTCCCCGACCTTTCCCTACCTTTGCGGCCAAGGTAGGGAAAGGTTAAACCCAGTGCCCGGCGGCAGTTGCGGCGGGCTTCCCTACCTTCCCTACCTTGAACCCGATCGGATCCCATACGCGAGGGAGGCTACTATTCGTATGTCATGTGTACGCACGTTACACGCACACGTAAGGGGCGGCTGGGGGTGCCCAAAGGTAGGGAAGGTAGGGAAGACCGACGCAACTCCCTTGCGAGTAACGACTTAAGTCTTCCCTACCTTTGCGCCCAAGGTAGGGAAAGGTCGGGGAAGGTAGGGAAGGCGATTGCGGCAGGCCTGGAGGTCGCCCGCCGACTCCCGGACCGCGCAACTCGGGTCCCGGCCCCCGTGGCGATTTCGACAATCCGCCGATTCGTGCGTCATTTCTCCCGCGGCCGGGCAAGTCTAGAGTATCGGAACTTCTGTAGCGACTTACGGCCTGATCCCCCGGGGAACGGTCGGGACGCGGGGCATCCCCCCGCCGCCCCCACCCACCCCGAGGCCGGCCATGATCGTCGAACTCCGCCCCACCGACGCGGTCCATCCCTACCCCGGCAACCCCCGCCGCAACGACGCCGCCGTCGAGGCCGTGGCGAGGAGCCTGACCGAGTTCGGCTTCCGCCAGCCGATCGTCGTCGACGCCGACGGCGTGATCGTCGCCGGGCACACTCGCTTCAAGGCGGCGCTTAAGCTCGGCCTGGCCGAGGTGCCGGTCCACGTCGCCGCCGGCCTGACCCCGGCGCAGACGCGTGCCTACCGTCTGGCCGACAACCGCACCGCGTCGATCGCCACCTGGGACGACGACGCGCTGGTCACCGAGCTGCTCGGCCTCAAGGACCAGGGCTACGACCTCGACCTGACCGGCTTCGACGCCGGCGACCTGTCGCGGCTGCTCGGCACCGGCGACGCGGCCCCCTTGGGCGACCCGGAGGGCGTGCCCGAGTCGCCCGCCGAACCGGTCACCCGCCTGGGGGACCTGTGGCTGCTGGGCGGCCACCGGCTGGTGTGCGGCGACGCCGCCGACCCCGCCTGCTACGCGCGGCTCCTCGACGGCACCCCCGCCGACCTGCTGCTCACCGACCCGCCCTACAACGTCGCCTACGCCGGCAAGACGGCCGCGGCGCTCACCATCGCCAACGACGACATGGATCTCGAGGCGTACCGCGCCTTCCTCGCCAAGTGCCTCGCCGCCGCGATCGGTGTCGTCAAGCCCGGCGGCGGCTTCTACGTCTGGCACGCCGACCTGCACGGCCTTTCCGTCCGGCTCGCCTGCGACGACGCCGGGCTGGCGGTGCGGCAGTGCCTCGTGTGGGCGAAGTCCGCGTTCACGCTCGGCCGCCAGGACTACCACTGGCGGCACGAGCCGTGCCTCTACGGCTGGAGGGACGGGGCCGCGCACGCCTGGCTGGGCGACCGCTCGCAATCGACCGTACTCGAGTTCGACCGGCCGGCCAGGAACGGCGAGCACCCGACGATGAAGCCGGTCGCCTTGTTCGAGTACCTGGTGCGCAACTCCTGCCCCGAGGGCGGGCTCGTGCTGGACCCGTTCGCCGGATCCGGTACCGCTCTGATCACCGCGGAGGCGACCGGCCGCCGCGCGGCTGTGCTCGAACTCGACCCCCGCTACTGCGACGTGATCGTGAGGCGCTGGGAGGCGTTCACCGGCAAGACCGCCGAGCGGGTGCCGACGACCGCCTGACGACGACCTGTCCCGCGGACCGGACAAAACCGGCCAGAACGTCCCACTTCCACACGCCCCCCGCCCCCGCGCACCCGCCAAAACCGGCCAGAACGTCCTACATCCCTCCCGATCCGCCCCGAGGCCGCCCGTGACCAAGCTCCGCAAGGCCGACGACCCGCTGCTGCTCGCGCTCGCCTGCGGCCTCTCCGCCGAGCAGGCGGCCAGGCAGGCCGGGGTGAGCGTGAAGACCGCCTACCGCCGCCTCGACGACGCCGCCTTCGCCGCCCGCCTCGGCGACCTGCGGGCGGACATGCTCGCCCGGGCCGCGGCCATGCTCACGGCCGCCGCGGTCGAGTCGGTCCGGACGCTCGCCGACCTGCTCAAGCCGGCGAACGCCCCGGCCACCCGGCTGAACGCCGCCCGGGCGATCCTGGAGCACGGCGTCAAGCTGCGCGCGCTGGTCGAGGTCGAGGCCCGGCTGCGCGACCTGGAGGACCGCGTCGCCCAGTCGCCGGCGGCCGACGTCCAGCACGGCCACCACGGGGCGTACTCGTGAGCGCGCACAAGTCGTGGCTGCGGCGGCTGGACAGGCTGGAGGTGGGGCTGCCGCTGCCGCCGGCGGGGGCCCCGT
>JANYHV010000482.1 GCA_025362195.1 Fimbriiglobus sp. | reverse complement strand
TCGATCAGCGAGGAGATCGAAGGCCGCACCGCCCTGACCGTGATGAGCAAGCCGGTCAACCGCCGGCAGTTCCTGTTGGGCAAGTTCTTCGGCATCCTGATGGCCAGTGCCGCCCTGTCGCTGCTGCTGGCGGTCAACCTGAACTGGGCGTTCCTGGCCAACCCCGAGTTCGACCAGATCAACAAGGACACGTCGATCGACCCGATGTCCGAGGAGGCGAAAATCCTGGTCCGGCCGTTCTTCCAACAGCTCGTCCCGGCCGGCCCGCCGCGGCAGTTCATCGAGGGCACCGGCCTGTGGTTCGGCGAGACGCTGGCCACGACGATGGGCGTCGTCCTCGGCTTCGGCCAGGTCATGATCCTCGTCGCCGTGACGACCGCGCTGGCCACCCGCCTGCCGTTCATCGTCAACCTCGTCGTCGGCCTGATGGTCTACTTCCTCGGCCACCTGGCCCCCGTCATCGTGCGGGTCACGGAGCAGGTCGCCGACAAGGAGAAGGAGAACACGGCCGTCGGCCTGGTCCGGTTCTTCGGCAACGTGTTCGACACGCTCCTGCCGGCCCTGGACTTCTTCAGCGTCGGCCCGGCGATCATCCGCGAGGCCCCGCTCGGGCTGGGCGACTTTACCGGGTACGTGGCGGTCGTGTTCGGGTACGCGTGCATTTACACGGTGATCGCGTTGATCGTCGGCCTGCTGCTGTTCGAGGACCGCGACCTGGCGTAATTGTTCCGGCCGCGCCGCTCGGGGGGCGGGGAATCGCCGGGCCGGCCGGGGTTTGTCGTGGGCAACGGTGCCGCGAGCCGGTTAGTGTGAATGGCACAGTCGTTCCGCCCACCCGCCCGGAGACTCGCCCCGTGAGCGTTCCGCCCCGTTCCGCCCCGTTCCGTGCGGCGCGGGCCTACCTCAACCAGCGGCCGCTGGCGGTCGCGCTCGCCCTCCTGTCGTCCCTCGCGTCGTCGCTGTCCGTCGTCGCACTCTTGCCACTGGGCTACCTGGCCATCGACCTGCTCGATACTCGCGGCCGCGTCGCCGCGTACACCGACTTGCCGGCGTCCCAACAGGCCGCCTTCCGCGACGAGTGGGCGGCCGGCGCGGGCCAACGGCCGGGCGTGGTCGAGCGGTTGGCTCAGTTCAAAGTCGCCCCACTTTCGGCCAAGCCGGCCCGCGCCGAGTGGGAGGTCCGCCACGCCCTCGTGGTCCACGACGACCTCGCCCGGCTGGTCGGCCCCGCCGCGGCCGGTGCCTACTTCCCCGCCGAACAGGCCCCGGCGACCGACGAACTCGGCGTCCTGGCCACCGTCGCCCGCGAGCGGCACAACGTCGGCGGCCGCGTCCTGGCCTGGTTCGCGTCGTGGAACCCCTGGCTGTGGCAGCCCGTCGGCACGGTCCCGGCGAACGTCGCGTACTTCACCGGCCTGCTGGTCCTCGCGCTCGCCCTGGTCACCCTCCGCGGCCTGTTCCTCAACCTGCACGCGTCGTGCTCGACGGCGGCGGTGTTGACGGCGGGTACCCGCTTGCGGCGGGCGATTTACACGCACGCCCAACGGCTCACGTCAGTCGCCGTGCGGCCCGACGAACAGGCCCACGTCGGCGGACTGGTCGCCGAAAAAGTGGACCGCATTCAGGACGGGTTGACGGCCTCGCTCGCCGGGGCGGTCCGCGGCCCGGTCCTCGTCGGCACGCTGCTCGTGCTCATGCTTTTGGGCCACGTCTGGCTGTCGGTGGCCCTGGTCGCGGCCGCGGCGACCGTCTGGCTGGTCGCCGGGCAGGCGGCGGCGTTCTTCCGCCGCGAAGCCCGCCTGTCCGACCGCCGGGCCGAGTCCCGGCTGGCCGTCATGCGCGAATCGTTCGCCACCATGAACCTGTCGAAGTCGTACCTGATGGAGCGGTTCAGCCAGACCCGGTTCGAGCGGCAACTCTCCGACCTGGGCCGGTCGGTCGCCCGCCGCCAGAGGGGCGAAACCTTCTCCCGGCCGACGCTGATGACCGTCGTCGTCCTGGCCGCGGTGCTGATGGCGTACTTCGCCGGGCGGGTCGCGCTGGCCGGGGAGTTGACCGTCGCCGGGTTCGCGTTCAAGCTCGGCACGCTCGCCGTCCTCGTCTACGCCGTGACCCGGTGGACGGCCGCCCTGGCGCGGATCCGGTCCGGCGGGCACGCCGCGGCGGAGGTGTTCGAGTTCCTCGACCGGCGGGCCGACGTGGCCCAGGCCGTGGACGCCGAGTTCCTCCAGCCGCTCGTCAAGAAACTCGAACTGCACGAGGTCAGCCTGCGCGAGCCGGGCACCGGCCGCATGGTCCTCGAGAAGTTCACCGTCTGCATCCCCGCGGGGACGACGGCCGCGATCGTGGCCGCCGACCCGGCCGAGGGGCTGGCCGTCGCGCACCTGCTCACCCGCTTCGCCGACCCGACCGGCGGCGAAGTCCGCATCGACGGCAAGAACACCCGGTGGGTGACGCCCGAGTCGATCCGCACGCAGGTCGCGCTCGTCCTCGAACACTCGCTCACCTTCTCGGACACGGTGGCCAACAACATCGGCTGCGGGGACGCCGGGTTCACGCTGCCGCGCATCATCGAGGCGGCGAAAATCGCTCACGCCCACCAGTTCGTCCAGCGCCTGCCCTACGGGTACGAGACGCCCATCGGCGGCCCCGGACAGGCGCTCACCGCCGGCGAACGCTTCCGCATCGCCCTCGCCCGGGCGATCCTCCGCGACCCGTCGGTACTGGTCATCGAGGAGCCGGCCGAGACCCTGGACGCCGACAGCCTGGTCCTCATCGACGACACCCTGGCCCGCGTCCGGCCCGGCCGCACGATCCTGTTCCTGGCCCGCCGCGCGGCGACGGTGATGACCGCCGACCAGGTGTTCGTGCTGACGGACGGCAAGCTCGCGGCCAGCGGCAAGCACGCCGACCTGATGCAGGGCAGCGAGCTGTACCGCCTCCTCCACTTCAAACAAAGCCTCGCAGCCGGCACGGTGTAACCCAATGCGTTTCTTCACCTTGTTCGCCCTGTTCTTCGCGCCGCTCGCGGCCCGCGGCCAGGACTTGAAGCCGCTCCTCGACCCGCTCGTCGCGCCGGTGTTGAAGGGCACTAAGCACGTCGGCCTCGTCGTCGGCGTCTACCAGGCCGGCACGCCGCAGGTTCTCGGCTACGGGAAGGTCGTCACCCCGGCCGGCGACCGCGTCCCCGACGGCCGCACGCTGTTCGAGATCGGCTCGGTCACGAAGACCTTCACAGGATTACTGCTGGCCGAAGCAGTCGCCCGCGGCGAGGTCAAGCTCGACGACCCCATCGCCAAGCACCTGCCGGCCGACCTGGTGTTCAAGCCGCACGCCGACCGGGTGCCGACGTTGTTGGACTTTGCCACGCACCGCTCGGGCTTTCCGGTCCAGCCGCCGTACATCGCCGCGACCGCCCTGCTCGCCGGCCGCTCCAAGAACCCGTACTCCGGCTACGACCGCAAGGCCCTCGCGGCGACCCTGACGAACCTGACGCCGGACGCCCCCGGCAAGAAGTCGGTCTACTCGAACCTCGGGGCCGGACTCCTCGGCCACGCCCTGGTCAACGCCGCGAAGGCCGACTCGTTCAACGCCCTCATGCAAGAGCGCGTCGCCAAGCCCTTGAAGTTGTGCGACACGACCGAAGGGCCGACCGGCGAGCAGCGCGCCCGGCTGGCCGTCGGCCACGACAAGGACGGCGAGCCGACCGACCCGTGGGACTTCGCCACCCTCGAAGCCTGCGGCGGCCTGCGCTCGACGGCCGACGACCTGCTCCGCTACGCCGCCGCCAACCTCGGCAACGAGCCGACGGCGTTGACACCGTCGCTGTTGGACGCCCGGAAACCGCGGCAGATCGAGGGCGGCAAGCGCAAGACAGGGCTGTTTTGGGTGACGATGACCCTGCCCGGCCGCGACGACCGGATCGTCTGGCACAACGGCGGCACCGGCGGCTTCCGCACAATGTTACTGTTGCTACCCGAGGCGAAAACGGCCGTCGTCGTGCTGTGCGCCGCCGACCGCGGCCAGGCCATCGACAAGCTCGCGCTCGACATCGCGGCCGCGATGACGCCGAAGAAGTGACCGGCGAGCCAGGAGCGTCAGCGACTGGAGGTGCCTACCGCGCGACTGGAGCGCGAGGCACCTCCAGTCGCTCACGCTCCTGGCTCGCCGGGGTCACTCCACGTCGAACAGCAGCACCTTCCCGCGCGAGTTGCCGACGACGCAGCGCGTCCCGTCAGGCGTGAACGCGACGCACGTCACCTTCGGCATCGCGAAGTCGTAGCTACGCAGGGGCTGCAAGGTGCCGGCGTCGCGCAGCGTGACCGTGCGGTGGTCCTCGACCGTGGCAACAACGCGGCCGCCGGGGTGGACGGCGAGGGCTATGAACGGGACTGCTCCGACGGGGAGTTCCAACAGTGGCGGGCCTCCTGCCTGGCAGTCGTAAACGGCGATGTCATGGTCGCTGACTGCGAAGAGTCGTCGGCCGTCGGGGGAGAACGCCCACTGGTGTGGGTCGCCGACCGCCGGCCTCATACGCCGCGACTCTCGGAAAGTCGCCACGAGTTCGTCGGTGACAGTGTCGCGTAAGTGGTACTGACTGGAGTAGTCCACTGGGAAGCGTTCAATGACGAGGTATCGCCCTCCGGCCGGATTGAAGCATAGTAAAGTCGGTCGGTCGAGAACGTATTCCGCTAGCGCGATGGTGTCGAGGTCGTCGCCGGTCAACCGCAAGGTGCTGAGGTGGGCCTTGCGCGACACCCCGGCTTGAACCGTGTCGTATGTGACGGTCTTTAGCAGTTCTCCAGACGGGTGGATAATGCCATCAGTGGGTGGCCACATGAGTGTGACCCGACTGCCCGCCGCAAGGTCGTGGCGACACCAGTGTGAGCCGTCGAACCCTATGAGATCAGTCGAAGTCCGGAAGGCGACTCGGTGGGTGATACCGACGCCCATAGACAGCCAGCGAGCTTTCGGCTTTGCTTCGTTGATGTCCCAGATGTCACAACCACACCCCCACCCGACCGCGACGACGAAACGCGAGTCCGGCGAGATTGCCAGCGTGGTGATGCCGGTCGTGCGGCCACGCAGCAGTTGCATTAATGCCTTTCAGCAGAACACGGCGGTTTTGTTAGCCCGACGCGCGAGCGAGGGACGCGCGATGACACCCGGGTGGGAGGTCGTGGCAACCTCCACGGGGTGTCATCGCGCGTCCCTCGCTCGCGCGTCGGGCTAACAAAACCGCCGTGTTCTGCTGAAAGGCATTAATGCAACTGCTGCGTGGCCGCACGACCGGCATCACCACGCTGGC
>JANYHV010000464.1 GCA_025362195.1 Fimbriiglobus sp. | reverse complement strand
GGCGGGCCGCGCGTCCGCGTCCTCGACTCCGTCCGCCTGCTGGCCGCGGCCGGGACGTACAGCAACCTCGACGAGGTGCCGGCCGCCCAGGTCGCCAACTTCTTCGCCGGCGACGCGGGCAACCGCGGCGGCGTCCGGGTCACCGTCAAGAGGTTGGACGCGACCAACCGCGCCGGCCTGGTCGTCGGCGCGGGGACCGGGGCCGGGTCGCGCGTCACCGCGTACACCGGCGCGTCGCTGCTGGCGAGCGCGAACCCGACGCCCCTCCTCGACTTCGACGACCTGGCCGGCTACACCGGCGGCGTCTTCGTGGGGTAAGCCGTCAGCCGAAAGGCGATCGACCCGCATCGACCTCACGATTGACATCGACTGATGTCCCTCCGCTTCGCAGAGTTGACACTGCATTCCACCCGTCCACACCGCGCGGGAACTCCCAACAGTGGAGACGATGAAGCCGTGATCGACAAAGCAACACGTTGCGCATTGAAAGCGGGTAGAAAGTAGACCGAGCGAGCCAGTAAATCGTTGACACAGTCGCCGAATCCGATGAGGATGTGTGACGGCGAACAATCATCGTAAATACAGGTCTTTATGCGCACCAACCGAACCGGTGTCCTGCTCTCCCTGGCGGTCGTTTTGACCGCGGGGGTCTGTTGGTACACCGCCACTCGAAGGGTTCGCCCGGCCTCGGAACAGGTACGCGTCCTGAACCCGATCACCGCCCGGCCCGACCTGAACGCCGAGATCGAGCGTTACCGAGCGGCGGGGGACGACCGCCGCGCCCGGTGCGCGGTCGCGGACGACTTTGCCACTTCGCGGACGGATGTTTGGGACGCGTGCGGCCGAAAGATCCGAGACGTGGAGGGGAGCAAACGCATCGCGCTGGCCCACTTCGCCAGCGCGTACTCCAAACGTGGGCGTCGACAAAAGGACGAACTCGTTGCGTTGTTACACTCGCCGGACATTCAACTGGTGCTGGGGCTACTCACCCTCCTCAACTACACGGTCGATTTGGGGCCGACCGGGGAATGGCAGATGGAGGAGAGGTTGGGAGGGGCCGAGGTGGCCGGTCACGTCGCTGCCGTCTACTCCGTGCATCCGACCCTCGCCCCGGCGGTCGCAACGACCCTGGGCGTTTACGGCCCGGCCGCGAAAGGCACGACCGGCACTCTCCTGCGAATCGCGCTGTCGCACGACAGATTCGCGGTCTTCACGGCCAAGATCGCCCTGCGAGAGATCGACATCGAAGGCGTCTACTCTCAGTTCGAACTCGACCCCCTCGACGCGCCCCTGACCGACATCCAGCGGGCAGCAATCCAGAAACACCTTGGTGGTGAGTTGGCGTTCCCCCCGAATCGTGGACACTCTTCCGCAGTGGGTTTGGATGCACGTCCGCTCACACTTGGCCGGGGTGACGTACCCCCGTGACGAGTGCCGGCAGACGCGGTTGTCGAACGCCTCAATGGACGCGAAGATGCTCGCCGTCGCCTGCTCGCGGGTGGCGGAATCCGCGCCGTGGACCAACTCCTTCTTCAGACTGGCGGAGTAGCACTCCCTCGGCGCCTCGACGAGTCCGCGACGTGTCACAAGCAGGGACGAACGCCCGGTGCCGCATACACTCAACGGTGCGGCCGTTATTCCGGGCCGTTCGTTCACCCCTCCGTGCTGTGCAATGGTTCCCGACCTCCCCAGCCCGACCACCCGCGGTAGCCTGCTCGGCCGACTGCGCGACTCCGCCGACGGGGTCTCCTGGGAACTGTTCGTCCGCACCTACGGGCCGGCGGTGTACCACTTTTGTCGCCGCCGCGGGGTCCAGGATTCGGACGCCGTCGATCTGGTGCAGGAGGTCCTCGCCCAGGTGGTCGTGTCGATGCGGTCGTTCGAGTACGACCCGGCCCGCGGGCGGTTCCGGGACTGGCTCGGGGCGGTCACCCGGAGCAAGTTGGCTCGCCACTGGCGGACCGCCGCGCGGCCGGACCAGCCCGGTGCGGCCGCCGACCCGGACCAGGTGGGCGGCAACGGGGTGGACGCCGAGTGGGCCAGCGAACTGGACGTCCACCTGCTGCACGCCGCCCTGAACGCCATTCGCGGGGGGTTCGACCCGACCAATTGGCGGGCGTTCGAGCGGACCCGGATGGACAGCGAGCCGGCCGCGGAGGTGGCGGCCGCGCTGGGCATTCCGGTGGCCCAGGTGTACGTGGCCAAGTCGCGGATCGCCAAGCGGCTGGCCGACGAGTTGCGGCACCTGTCCGACGACACCCCCCGGTTGGCCGGCCCGCCATGACTGTCATCTGCCCGCCGCCGGCCGCGCTGTCGGCTTTACTCGACGAGTCGCTCCCCGACGCCGACCGCCGGACGCTGGAGGGCCACGTCGAAACGTGTCCCGCCTGCCAGGTCTGGCTGGGCGCGCACGCGTCCGGCCCGGCCGGCGCGGTCCCGCCCGCCCCGGCCCCCGCCCCGCCGGCCGCCCTGGCCCGCTGGTTGGCCTCGCCGGTGCCGGTCGGTTTGAGCGCGGGCAGCCGGCTCGGCCCGTACCGCATCGACGCCCCCGTCGGCCGCGGCGGCATGGGCGTCGTGTACCGGGCGACGGACACCGTCCTCGGCCGGGTCGTGGCCGTGAAGGTGCTGTCGGCGACGCTCGGCCCGGACTCCGCCGCCCGGTTCGTCCGGGAGGCGCAGGCGGCCGCGCGGGTGCGGCACGACCACATCGTGCCGGTGTACGCGGCGGTGGACCCGCCGGGCGGGCCGGCCCATCTGGTGATGGAATTCGTGGACGGGCCGACCTTGCGGCAGGCGGCCACCGACGCCCGCGGGCTGGACCCCCGGCGGGCCGCCGAGGTCGTCGCCCAGGTGGCCGACGCGCTCGCGGCCGCCCACGCTACGGGGCTGGTCCACCGAGACGTGAAGCCGGCCAACGTGCTGCTGGACGCCGCCACCGGCCGGGCCAAGCTGGCCGACTTCGGGCTGGCCCGGGCCGCCGACGCCGCCGACTTGACCCGCTCGGTGGTGGTGGTCGGTACCCCGGCGTACATGGCCCCCGAGCAGGTGCGCAACCCCACGACCTCCGGCCCGCTGGCCGACGTGTACGGCCTCGGCGCGACGTTGTACGAAGCCCTGACGGGGGCCGAGCCGTTCCGCGGGTCGCTCGAACTGGTGCTCGCGCAGGTGCTGGCCGACGACCCGTTGCCGCCCCGCCGGCTCAACCCGGCCGTGCCCCGCGACCTCGACACCGTCTGTCTCAAGGCGATGGCTAAAGACCCGGCCCGGCGGTACGCTTCGGCCGCGGCGGTGCGGGACGACCTCCGCCGCTGGCTGGCCGGCGAGCCGGTCCTGGCCCGGCCGGTGAGCTGGTGGGGCCGCGGCAGGCGGTGGGCCAAGCGGAACCCGACGGCGGCGGGGTTGGCGGCCACGTTGGCGGTCGGCGCGGTCGCCGCCTTCGCGGCGGTGACTTGGCTCTGGCTGGCTGCCGCCGCCAGCGCGAGGGAGGCCCGCGACAGTGCCGCGGTGGCGACGGCCGAGCGGGTGCAAGCCGACCAGGACTACCACCGCGCTGAAGGGGTCGTGACCACGTTCTACCAGAAGATGTACGAGGGCGGTACGGTCGCCGCCCCGATCGGTCTCGAGACCCGGCGCGAACTGATCCGGGACGCCATCGCCTTCTACGAGGAGGTCGCCGCCCGCCGGCCGGGGGAGAAGCCGCCGGCCGAACTGGCCGCCGCCCACGCCCGCAAGGGGGTGCTGCACAACATGCTCAAAGAGACGGCCCCGGCGGCCGCCAGCTTCCGCACCGCGCTGGCGCTGTTCGAGCAGGCCGAGCACGACGGACCCGTCGATCCGAAGCGGCAGCGGGAGCACGCGGAGTGTCACTTCTACCTCGGCGTTTCGGCCGGCCGGGCCGGCGACGCGGCATCGGCCGTCACGCACTACGAGGCGGCGGCCGCTCGGCTGGCCCCCCTGGCGGCTGCCGGCGACGCCCAGGCCAGCTACTTCCTGGCGGGTGCCCTCGGCAACTCGGCCGGCGTCAACGAGTACCGCGGGGAGACCGACCGGGCGCGGGCCGCGCACGAACGGGCGCTGACCGTCCACCGCCAGGCCCACGAAGCCAACCCGAAAAACGGCGGGGCGTTCCAGGACCTGGTTTGGACCACGCTATCCGTCGCCCGCTTGCAGCCCGACCCCAAAGTGGCCTTGGCGCAGTTGACCGCGGCACGGCCGTTGATCGACCAGTACGCCACCGAGTACCCCAACGACTTCAGCCGAGCCGACGTGTTGTGCTATTTCCACCAAGACTTGTCCGCTGTTCTCCTGCGAACCGGCGACAAAGCGGGGGCTTTGAAGTCCGCCGAGGAAGCCGTGCGGCACGTCAAGGAGTTGGCGAGCTTTCCGCCGCAGTTCCAGCAACTGTGGGTGCAGGCCGGTGCGTGGGCCGCCGAAGCCGAAGCCCGCTGGGCCACGGGCGATGCCACGGCTGCCGAGGCAGACTGGATCAAAGCGGCCGAACCGATTGAGGCCCAGCCCTGGAGTGGGATCGTCGCGGGGATGCACAAAGGCAAGCTGGCCGCCATCTACGACCGATTCGCCGAGGCCGCCGATAGCCGCGGCGACCCGGCGGAGGCCGCCAAGCGGCGGACGCAGGCAGCCGAGACCCGCGACCGGCTGCGGCGGGACCACCCGGAGTTCAAGCCGGCCAGCTAGCCCGGCGACCGGTCGTCCACCATGTCCACAAACTCCGGGTACGGGATCGGGAGGATGAACCCGGCCGACGCGCCCCCGCCGATGCTCGGTGCCAGGGAGAGCGACGTGTCGGGAATCGATACCCCGATCGCAAAGCCCTGGACGAAGGCCGACACCCCGAAGGAACTTTTGCCACCCGCCCCGAACCCGGCGTAGGCCAACGCCGACCCCGCTGCCCCCAAGCTCACGGCGAACCCTCCGCTCAGGTAGAAGCCTGCCAGCGGAAGCGGTGACACGACGGTGCCGCCCGACCCGCCGAGTCGGGGTGCCAGCCCTTCGGCGTCCCCGATGGAGATGTCGAACCCGAGGCCGTCCCCGAGGAAGCCTTTGATGGCGGCTCCGGCCACCCCACCCAACGCACCGCGCACTGTCGGGATCGCAGAGCTGGTCGGCCCATCCTCGTCCTTACTCCCGAACTCGGCATCGACGCTCACCAGCGTTAACAGGTTCAGCGCCCGCGTGTACTTGCCGTCCACCTTTGAGCTGGAGTAATCCGTCAGGCCGACCGTGATGCCTTGGGGCGAGGAGGTGTCGACCGACAGCGTGTACGTCGGCCCCTTCCAGGTGACGGTGCCGATGAGAGCGGAGGCGACCAGACCGATCCCCCCTTGGATGGCCGCTCCGATGGCCGTGCGGATGAAGAGCGTCGTGAGAACTTCCGCCAGAGTGTTCCGCCCGGACGGATCGGTGCCGTTGACCGGGTCGGCCCCGGCGTACAGATAGCGGTGCAGGCTGACCGGGTCGCGGGGGTCGCGGGAATACGGGTCGGCGGCGGTGAACCGGCCCGTCGCCGGGTCGTAGGACCGCGCCCGCAGATAGTCCAGCCCGGTCACCGGGTCGCGGGCCTCGCCGGTGAACCGGAACTCACTCGATACGTCCCCGGTGCGGCTCAGGCTCCGGCCGAAGGCGTCGAACGCCTCGGTGCCGGCCGTCATCCCGCCCGCCCCGGTCGCCAGCCGCAGGCTGCCCAGCCGGTCGCCGTGGTGGTACACCCGCCCGGCCGGGCCGTCGGCCGACAGCCGGTCGAGCCCGTAGGTGAACGCCGTGGTGCCGGCCGCCGACGTCTCCTCGGCCACGTCCACGTGCGGCCGCTGGTAGTCCACGAGGTAGCGGGTCTCGGCCCCGTCCAGGGTGCGGCTGACCCGGGTGCCGGCCACGTCGTACCCGTACCCCACCACCCGCACCCCGGCCGGGGTGGTGACCGTCGCCCCGAGCAGCCGGCCCTCGGCCCCCCAGGCGAACTCGGCCTTGTCGGCCGCCCCACGAATCCAGCCGGTGCGGTTGCCTGCGGCGTCGTGGGTGAACGTGGTCGTCGCCCCGGCGGTCGTCTCCGTCAGCAGCCGGTCGTTGGCGTCGTAGGTGTAGCTGGTCCGCCCGCTGCTGCTGTCCGCCCGGCTCAGCCGGTTGCCGACCGCGTCGTACAGGTAGTCGGTGGTGCGGGGGCCGGCCGCCGGGTCGGCGATCGCCTCCCGCTAGAGCCGGCCGGCGGGGTCGTAGGTGTAGGCCACCGACCGGCCGCCCAGCTCGTCCACCTGGACGGGCCGGCCGGCGGCGTCGAGGGTGTACCGGAAGTCGGCCAGCGGCACGCCGGCGGCCGTGGCCGTGCGGATGCGGGTGAGCCGGCCCCGGGTGTCGTACTCGCGGGTCTCGACCACCCCGTTCGGGTGTTCGGTGCGGAGGAGGTCGCCGGCGTCGGTGTAACCGTACCGCGTCACGCCGCCGTCCGGGTCGGCGACGGTGGCTAGCCGGCCGGCGGCGTCGTAGGTGCGGCCGGTGGCCCCGGCCGGGGTGGTGACGGTGAGGATCGCCCCGCCGGCGTCGTAGGTGTAACCGATGGCCCGGCCGTCCGGATCGCTGCGGGACTGGAGCCGGCCGTCCGGGGCGTAGCCGAAGGCGGTGACGCCGCGGCCGTCGGTGACGGTCGCCACCGACCCCAGGGGGTTGTACGTCAGGGCGGTGGTGGCCCCGTCGGCCGTGCGGGAGGCCATCCGCCCGAGGGCATCAACCGTGTAACGGACGGTTCGACCGTCGGCGTCGGTGGTGGCCGTCAGCCGACCGGCGGCGTCGTACTCGAACGCCTCCCGCTGGCCGAGCGGGCGGACGGTGGCCGTCTTCAGCCCGCGGTCGTCGTACGCGTGGCGGGTGACGCGGCCCAGCGGGTCCGTCTGGCCGACCAGGTTGCTCACCTCGTCGTAGGTGTAAGCGGTCCGCGCCCCGTCCGGGGCCACCACCGCCACCAGCCGGCCGAGGGCGTCGTACTCGTTGGCCGTTACCCGGCCGAGCGGGTCTGCGGCGGTGGTCTGCCGGCCGAGTGCATCGTACGCGAAGGTGGACACCGCCCCGCCGGCGGCCGTGTACCGGGTGACCCGGCCGCCGGCGTCGTACCCCATCGCCGTCACTCGGCCGAGTGGGTCGGTGGTGGCCACCAGCCGGCCGGCGTCGTCGTAGCGGTTGGTGGTCGCCTTGCCCGCCGCGTCGGTGCTGCGGGTCACCCGGCCGGCGGCGTCGTAGGCGGTCAGGGACTGTCGGCCAGTGGGGTCCGTGACGCCGACCGGCCGGCCGGTGGGGTCGTAGGTGCGGCGGACGGTCGGGTTGTCGGTGGGGTCGGCCGGGGTTCCGTCCGGGTAGCTGACGGCGGTCAGCCGGCCGGCCGGGTCGAACCCGGTGGTTGAGGTCAGCCCGCCCGGGGCGGTGTACCCGGCGGTTCGGCCGGCCGCGTCCACCGCCTGCCGCAGCACCGTCCCGTCGGGCAGGCGGGTGGCGGTCAGCCGGCCGGCGGCGTCGTACTCGTACTCGGTTCGCCGGCCGAGCGGGTCCACGGCGGCACGGACCCGGCCGTCCGGGTCGTACTCCACCGGGACACGTTGCCGGCCGCGTCGGTGCCGGTGAGCGGCCGGCCGTTGCGGTCGAAGGTGGCCGACACGGTGACGGTTCGCTCGCCGGCCGGGGTGGTGCGGGTGGCGGTGAGGCGGAGCCGGTTGCCGGCGGCGTCAAAGGCGGTGGCGGTGGCGTGACCCAGGGCGTCCACCGTGCGGACCCGTTGCCCCCGGGCGTCGTACTCGTGGGCGGTGACCGCCCCGGCGGCGTCCGTCACTGCGGCGAGCAGACCGCGGCCGTCGTAGGCGTACCTGGTGACGTGGCCCAGCGGGTCGGTCCCGGTCAGCCGGTTGCCCTTGCCGTCCACCACGAAGGTGCTGCTGTTGCCCAGCGGGTCGGTGACGCTCGTCACCTGCCCGGCCGTCCCGTAGGTGTACCGGGTGGTGTGGCCGGTCCGGTCGGTGCGGGACAGCTCCCGGCCGGTCCCGTCGTAGGTGTAGGTGAGCGACGCCCCCAGGGCGTCCGACTGCCGGGTCATGTTGCCGGCCGGGTCGTACCCGAGCCGGGTGGTGTTACCCAGGCCGTCGGTGACGGCCACCACGTTCCCGCGGTCGTCGTACTCCGTGGTGGTCGGGGAGCCGGACGGGTCGGCAATAGTGACCAGGCTCTTGGCAGGGTCGTAGCTCACGGCCACCCGGCCGCCGCCGGCGTCCACCGTGCCGGTCAGCCGACCGTTCGCGTCGTACTCACTCCGGACCCCAACCCGGCCGAGCGGGTCGGTCACGCTTGCCAGGTAGTGCGGCCGGTCGGCGCGGTAGCCGAACCGGGTCGTGTTACTTTCGCGGTCGGTCACGGTCGTCAGGTCGCCGGTTGCGGAATAGGCGTAGCGGACGGCGTGGCCGAGGGGATCGATTGCCGCGGTGATGCGGCCGCGGGCGTCCCGCTCGAACGTGACGGCTGCGCCGCCGGGGCCGGTGACGCCGGCTTCGGTGAAGGTCAGGGTGTTGCCGTTGCGGTCGCGGGCCGTGGTGAGCTGGCCGCCGCCGTTGATGGAGTAAACGACGCCTTCCTTGGTGGTCAAGCTGTAGCCGCTGAAGTCCGGGCTGGCCGGGTTCCACGGCACGCCGCCGGACGCGGACAGGTCGCCGAATTCGCTCACCAACAGATTGCCACTGCCCGCGGAAAGCTTGTTCGTCACCCCACGATCCGGGGTGAATCGGGGCGTGGCGACGGTCAGATTTTGCCCGCCGAACCCCGGCAACACGCGGACGTCCGGTGTGAAGGTGAACCCTTCACGTTGGCCGCCGGGCAGAGTCAGGTAGACGCGGACCCCGGCCCGGAACGCGGTGTAAACGCCGATGCCTTCCAGCCCACTGCGCGGCAAGCTGGTGCGCAGATCGGTGTCGCGGTACTCGAGCCGCCAGCCGAAGCCGAAGTCGTCGGCACGGTCGGCACGGAGGGTGTCGTAGGTGCGGGCCACGGTGATCGGCAGCCCCGCCACCGGTACGGTGACGTCGGCAAAGGAGAGCCGGAAGTTGCCGAGCTTCAAGACCCCGGACACGCCGACGGTCCGCTCGACGGTCGCCGAGCCGCCGAAGAGGTCCGTGACTTCGAGCCGGAGAACGTAGCCGTCGTTTTCGAGCAGGGTCGTGTCCCACACGCCGAGTTCTCCGGCGTTCACCGACGTGGTCCCGGAGCCGAGAACGATGAAAGTCGACTGATCGGCCCGGCGGTAGCTCAGGGTGTACCGCTCCAAATCGGGCGACGTGGCGGTGCCCAGAATCCGGAAGAATCCGCCGACCGTCGTTCCCTCGGCCACCGCGAGTGTCGCCGTCGGTTCGCCGGGCAGGTTGTTCGGGTCGTTCTCCAGCCCGGTCCGCATGATGACCCGGTTGACGGCCCGGCCCTCGTTGCCGGCCGCGTCCACGGCGAACACCTGAATCCGGCCGTTGCCCGGAGCGGTGTACGGTACCGAGAACGAGTTGTCGGCGGCGAGCGCGACCGGTCGGCCGTCGAGCAGCACCCGGACGCCGACCACTCCCACGTCATCGGTCAACGTCACGCGCACCCGGGCCGGGAGGCTGTACGGGTAGAGGAGACTTGGCACGACCACAATCGCAATTCGCGGGGCGATGGTGTCGGCCACCACGTTCACGGTGAAGGTGCGGCTGGCACTGCTGCCCCGGCCGTCACTCACGCGAACGGTGGCCTCGTTGGAGCCGAGTGGGGTCGTCAGTTCCGTCTGCCAGCGCACCCGACCCAGGGCGTCAACGGTCATGCCGACGGGGCCGCTCATCACGGCGTAGAACAGCGGCTCCCGGTCCGGATCGATGGCCTGGATGTCGTACCGGTAGACGCCGCCCTGCGGCACGGTGGCCGGGGGCGTATTGGTGATCGTCGGGGCCTGGTTCGGTGCCCGCACGTCCACCAGGAAACTCTGCACCGCCGCCGCCCCTTGCGGGTCGCGGGCCACGAGGGTGATCGCCACCGTGCCCAGGTCGGCCGCGGTCGGCGTCCAACTCACTCCCCCGGTGACGGGGTCGATGACCAACCCGGCCGGGCCGCGGACGACGCTGAACGTCACCGCCCCGCCGTCCGGGTCGGTGGCCGCGAAAGTGAACGCGAGGAGTTGGCCGATGGTGGCGTCGGTCGGCGGCACCGAACCGGCCACCGGCGGGCGGTTGGCGACCCCGGCCGTCACGACGATCTCGTAAGCCTGGGTCGAGAAACTGCCGGCCCCGTCGCCGACGCGCAGCACGACGGCCTGCGGGCCGGTCTGGTCGGCTGCGGGTATCCACGTGACATCGCCCGTGGCGGCGTCCACGCGCATCCCGGCCGGGCCGGCGACGAGCGCAAACGCCAGCGGACTGCCGCCCGGGTTGTTGGCCCGTGCCGGGTAGACGTAGGTCGCCCCGACTGCGGCCGTGGTCGGTGGCGTGCTGGCAAAAGCCGGGGCCAGAGCCGACCCGCGGGTCGTCAACGTCCAGGTCTGTTCCGTCGCCGCGCCCAGCTCGTCCGAGGCACGGATTGTCACCGTCACCGGGCCGAGTTGACCGTCGGTCGGCGTCCAACGCACCCGCCCGCGAACCGGGTCGAGTGACAGCCCGTCCGGGCCGACCAGCAACTCGAAGGTCACGGCCCCCGGGGCGACCAGATCGTACGCATATGGCCGGTCGAGAACGGCGTTCGCCGGCGGCGAGCTGGTGATGATCACCGTCGAGCGAACCGGCGTCGTGCCGACGGCGATCGTGAACAGTCGCTCGGCCACGCCGCCGCGGCCGTCACTCACCCGCACGCGGACCGCCACCGGGCCGAGGTCGGCTGGGGTCCAGGCGATCGCGCCGTCGGCGGCGACCGTCAGACCGGCCGGCCCGTCGAGCAGGGCGAAATCGAGAACGTCGCCGTCCGGGTCGGTGGCGGTCACTTGCGAGCGGTAGGGCGTCCCCACTTGAGCCGTGGAACGCGGCCCGGCGGCGAATGCCGGTGCGGTGTTGGCAGTCGCCGCATTAACCACCACAGTGATGGTTTGGCGCACTTCGCCACCCACTCCGTCGCGCACGACGACGGTCGCGGTTTGGGTGCCCAGAACCTGCGGGGTCCAACGGAGTCGCCCGGTCACCGGGTCGATGCTCATCCCGACCGGGGCCGCTTCCAGGGCGAACGTCAGCGCGGTCTGTTCGGCGTCCTGCGCGGCCACGTCGTAGCGCATCGGTACCCCGACCATCGCCGCTGTCGGCGACACGCTGGTGATGACCGGTGGCGTGTTCACCGTCACGGTGAGCGTGAACTGCTGGAAGGCGACGCGGCCGGCCCCGTCGGTCGCGGTCAGAATCAGTTCGACCGGCCCGGCGTCGCCCGTTCCCGCGGCCCAGCTCAGGCGTCCGCTCGCAGCGTCGATCACCGCACCAACCGGGCCTACGGCGAGCTTGTACGTCACCGGCGAACCGTTGGTACTCGACGCGAACGCGGCGTAGGTGATGACGCCGGGGGCGCTCACTAAGCTCGGTGGCACGCTGACGAATACGGGTTGGCCGTCGGCCACGGCGCGGCTGGCGAAGTCGATGCGGTTCGGACTCATGCTCAGATCGACGAGCCGCGTCGGCACGGTCGGGGCGGTCTGTACCCGTCCGGCTTCGGGAACGAGGCCGATGCGGGCCACTGTCCCGGTCAAGCGGATCGAGTAGACTCCGGCCGCATTGGTGAGGGCGGTCAGTTCGCCAGGCGACCTTCGGCCGTCGCCATCGGTGTCCACGTAGACCATCCGGTTCGCCAGTGCCGGCTCCAATTCGGGCACGGCGGAGTTGAAGACGCTGACGTTGAAGCCGTCCGGGTTGTCGGCGTTGGTACCGTTATCGAGGGTGCCGAAGTACAACCGGGTCGCCCCCACGGGCACGGTAATTTGCTGTGCCACGCCGCCGGCGGTGAGGCCGTCGCCGACGAAGAAGACTTGGCGCAACTCTGGGGCCAAGCTGAGGTAGTCGATGCCGCCGGGGACGTTGCCGCCGGCCCCGAAGTTGAGCGTGGTCGGCGGCGTCTGGCCGGCCGGGCTGTCGTCGCTGAGGAAGACTGCAATCAACGCACCAGAGGTCGGTGCCAGCAGTCCAGACAAACCGTTGACGGCTGGCACGACTGTGTTTGCAGCATACCCGTCCGGCGACGCGCTGAACGGGGTGCTGGTGGTAGACGTGCCGCCGGCGAAAGTAAAGGTGAGGACTTGCCCGGCGACCAAGTTGAGGCCGGGCACGGCTCTTGGGGACGACGCCGGGGCGGTGTCGCCGTTGGCTTTCGATCCTGCCGCGAGGCCGGCTAGCCACAATTCATTTGCCCCAAACACAACGGCCATAGGCGCATTGGCGGGCTGGAAAGTCAGGTCGTCCAGAACACTGCCGACAGTACCCGTGCCCACGGCTCCGAGCATGATAATTTCGATGCGGGCTTCGGTGGCGGCTCCGGCCGTCCAGGTCGCGGCGAACCGCGACCACCATTTGTTTTCAATCGTGGCCGTGTCGAAAGCGCCGCCGAGTTGTTGGCCGTTGACACGCACTCGGAAGCGAGCCGGTTCCGTGCCGGTGCGGTGCGCCCAGAAGCCGAAGTCGTAGCTCTGCCCCGCCGTGACGGCGACAGTTTGCGCCCAAGCAACGCGATCGGTTCGCAGAGCCGTGACGAGCAACGCGGAACCGGTGCGGCTGGTATGTTCCAGATAGAAGTTGGAGCCTGGCAAAGCGGCCAGTGCATTGCCGACCGTGAACACGCCCGGTCGCTGGCTGTTGTAGTCGGTGCCCGTATAGGTGCCGGCCGTGAGTTCGCTGGTGAAGCCGACGGCCCCGCTGGTGAAGTCGCCGTTGACGAGCAAGTTGTCGATGGCCCGGCGTTGCCGCACGCGGTCGCCGTTGGCGTCGTCGAATATGGTGCCGCTGACGGTGGTGGCGAACGGCGAGGTGACCCGGACGCTGAAGCGCTGCTCGGTGACCCCGCCTTTGCCATCATCGACTCGCAGTGTCACCGGGTAGTCACCGGCGGTGGCCAGGAACGGTACCCGCTCCGGGTCGTCGTAGCGCTGATTGTTCGTGATGATACTGCCGGAGTTGTCACTCGGTGACGAGTCCTCGATCGTGATCGCATCTGGCCCCTCGTTGAACCGGAGGTCGAGCATCAGGCCGGGGGAGTTGATCGGCACATCGCGGAACAGATCGGCTTGAACATCACCGGCGGTGCGGGCGTGATTCCACACGCGCACCCCGGCCACGGTGCCGAGCACGTTGCGGGACGGGCCGATTTCCAGTGGTTCCGTGGTGTAGGCCAACGAATTGGCGGAGACACTTGATCCAACAGAAACGCCATTGATGAAGAACGTGAGCGTATGTGTGGCATCATCAAATCTCAGGGCCAAGTGAACCCACTAGTTCTTCAACACCGCGACTGGGGCATCTACATACGCATCGGGTGTGGTGCCATTTCCTACGAACGCACGCAGGAACCCATCGCGTATTTCGATACCCCACGATTGATCGTAACCTGTCCGCTTCCCGAGTAGGGTTGCAGAAAAGCGCGGGATGGCATCGAACTTGAACCAGCCCTCGGCGGTGACACTGGCCGAGTGCAGTGAGTGAGCGTCCGGCACGGACACGGTCCCGCGTGTGACAAACGCCGGGGTACTCGTGACCGATTGGTTCACCGCCAGCGACAGGCCGTGGCGCCGGTTGTCCCAGTTCACTTCGCCCGTGGTCGGGTTCACCGTCATCCCGGCCGGGCCGTCCACCAAGGTGTACCGCACTGGCTGAGCGTTCGGGGCCGCAATTCGCGGTTGATAATGATAGACGGAGTCGGCCGCCACGCCGGTGATCGGCTCGGAGGTGAACGTCGGCGGAGCGGTGGCCACGGGGGCAGTGACACGAACCGTGAACCCCTGCTCGGCGTAAGCGCCGCGCCCGTCGCTGGCTCGCAGTACTACCGCGTTGTTGCCCACCTGCTCGGGCATCGGTGCCCAAACGGCGATGCCGGTGGCTTCGTCCAGCAGCATCCCGCCGGGGCCGGATTCGAGGCTGTAAGTGATCGGGTCGCCGTCCGGGTCGATGGCCATCGCCTGGTACCGCAACAGATTGGCCGGGTCGTAGCGGTTCAGCACCACGCTGACGGTGTCGTCGCCGGTGTTGGTCACCAGCAAGTCCGGCTTGCCGTCGGCATCGACATCTTGCACGCTCAGGGCGGCCGGCGTCTTACCGACGGTGACGAGTTGCGGGGTTGTGAACCGGCCGCCACCGCGACCGAACAGCACGCCGATGCGGGCTTCGCCGGGGAACGTCACGATCAAGTCGGGCTTGCCGTCGGCGTTCAAATCGGCGGTCGCCACCTGCCCCGGCGCGGACGCCAGTGGCACCACCGTCGGTGCGCTGAAGGTGCCGTTGCCGAGGCCCGGCAGGATCACGACGCGCTTGCCGACAGCGTCGGTCAACACGGCGTCGGCTTTGCCATCGCCGGTCACATCCGCGAGTGTCAGCCCGGTGGCAGTGAAGCCGAGGGGCAAGGTCAGCGCGACACTCAATCCCGTGGCCGTGCCTGCCAGCACGAACAGCGTCTGCTCGCCGACGGCCACGACATCGGCCTTGCCGTCGCCCGTGAGGTCGCCCACGGCCAGCAGGTCGGGCCGTTTTTCGAGCGGGGAATCGGTGCGAGTAAAGCTACCGCCGGTGTTGCGCAACAGGGTGACCGACTTGCCGCCACGGTTCGCGGTGACGATGTCGAGCTTGCCATTCCCATCCACATCGCCCAGGACGAGCGCCACCGGGTTGAGGCCGCTGAACAGATCGGCTTGGCGGGCGAACTGGTTCTTGCCGTCACCCAGCAGCAGCTTCACCCGGTCGAAGCCGGTGTTGAGCGCGACGAGATCGAGCTTGCCGTCGCCGTTGAGGTCACCGCGGGCCACCGCTGCCAGCCCGGCGGGGGCAGCGATGGACACGATGTGCGCTGCATAGCCATTTGCTGTGCCGAAGACGAAATCGGCTCGACCATCGGAGTTGACATCCGCTGCGGCAATCGTGCCGAAACTATAGTTGGCGTCTCCGATCAGTTCCTGGAGCGGGCCAAAAGAGCCGTCCGGCCGACCGAGCAGCACTGCCCCGGACGCTTGATATCGGGAGGGCATATTCACAATGAGGTCGAGCACGCCGTCGCCGTCGACATCCGCCCCAGCAATACTCCGCACATCGGGCGTATTGTAGCTCACCATGTCGTGGAAGCGGAAGTCGCCGCTGCCGTTGCCGAACCCTACCTGCACGGCACCGGATATGGATCTGTTACTGACTGCCAAGTCCGGCCGGCCATCGTGATTGAAGTCGGCCACCACGAACGATTCCGAGTCAAAGTTGCCAAAGCCATGATCTTCGACAATGGTTCGACTAAATAGCGTGGCGGCTTCTGAAGACGCTCCGCCGGTCGGCTGCCATACCGTCAGCCGGGATGGAATGATCGGCGAGGTATTCGTGGCGGCCACTTCCAGCGAGAGCGTGTACAGTTCGCCCTTGCCGTCGCCGTTCAGGTCGGCAAACCCCAACGCTTCATCCGGATAGGAACTGAGGGTGTAGAACGCGGGAGCCGTGAACAACTGGGTGGTGTCTGGCAGAATGGAAAATTTGTGCGTCGCCGGGTCGTAGAGCATCACGACCACGCGGCGTTCGGCCACGTACGACCGAGCCAATCGGAAGGCGAGGTCCGGGTAGCCGTCGGCATTGAAGTCGCCGGTGACGCTGGCGCTGTCGTCGGTATAGGGGTGTTGGAAACCGTCCGGGAAAGGGATTGGCGCAGCCGCACTGAAAGTACCGTCGCCCTGGCCGAACGCGTACCAGAACTGGCCGGGCGGGCCGTTGCGTGTCCCCATGAACGCGATGTCGTTTTTGCCATCGCGGTCGAAGTCGGCGACGACAAGATTCTCGCTGGAAGCAGCCATGTTGAGCGCACGCTTCTCCGGCTCGAAGGTGCCGTCCCCGCGACCGACCTTGATGTCCACCGTACCGCCCGCGGGAAGGAGCAAGTCCGGGATGCCATCGCCTGTGAAGTCTGCCAGTATCGGCTGCGTTGAGTAGTTTCCTCCGGAAGCCGGATCGACTCGTGAGAGTCGCAACGTGCCGGGCCGGTCGCCCAGAGCCAACCCAAGTGCCCCCGCACGATCACTCTGCCGACTTCGGCCGAACAACACGTCCATCACGCCGTCGCGGTTAAAGTCCGCCGATGTCACGAACGGCGTGAACTGCCCGCTGCCGGTGATATCCGGGCCGATGTCCGGGGTGAGTGGCGCGATGTAGGTCTGAGAAGAAAACCCGCCGAGGCCGTCCTGCCGGATGATACTGACGGCGCTTTCGAAATAGTTATTGCCGAACAAAATGTCGGCCCGACCGTCGCCGTCCAAGTCGCGGGCAACGCCGTCGCCGGTGCGGTCGAAGCTGGCGCTCGCTGCCAACCCCTCCAACTCCCGATTGCCGGCCAGGGTACCGTTGCCAAGAGTGCCGTCGCCGTTGCCGTGCAGTACGAAAACGCCCTGGCCATAGAAGCTCGGGCTGGCTGCGGCGATGTCCGGCTTGCCGTCCCCGTCGAAGTCGCCGAACTGGGCTGAATAGGGGGTGTGGTAGAAGTAGTTCGGCCCCGCCCTGAAGTCGCTGACCATCACTGGCCCGAAACCGCCGGAGCCGTCGTTCAGCCTCACGTTGATGGCGTACCCGGTCGGGTTCAGTCGGACGATGTCCGGGCCGTGCATGCCGTCCAAATCAACGAGGTAGCCTTCGGTCTCGCTTCGCAATCCCGGCAGCAAGACCTCGCCGCCGAACTTGCCAGTCCCGTCGCCGAACAGCACACTGGTGCCGGTGCGGGTCTGTCCGCCTTGAGAGTTCTCGAATCGCACCACGTCCAACTTTCCGTCGGCGTTCACGTCCGCCACTTGGAAGTTGTTCACATACGCCGGGCTTTCGGTGATCACGGGGGTATCGACGAAGGTGCCGTCGCCCTTGCCGACGTACGTGAGGATGCGGCCACCGTACTTTTGCACGGCCACCAAGTCGCCGATGCCGTCGCCGGTGACATCGAGGTGTCGCACGGTGTCGGTGCCCGACATGTACATGTAGCCGTTGACGTCCGGCACGTCCGGTAGTTTGACTTGCCAGCCGGCGCGGAAGGTGCCGTCGCCGTTGCCCAGCCGCACTCCGATGTGACCATCGCCTTTGTACGGTGCGTCGAAATAGTCTGCCCCGAGTACCACCGAAGCGACGATGTCCGGGTTGCCGTCGCGGTTGACATCATCCGCAATCACGCCGTACACGTCGCGCTGATAATTGAGGTAAGTCCCCGGTTCAAAACCGAGATCGACCTTAGCGGCGCGGAGCACCGGGTGGTTGCCATAAGCGCTTGGGGCTAGTTCACCGACGCTGATCGGCGTCGTTGCATACGCCGGGCCGGTCAACAGCCCGAGGTTTTGATCGCCGCGGTTCGCCGTGATAATCGACACGCCCTTGCCGAAGTTGCCGGCGGCCACGGCCAGCGGATTCGAGCCGGTGGCGTAGGTTCGCACCTCGAACGGCGCGGCCACGGTGGCGTCCGTCGGCGGGGTGCTCGTGAACATCGGCGGCCGGTTCGGCTGGCCGGCCACGACCGACAGGGTGAAGCCGCCATCGACGGTGGCCCCGAAGCTGTCCGTCACCCGGACGCGGACGGTGTGGGTGCCCACGTCCCCGGCCTGCGGCGTGAACAGGATGCGACCAGCAAGGTCGAGCGTCAGCCCCTCGGGGCCGGCGAGCATCCGGTAGGTCAGCGTCTGCGGCGGTTCGTCCGGATCGGTGGCCACGGCGGTGACGGCGAACGTCCGGCCGACCACGGCTTCCGCATCGGCCAACGGGGCCAACGTGGGGGCGCTGTTCAGCCCGGCCAGCACTTGCAGGTCGTAGGTGAATCGTTCGCGGTTCGGGTTGCTGAACCGCACCAGCCGCGACGCGGTGACCGTCCCAGGGGCCAGCCCAGACCCGATCTCGGCCGAGAGGTCGAAATAGGGCCGGCCGTCGGCGGTGAATCCGTCCGGGTTCAGTACGCCGACAGCCGGGTCGGACAGGTTGCCGACGGCCACGACCGCCGTGCCGACCACCGGGTAACTGCCGAGGTTCCGCAGCCCCAGGTCGGCCGTGAGGATCGTGTTCTCCTCGGTGAGCGTGGTGCGGCCGTAGACCGGGGAAATACTCGGGGTCACGTCGGCCAACGGGACGAGGTTCACCCGCCCCGCGGGACGGAGTGTGGCCGCAACGACTCCCGTCGGAACCGTGCCCGTGGCCGTCACGAAATCGACGCGGCGGATGCGAACGCTGGTGGTGGTGTCGGCGTCGTTGTTGACCAGGCGCAGCACGAGTTGGGCGGCGGTCCCGGCCGGCAGCGAACCGAGCGTGATCATGGACGCGGTCGTGAACACGGTGGTGGCCGGCCCGCCCGTCGGTGCGAACCCTTCCGTCCAGTTGAAGGCCGCGTCCCGGCCCGCGGCGGTGGGTAAGGCCAGGGGCGACCCATCGGCGGCCAGCACGGCGATCTCGAACGCGTCCTTCACCCGGCCAGTGCTGCTGGTGTCGAAGAGCGGGGCGTCGAACGTGACCACGACGGCGCTGGCTTCCGTCGGCACGGTGAACGCCCGGCTGAGGCCGACGCGGAATCGGTCGCCTTCACGCAGAGTCGCAAACCCGTCGGCCACGGTGGTGCCGCCGACGGTTCCGCCCAGGTCGGTGCGGGAGTAGCCGGCCAGGTCGGTCGAGAAGTTGCCCGTGTCAGGTAGCGGCGGGATCGGCGGCTTCGGGTTCTCCGGCGGCTCGGGCGGCTTGGAAATCGGCGGCAGCGGCGGCTCGGGCGGGCGGGGGATCGGCGGCAGCGGCGGCAGCGGCGGGTTACCGAGGGTCGGGAACTGGACGGCCACCGCCACGTCGTTGAATTCGGCGTCGCCGCCGCCGGTCTGGTCCTCGAAGGCGAACTGCAACCGGCCCGGCCGGAGCATGTGCCCGAACCCGTCCGGGTTGGCCGCCGGGAACGAGAAGAAGGCGAGCGGCCCCGCCCCGAGGGCGTTGGTCGGATTGCCGGCCCGCCAGTCGGCGGCGCTGGCGTCCTGGACGAGGTAAAAGCCGAAGTGTCCGCCGGCCGGCAGTGCGATCTCGGCTTCGGCCACGGACCCGCTGACTTTGAAGAACGGCCGGACCCGCGCGTCGGCCAGGGCGGCGGCCGCGTAGCCGGGGGCACCGGGCAGCAGTCCGTTCACGCGGCCGGCGGCGTCGTCCACCGGGAACACGCCGAACTCGTTGCGGTAGTCGGTGGCGTCGTCGAGCCTCACCAACCGGACGGCCAGCGGGGCACCGTCCGTGCCGGGCACCCGGAACGCCCCGTAGTCGGCGGCCGGCGGGGTGAACGAGTCGCGCTCGGCCCCGGTGCGGGCGTCGAGGACCCGGACGGTCGCCCCGCCGGCCACGAACTCGGCCCGCCCGTCGCCGTCCACGTCCCCGGCGGCGACCCCGGTCCCGCCCCGGACATCGGCGGCGAAGGCCATCACTTCGGTGACGGGCACGCCGGCCGCGGTCACGGCGCGGACGTGCGGCCCGCCCCCCGGCCCGGCCGCCGTCAGCACCTCGGCCCGGCCGTCCCCGTCCGTGTCCCCGGCCGCGACAACGACCCCGCCGCGGAAGTCCGGGGCGTAGGAGTAGAACCCGCCGTTCGCCGCGCCGGTGCGGCCCGCGAACACCCGGACGTGCGGCCCGCCGCCGGCCCCGGCCCCGGTGATGACCTCGGCGAGTCCGTCGCCCGTCAGGTCGGCGGCGGCCACGTTGACGCCGCCGGAGAACGCCGGGTCGTAGGCGAAGAAACTCGCCAGTTCGGCCCGGGTCGCCCCGCGGAAGACGCGCACGTGCGGCCCCCCGCCCGCCCCGGCCCCGACCACCAGGTCCGCCGCCCCGTCCCCGTCGAAGTCGGCCGCGGCCACGCTCACCCCGCCGGTGAACGCCGGGTCGAAGGCGAAGAAACTCGCCAGTTCGGCCCCGGCGGCGGTCACGACCCGGACGTGCGGCCCGCCCCCCGGCCCGGCCCCGACGACCAGTTCGGGGACGCCGTCCCCGTCGAAGTCGCCGGCGGCGACGGTCGCCCCGCCGGTAAACGTCGGCCCGAACGGCAGGAACGACTGCAAGACCTGCCCGTCGGCGGCCGCCCGCACCGTCACCCGAGCCGGCCGACCCGGGAGTGAGCCGGTGACGATGTCGGCCCGCCGGTCGCCGTCGAAATCGGCCACCGCCAGCGGCAGCCCCCCCAGCCATGCCGGGGCGAGCCGCTCCTCCAGCACCTCGGTCTGCAGCCGACGGCCGGCGGGACGACGAATGGTCAACCGCGGGCGGGCGAACAACCGGCGGATCCACGAGAATCGGGACATACAACATCCCTCCGCGTCACCGCGGCTGGCTCAGGGTCGAACGTGACAGTCTAACAATGATGTAGTCATGACGGGGCTGAATCTTGCGCTACCGATCGTGATTCTCGAAAAAGTGCCACCGGGAAAACCCCACCCGACCTGTCGTCTGGGTGGACCTGCCCACGGTCGGCGGGATCGAATGGGAGGCTGTGGGTCCCGTGGGAAGTGGCACCCGCCGAATTGCGCTGGGCGGCACCGGCGGCCGGCTTGTGCCGCCGGGATCCTCGCGCACCCGAGAGATCGGCCCGCCTTCCAAAGGGGCCGCCTGACCGGCGACCGCATCGGTGCCGTCGCGGGGGTCGCGTCCGGAGCCGGACGGGGGGTGTTCGTGTTGGGGTGACGCAAGTGGCCGGTAGTCGTTCGTACCGAAGGCGATTACACTGAGCGAACGTCGGCAGCGGCGGGGCGTCCGGGTCTATCGTCGCGCCGCCAGCTTTCCGACACGCGCCGCCGGTCGAAAGCCGCAAGCGAAGGGCCGAGATTCGCCCATGCCGGACGTGACGCGACTTCTCGATGCGGCTGCCCGCGGCGACCCGTCGTCCGCGGCGGAGTTGTTGCCGCTGGTCTACGAGGAACTGCGGAAGCTGGCGGCCGCGCGGATGACTCGGGAGCACTCGGGGCACACGTTGCAGCCGACCGCGCTGGTCCACGAAGCCTACCTGCGGCTGGTCGGATCGCCGGAGGAGCAAACGTGGCACAACCGCGGTCACTTCTTCGCCGCGGCCGCCGAGGCGATGCGCCGCATCCTCGTCGATCGCGCCCGTCGCAAGGCGGCGGTCCGGCACGGCGGCGAATTCGGCCGGCTGGAACTGACGCCCGGTGTCGCTCACGCGATCGAGACCGGCGAAGACTTGATCGCACTCGACGAGGCCCTGACCCGCCTGGCGGCCGAGGACGAGACCAAGGCGCGGCTCGTCCAACTCCGCTATTTCGCGGGCATGACGCTGCCGGAAGCGGCCGCCGTGTTGGGGATTTCGGAGCGGACGGCGGGCCGGCACTGGGCCTACGCGCGCGCCTGGCTCCGCGCCCAAATCGACGGCGACGACGACGGCGACGAGGAAAAATCTTAACCGTCGGTGGCCGGGTTCCGCCCCCGATTGCGCATTGGTTGCGACGCGGCCGGATTTGAAACCGTTGGGGTGCCTCGATGTCGCTCGAAGATGTCTTCCTCGCCGCGTTGGACCTGCCGGACGCGGCGGGCCGGTCGCGGTACCTCGACGCGGCCTGCGGCGGGGACGCGGGTTTTCGTCGGAAAGTCGATCAGCTACTCGCGTCGCACTTCCGCAGCGGGGACTTTCTGAACGTTCCCGCGATGGAACAACTCGACCCCGAACGGCCGGGCGGTACCGAAGCGATTCCTCCCCGGAACGGCGAGCGGGAAGGGGCGACGCCGAGCGGTCGTGAGCCGGAGAATCTCGCCTTTCTGAGTCCACCGACGCGCGCGGATTCGCTCGGCCGGATCGCCCACTACGAAGTCCTCCAGGTGCTCGGCCGGGGCGGCTGCGGAATCGTGCTCCGCGCGTTCGACGAAACGCTGCAGCGGGTCGTCGCGGTCAAGGTCATGGCCCCGGAGATGGCGGCCACCTCGCCGGCGCGGAAGCGGTTCCTGCGGGAAGCGCGGTCGTCGGCGGCGATCCGCCACGAAAACGTGGTGCAGGTCCACGAGGTCGGCGAAACGCCGCTGCCGTACCTGGTGATGGAGTTCATCCCCGGCGAGACGCTGCAACAGCGCATGGACCGGACGGGACCGGTGGACGTGGCCGAAGTGCTGCGGACCGGCCGGCAGGTCGCCGAAGGGCTGGCCGCCGCGCACGCGTGCGGGCTGATCCACCGGGACGTCAAGCCGGCGAACATCCTGCTGGAAGGCACATCGCTCAAGGTGAAACTCACCGACTTCGGCCTTGCCCGCACCGCCGACGACGCGAGCATCACCACGAGCGGCATCGTCGCGGGGACGCCGATGTTCATGGCCCCGGAGCAGGCGCTCGGGCTGCCGCTCGACCACCGGGCGGACCTGTTCAGCCTCGGCAGCGTTCTCTACCAGATGACGTCCGGCCGACCGCCGTTCCGCGCCACCGGCATCCTGGCCGTGTTGAAGCGCGTCGCCGAAGAAACGCCCCGGCCGATCCGCGAGATCATCCCCGAAACGCCCGAGTGGCTGTGCGCGCTGATTGCGAAGTTACACGCGAAGAACCCGGCCGAGCGCTTCCCGTCGGCCCGCGAAGTCGCGGACGTGTTGGCCGAGTGCGAGACGAAACTGAAAAGCGGCATCACGCCGCGCCACTTGCCCCGGCCGGCGCGCAAGATCGCCCGCCGTGGGGTGCTCGCCGCCGCCGGACTCGCGCTGATCGCGGGGCTGACGCTGGTCGCCTGGTGGCCGAGGCAAAACCCCGTCCCCGTCGTGGAGACCGCGTCGGTACCGGTGCCCGTGTCGGTGCCGAAGGTGCTGCCCGCCCAACAGACCGAGTTGTTGCGTGAGGAATTGAAGAAGCGCAACCCCGGCTTCGACGGGAAATTGGAAGTCGCTTTCGACGACGACGAGTTGACTTCCTTGTCACTGTTCACGGACAAAGTGAGCGACATCGCGCCGCTCAAAGCCTGCAAGTCGCTGCGCACACTCCGGCTGCGGGGTCAAAGCGTACAGTCGGGTCAGTTGACGGATTTGACGCCGTTGAAAGGACTGGCACTGACGGAACTCAATTTGGACGCCAACTCCGAACTCGTGAATCTCGGGCCGTTGAAGGGCACGCCGCTCAAAACGTTTCGTGCGTCTTACACCCGGATTAGCGACCTGTCGCCGTTGGCTGGGATGCCGCTCGAGATATTGCATCTCTGGTGTTGGTCCGGTGGCGACTTGGCCCCGCTCCGGGGGATGCCGCTGAAGGACATCAACATCGGCTGCTGCAATTACGCGTTGGACCTGTCGCCCTTGGCCGGGATGCCGCTGGAGTTTCTTTGCGTCAATGTCTCCAAAGCCTCCGACCTGTCGCCGCTGAAGGGGATGCCGTTGAAGCATGTTCTTTGCCAGAGCACCCTGGTGTCCGATTTGTCGGCTCTCAAGGGGATGTCGCTGACGGCGTTGCACTGCGGCAAGACCGGCGTGACCGACCTTTCCATGGTCGGCAGCATGCCGCTCACGCTGATCGAATGCGATTTCGACTCGAAGCGCGACACCGCTCACCTGAGAAGCATCAAAACGCTCGCGATGATCAACAACCAACCCGCCGCCGAGTTCTGGAAAAGCATTCCGAAGTAACGTCGAGTGACATCTTCCCGATAATCTTTTCGGAATTCGTGGCCGACTCCGGCCGGAAATTTCGCATGGTCCCGCGACATCATCCCGCTCCGAGGAGAGGCCATGAAACGCTGGATCCGCGACCTGTTCCGAAACGCCCCGCGCACGCCCGTTCGCAACCGGTTGTCCTTCCTGGCGCTCGAAGACCGCATCACGCCGGACGCGCGGGACATCGCCGGGCTGCGGTTCAACGCCCCCGGCGCGTTCGCCGGCAGCTCCAGCAACGCCACTATCAGCACCGCCGTAGAAGTGGGGCTGGTGCCCGTCGGCGCGGCCACGTTCGTCCCGCTCCTCAGCCTGCCGGGCGGCGTGACCGTCAGCACCAGTCCGGCGTCGGCCAAGATCAGCAGCACCCTGTCGGCCCGCGGCCTGACCTTCACCGGCAACAACCTGGCCTTCGTCTTCGATCAGTCGAACAACAAGTTTTCCGTCGCCGGGGATGCGAGCTTCTCCGCAGGCGGCGTGACCATCGGGGCGAGCTTCGGCTCGGCGATCGGCACGCCGGGGCTGGTCATCCAGAGCGGCACGCTGGCGTCGGTCAATCTCGGCATCACGAGCAGCTTCAGTTACGGCTCCGTGTCGTTCAACACCAAGGACCTGCGGTTGAAGTTGGACACGGCCAATGCGACCAGCACGCGCTACGCCGTGACCGGCGGCGCGACGGCCAAGGTCGCCGGGCAATCCGGCCCGGTCCTCTTGACCACGCGTTTCGGCGATTCGGCGATCACGCCGGGGCTGGTCGTCGTCAACGGCGTGCAGTCCGAACTGACCGTCGGCATCACCGATTCGTTTGCCGTCGGCGAGGTAACGCTGAAGGTCAACGGCCTGATCTTCCAGTTCGACGCGAAGACGAACAAATACGGCCTGTTCGGCTCCGCTGCCGCGAGCGTCTCGAATCCCGGCGTCCTCGTGAGTTTCCCGCTGACTCTGGGCGACCTCTCACTCTCGACCCCCGGATTGTCGGTCGTCGGTGGGGCGTTCGGCCCGTTCGGAACGCTTTCGCTGCCGGGCACGCCGACCATCACCCAGCCGCCGGGGGTCGTCCAGCCGGCGGGCACCGTCCTGCCGATCCTCACGGCTGGTGCGCTCACCGGTACGTTCGCCGACCTGCCGGAAGGGGCGCTGGCCAAGGGCAGCAACCAGGCGTTCCGCGTCAGTTACGCGAGCAACAAACTGACGCTGACCGCCGCACCGACCGGGCCGTTCGTCGTGGACAACACCGGCGACCTCGTCGACGGCAACTACGCCGCCGGACAACTGACGTTGCGCGAGGCCATCGCATTGGCCAACGCCACGCCCGGCGCGGACGCGATCACCTTCGCCGCGGGCCTCGGCGAGGTCGTGCTCACGTCGGCGGAGTTGGCAATCACGGACACGTCCGGAGCCACGACGATCACCGGCCCCGCGACCGGCACGCAAGTCGTGACCCGCAGTACCGCAGGCGGCACGCCGCAGTTCCGCATCCTCATCGTCGGTCCCGCTGCGACGGTGGAGATGAGTGGGCTGACGATCCGCAATGGGAACACGACCTCGGATGGCGGCGGCATCCTCAACTTTGGCACGGTGACGCTCACGAACTCCACCCTCTCCGGAAACTTCGCCACCGACAGCGGCGGCGGCATCCTGAACTTTGGCTCGGCGACGCTCACGAACTCCACACTCTCTCGAAACACAGCCGACAACAACGGTGGCGGCATCCTGAACTTCAGCACGGTGACGCTGACGAACTCCACACTCTTCGGGAACACCGCCACCAACAGCGGCGGCGGCATCGTCAACGTTCTCCCGAGGGCGGTAGAACTGACGAACACGATCGTCGCGGGGAACTTCGCGGGCACGACGCCGAGCGACTTGAGCGGGACGTTCGATGCGACGAGTAAGAACAACCTCATCGGCGATGCCAAGACGGCGGGCGGGTTGATCAACGGCACGAGCGGCAATATCGTCGGCGTGGCCGTCGGCACGGTGCTGAACACGACGCTCGGCAACAACGGCGGGCCGACGCAGACGCACGCCCTCGTGCCGGGTAGCAAAGCGTTCAACGCGGGCACGCTCACCGGTGCCCCGACCACCGACCAGCGCGGCTTCCTGCGTCCGGCGACGAACACTCCCGTGGACATCGGCGCGTTCGAAGCGCAGACCATCGCCATCGCCCCGTCGGGCCTTCCCAGCGGCCGCGTCGGCATCCCCTACAGCCAAACCTTCACCGCGCTCGTTGCGGGATTGCCGACCGGCACGACGTTCACCTTCGCCGCCACCAACGTCCCGCCCGGCTTGACGCTCTCCGCCGGCGGGGTGCTCAGCGGCACGCCGACCAGCGACACGGCCGTCGCGATTTCCGTCACCGTGACCGCCTCCACCGGCGACTTCAGCTCCGAGTCCATCCCCATCGTCTTCGAACCGAATCGCGCACCCGTCGCCGTCAACGATAGCGCCACGACCGCGTTCAACACCGCTGTCACCCTCAATGCCGTTGCGAACGACAGCGACCCGGACGGCAACTCCTTCAGCATCACCTCGGTCGGGGCGGCCGCAAACGGTTCGACGGCGATCAGCAACGGCAAGCTCATCTACACGCCGAACGCCGGGTTCCGCGGCACGAACAGCTTCACCTACACGATCACGGACGCACTCGGAGCAACCGCCACGGCAACGATCAACGTGACCGTGAATGCCCCGCCACCCGTCGTGCCGCCGGTCGTCCCGCCCGTTGTTCCCCCGGTCGTCCCGCCGCCGGCGGCCAAGCCCCTTCTGGTCGGCTTCCGCGAGTTCGCCGCCGGCTCGGACGTCGGCGACAAGAACACCGCGACGCTGTACAGCCCGGGCGGGTCGGTCCTCTCCACCGTCAACCCGTTCGGGGCCGGCTTCACGGGCGGCGTCCGCACCGCCGCGGCCGACTTCAACGGCGACGGCGTGGCCGACCTGGTCGTCGGCACCGGACCGGGCCGCGCGACCCAGGTGATCGTGTTCGACGGCAAAACGCAGGCGGTACTCTTCACGATCGACCCGTTCGAGGCGGCCTTCCAGGGCGGCGTGTTCGTCGCGGCCGGCGACCTCAGCGGCGACGGCGTGCCCGACCTCGTCATCACCCCGGACGAAGGGGGCGGCCCGCGGGTGCGCATCTTCAGCGGCAAGGATTTCCAGCAACTCGCCGACTTCTTCGGCATCGACGACCCGGCCTTCCGCGGCGGCGCGCGGGCGTCCGTGGCCGACATCACCGGCGACGGCGTCGGCGACTTGATCGTCTCCGCCGGGTTCGGCGGCGGCCCGCGCGTGGCCGTCTTCGACGGCAAATCCCTGGCCAACGGCGCGCTGACCGCCAAACCGTTCGGCGACTTCTTCGCCTTCGAGCCCGAGCTGCGTAACGGCGCGTTCGTGACCGGCGGCGACCTGAACGGCGACGGCTTCGCCGAGTTGATCGCCGGCGGCGGCCCGGGCGGCGGCCCCCGCGTGACGGCGTTCAGCGGGCAAAGCGTCCTGGACAACAAGCGAAATGTCCTCGCCAACTTCTTCGCCGGGGACACGAGCACCCGCGGCGGAATCCGCGTCGCCGTGAAGAACCTGGACGACGACACCCGGGCCGACCTGGTCGTCGGAGCCGGTGCCGGGGCCGGCAGCCGCGTCACGGCGTACCTCGGGAAAAACGTCCAGCCCAACGGCACACCGCCCGCCGCCCTCGACTTCGACGGCCTGGCCGGGTTCGGCGGCGGAGTGTTCGTCGGGTAGGACTCGCGCGCGTCCGGCTTACTTCTTGCGGACGAGTTTCATCGTGCCGCAGTGGGCGTCGGACGGCTTGCCGTTCTCCCACGCCTCCCCGGCGATCTGCATGTGGTCGTCGCCCACGAACGTGACCGTCGCCCCGTGCATGTGGGCGTCCTTGGCCGGGTCGAGGTTCGTGCCGCCGGCGAACTTCCAGACGATCTGGTTCGCCGGGGAAGCCGGGTCGGCCTTCATGCGCGGCTGGTTGCCCAGCACGCAGTAGTGCGTCATCAGGAGGTCCCCCTTGTCCAGGTGGTAGACCGAGACCATCTCCATCGGTTGGCCGGGGAACGTCGTCTCCTGCACGGCCGACCCGCCCGCGGTCACCTTGACGACCGACACCACTTTGTCGGTCGGGTTGCCGTCCTTGTCGGCCTCGACCCAGGTGCCGGCCGTCTTCTTGAGCTTCTCGAACGCCGGGTTCGCGGGCTTCGCCGCGGCCGGCACGTCCTCGCCGCGGCCCGCGGAGGTGAGGGCGACCAGTAACACGCCAACGGCCATCATTCGTCGCAACATGTCGAACTCCAATTGAGGGGGAAAAGGGTACGGATTCAACCGCCGCCGGTGCGGCGTCCGTCCGCGGGTGTGGACTTCACTTCGCGGCAGGCCCGTCAGCACGACTGGTCGGTCACCATGACCATCCAGCCGAGGCCGAACCGGTCGGTGACCATCCCGTAGCACGGCGACCAGAAGGTCTTCGCCAGGGGCATTTGCACGCTCCCGCCGTCGGCCAGGGCGTCGAACGAACGCCGCGCGTCGGCCTCGGTCGGCACACTCAGCGTCAGGCGGAAGCCGTCGAACTTCGACTGGTCGCTGCACCCGTCGGACGCCATGAGTTGGACGCCGCGGACGCGGAACGAGGCGTGCATCACTTTCTTCTCGAAGCCCGTTTGCAGCATCCCCGGCGGGGTCGGCTCGGGGCTTTCATCGAAGCGCATGAGCATTTCGACCTCCGCGCCGAGGGCCGTCCGGTAAAAGTCGAGGGCCTCCTCGCAGCGGCCGCCGAACATCAGGTACGGGGCAATGGTCGTGGCGGGCATGTCTGGACCTCGCTTGGGGTGAGTGGTCGGGAGGCGGGCGACCCGTTCGCCCGCCCCCCGATCCACGAGTTAGCCGAACGGGCCGGGCGGGAATCGACACTGGCTCAGGAAATCGACACCGAAGTGTGCAGACCGGACAGGTCGAAGAGCGGCCGGACCTCGACCGTCCCGTGCCGGGCACCGGGCTGCCGGGCGGCGACGCGCAGCGCGGCGTCGCGCGACTCGGCCAGGAAGACGTCGAACCCGCCAAGTACCTCGCGCGTCTCGGCGAACGGCCCGTCGGTGACGACCCGCTTGCCGTCGCGCACCCGCACGCACGTAGCCGTCGCCGCCGGGTGCAGCGGCGAGGAGTTCAGGTACCGGCCCGCGTCGCTCAACTCGCGGCAGAAAGCGGCGGCCTCCGTCACCGCTTCCTGGTGGGCGGCCGGGCCGGCTGCCTGCCACGCCGATTCGTCGTGGTAACACAGGAGCAGGAACGGCGTGACGCCCGGTTCGCTCGACCCGGCCGGGTACGGCCTCCTCGGCGGCAGGCCGTCGAGGGCGAGGAGGGGGCGGATCTCGACGGTCCCCTTTCGCGCCGGCGGCAGGCGGGCGGCGACCGCGATCGCCGCGTCGAGGTCGGGCAGGTCGAGCAGGAAATAGCCGCCGAGTTGCTCGGTCGTCTCGGCGAACGGCCCGTCGGTGACGAGCGCCCGGCCGCCCCGCACGCGCACCGTCGCGGCCGTCGTGACGGACTGCAGGGGCGACGTTGCGAGGAACTGGCCTCGGGCGGCCAGCTCGTCGCACACGCCCAGCGATTCGACCATGCACTCTCGCCGCTCGTCGTCCGTCCACTGGCCCTCGGCCCCGTACATCAGCAACAGGTACTTCATTGCCCCACCTCGGTCGTATCAGTTCCGTCGGCCGCGTCGCGCAGCCCCTGGATGTCGAGCTTGGTCATGCCCATCATCGCCGCCATGACCCGGCCCGCCTTCGCGCGGTCCGCGCCCCCCATGAGTTCCCCGAGGGCGGACGGGATAACCTGCCACGACAGGCCGTACTTGTCCTTGAGCCACCCGCAGCGGCCCTTCGAGCCGCCGGCCGAGAGTTTCTCCCACAGGTCGTCCACCTCGGCCTGCGTCTGGCAGTCGATCGAGAGCGAGATCGCCTCGGTGAGCTTGTAGTGCGGCCCGCCGTTGAGCGCGAGGTAGTGGTGCGCCCCCGCGAGCCGGAACTCGACCACCAGTGCCGCCCCGTCCGGGCCTGGGGTGACGTTCGTGACGGCGGAGTCCGGGAGCAGCGAGACGTAAAAGGCGGCCGCCTCCTCGGCCTGGCCGTCGAGCCACAAGAACGGGGTGATCTTCTGCCGGGCCATCGAAATCCCTCGGGTGGAGTGGTGTGAGGCGTTCCCCTGACAGCACTGTCGAACGGGCCGGCCGCGGATCGACACCCTGGGGAAGATTATTTCGGGATTCGCCGCCACGAACGGTCAGAGTTGTGCCAGTCGCATCGCCAGGAAGCGGCGCTCCGGCTCCTGCCGGGCCAGCGCAAGCGCGCGGATGTAGGCGACGCGGGCGTCGTCCACACGTCCCAGTCGGCGCAGCAGGTCTGCGCGGGCGGCGTGGGCGAGGTGGTAGTCGGCGAGGTCGCCGCGGCCGAGGATCAGGTCGATCAGGTCCAGCCCGGCCGCGACCCCGTCGCGCATCGCCACCGCCACGGCACGGTTCAACTCCACCACCGGCGACGGGTTCGCGGCGATCAGGGCGTCGTACAGAGACGCGATCCGGTGCCAGTCGGTCGCCGCGGCCGTCGCGGCCCCGGCGTGCGCGGCCGCGACGGCCGCTTGCAGGGCGTAAGGCCCGGCCCGCCGGGCGGCCTGTGCCCGGTCGGCCAGCGCCCGCCCTTCGGCGATGAGGCGGGCGTCCCACGCCGAGCGGTCCTGGTCCTGGAGCAGCACGATGTCGCCGTCCGGGGTGGTGCGGGCGGTGCGGCGCGATTCCTGGAGGAGCATGAGCGCGAGCAGGCCGACGGCCTCCGGGTCGGGGAGCAACTCGACCACGAGCCGCCCCAGGCGAATGGCCTCCCCCGACAGGTCCGCCCGCGTGAGCGCCTCGCCCGAACTGGCCGAGTACCCCTCGGTGAACACCAGGTAGACGACGGCCAGCACCGATCCGAGTCGCTCCGGGAGTTCGTCGGCGGCCGGGACGGCGAACGGGATGCCGGCGTCCCGAATCTTGGCCTTCCCGCGCACGAGCCGCTGGGCCATCGTCGCCGGCGCGGTCAAGAACGCCCCGGCGATCTCTTCGGTCGTGAGGCCGCACACCTCGCGCAGCGTCAAAGGGACCTGCACCAGGCGATCGACGGCGGGGTGGCAGCAGGCGAAGATCAGCCGCAGCCGGTCGTCCTCGACCGCCCGGTCCTCCCGCGCGTCGTTGGCCGCGGCGACCTCCGCCAGGCGACCGGCCAACCCGGGCTGGAGGGCGTCGAAGTGGCCCCGGCGGCGGATCGCGTCGATCGCCTTGAACCGGCCGGCGGAGACCAGCCAGGCCCGCGGGTTGTCCGGGACGCCCTCCCGGGGCCACCGCTCGACGGCCGCCGCGAACGCCTCGTGCAGCGCCTCCTCGGCCCGGTCGAAGTCCCTCAGCAGCCGCACCAGGGTGGCGAAGACGCGCCGGGACTCGGCGCGGTAGATCGCCTCAGTCTGCGTGTGGACTTCGTCCGGAGTCGGCGGCACGTCTTTCCCCTCTGAAGTCGGGTCTGGAACGGTCAAGGGGTTCCGAGAAGCCACGAAGGTGGCGGCCACGTTTTACCGTCGAAACCGAAACCCGCCCACCCCGGAATTACGGCACCGAATGCCGTGCCCGGCGTGCTCGCGGTGGGAGTGGTCGCCGGCGTACTGGCTCCCGCAAGCCGATTGCGCCAGCAGCCCCCGCCGCCGCCGTGCTTAGTGCGCCGACCACTCACCGGCGCGCCATCGACGCCGCTATCGTCCCGCCCACGACCCGCCGCGAGAGCAAGGCCTCCACGCCCGAACGCTCCCGGACGCCTTCCCCCTGTCGGGAGATCGATCGGGCGGCGAGCCACACCAAGTTCGGCTTCGTGGCCGTGAAGTCGCGGCCCGAGACGTTGTCCGCGGCGAGGAAGGCGTGGACCGGGCCGTCGTGCCGACGCGGAACGTGCGGTGGGGAACTCGCCCGAATCTTGAGCGACTTCACCGCCTTCGCCACACCGGTGACGCGGCACCTCCCCCGGCCGAGGAGGTCCGCGTTTACCCGAGGCGACCCGGACCGGGCCCGACGGACCGCGTGGACCGTCCAGACCCTGTCGCCCGACTCCCAGTGACATCGGGCCGCGACCGACACCGGTCGGTCCCGCGCATCATATTGGTTGCCCGAGGCCGACGCGCCGAGTTGGTCGCGCATTCGCCGGACGGGCATTGCGCCGCGTGTTCGAGCACGACGGGGACTCCGTGCCCGGAGACAGCCGTCGCGGCACGGGCACGTCGCGCCGTCCACATCGTACCAGCCAGCCGGACAGCCATCGGGCCGGCGACGGACGGCGGAGTCGATGTCGGAATGCGTGGCCGGGGATGCGATGGGGTCGTCGGGGGGCGGCGGGACACTAACGTAAGGGTGCCCCAGGCGTGGCCGCCGACGACTGCTTCCCCCGTACCGAGGAGTTCGAGCGATGCCGCGGACGACGAAGGGCGCAATGGAGGACGAGGTCAGCCAGGCGGTCGGCCGGTTCGAGAAGGAGTACATGGGCCGCGGGCCGCTCGACGCGCGGGCGTACCTCGTGGACGACATGGTCCTCGTGCGGCTCAAGGACGTGCTCACCCCGGCCGAGCGCAAGCTGGCCGCCGACCCCGACCCGCACCGCGGCCGCGACCTCATCAAGCAGGTCCGCCAGCAACTCATCGAGAGCGGGGCGACGATCCTGTGCGCGGCCATCCAGGAGATCGTCGGCGTCCCGGTCCGCAGCCTCCACACCGACATCAGCACCCGCACCGGCGAGCGGGTCATCGTTTTCACGCTGGAGGGCCGGCCGGCGCTGGCGGTCGGCTGAGCGGTCCGCCCGATTTCGCCACGCAGCAATTGACAGCTCGCCGGCGGGACGTTAGAAATTGAGAGACTGACCGGGCGAACCGGACGGCACGGGCCGGCCGCGACGAACGGACTGATCGCAAACGCTGACTGCCGACCCGGACCAAAACGCCGGGGCGGAGCTAGGCCGGAGAATCGTTCCCCACTGCACGCAGTGAGGGGAACGGATCTCCGGCCTTTTTTCGTATCTCCCTGACCCCAGAGGCCCCATGACCCCGACCGGCGTCTTGACCACGAACCTGCTGTCCCCCGCCGTCCTGGCCTTCGTCCTCGGGCTTCTCGCCCGCGTCGTCCGCAGCGACCTGTCGATTCCGAAGGACGCCTTCGGGGCGATTGCGGCGTACCTGCTCTTCGCCATCGGCTTGAAGGGCGGGGTCGAGTTGGCCCACGCCTCCCCGGGGGAACTGGCCGCGCCGGCCGGGGTGACGCTGCTCCTCGGCTGCCTGACCCCGCTGACCTCGTTCGCGCTCTTGCGGTACGTCGGCCGGCTGTCCGCGGCCGACGCCGCCGGGGTGGCCGCGCACTACGGCTCGGTGTCGGCGGTGACGTTCATCGCCGCGCAAACCTTCGTCGCCGCGCAGGGCTGCCCGGCCGAAGGCTTCATGCCGACCCTCGTGACGCTGCTCGAAAGCCCCGGCATCAACATCGCACTGGGCATCGGCGTGATGACCGCCGGGTCAGGCCGGTCTCTGGGCGGGGCGCTGCACGAAATCCTCACCTCCCGCGGCCTCCTGCTACTGATCGGCGGCACCGTAGTCGGGGCGCTGACCGGCGAGAAAAACTGGGCCGACGTGGCGCTGTTCTTCGACACCAAGGGGCCGATCTTCCGCGGCGCGCTCTGCCTGTTCCTGCTGCACATGGGCGCGGCGGCCGGCGAGCGGCTGGCCGACCTGCGCCGCGTCGGCCCGTTCCTACTCGGCTTCGCCGTCGTCGTCCCGGTGCTGCACGGCGCGCTCGGCGTCTGGCTGGGGCACGTCGCCGGGCTGTCGGTCGGCGGGGCGACGGTCCTCGGCGCGATGGCGTCGAGCGCGTCGTACATCGCCGCCCCCCCGGCAGTGCGGCTGACCCTGCCCGAGGCCAACCCGACGCTGTCGCTGACGTGCGCGCTCGGCGTGACCTTCCCGTTCAACCTGCTCGCCGGCATCCCGCTGTACTACGAAATGGCCCGCCGGCTGGGCTAAAACCCGGCGAGCCAGGAGCGTCAGCGCCTGGAGTTCTGAGTCGAAGAAC
>JANYHV010000462.1 GCA_025362195.1 Fimbriiglobus sp. | reverse complement strand
TTCTTCTGCACCGGCGTCGATTTCCTGCCCGACGGCCGGGTCGCCGTCTGTACCGCTCACGGGGACGTCTGGGTCGTCACGGTGGACGAGAAGGCCGGGACCTGTTCGTGGCGGCGGTTCGCGGCGGGGTTGTACCAGCCGATGGGCTTGAAGGTCGTCGATGGCAAGGTCCACGTCCTGGAGCGCGGCCAGCTCACCCGGCTGCACGACCGCAACGGGGACGGCGAGGCCGACTTTTACGAGAACGTCTGCAACCAGTGGAACTGCGGCGGCGGCGAGCACTCGTACGACACCTGCCTGGAGACCGACCCGGCCGGCAACTTCTACTTCCACAAGACCGGCGACACGCACCTGAGCGACGGCGGGTGCGTCATGAAGATCGCCAAGGACGGGTCGAAGTGCGAGGTCTTCGCCACCGGCACGCGGCACCCCATCGGCCTCGGGATTTCGCCGGCGGGCGTCGTCACCGGGGCGGACCAGGAGGGCAACTGGATGCCGGCGACGCGGATCGACGAGTACAAAAAGGGCGGCTTCTACGGCGACTTCCGGGCGCACCACCGCGCCACCCCGCCGCTCACTTACGACCCGCCGTTGTGCTGGCTGCCGCGCGAAACCGACAACTCGGCCGGGGGGCAAGTCTGGGTGCCGGCGAACACCTTCGGGCCGCTGGCCGGGCTGCCGTTGCACTTCAGTTACGGCCGCTGCAAGCCGTTCGTGCTGCTCCGCGACACGACCCACGGCGTGACGCAGGGCGGGGCGTGGGACCTCGGCGTGACCTTCCTGTCGGGCGTCTGCCGGGGCCGCTTCCACCCGACCGACGGGCACCTCTACGTCTGCGGGCTGAACGGCTGGCAGACGGCCGCGAAGGCCGACGGCTGCCTGCAACGCCTGCGCTACACCGGGGCACCGATGCACGCCGTCGTCGGCATGAAGGTCGTGCCGGACGGCGTCGAGTTGACCTTCAGCGAAGCCCTCGACGCGGCCAGCGTGGCCGACCTGACCGGGTACAAGGCGGCCTGGTGGGGCTACCGCTGGTCGAAGGAGTACGGCTCGCTGCGGTACAAGGTGAGCGACCCGAACGCCGTCGGCCAGGACACCGTGCCGGTCACGGCGGCGGCGTTACTCCCGGACGGCAAGACGGTCCGGCTGACGCTGGCCGGGATGCGGCCGGTGATGCAATTGCAAGTCGGGGTGCGGCTGAAAACGGCGGCCGGGGGCGGCGTCAGCGGGCTGACGACGATGACCGTCCACGCCACGAAGTGACACCCGCCGGTCACTCCTTGAGGTCGTCTTCGCCGAAGAGGGTGAAGCCGCGGTTCTGCAGCAGGAACGCGGCGGCCTCGGTGTCGTGGACGTGAATGGCCAGCGCCGTGTTGCCCATCGGGCCGACGCCGATGAGCAGCGGGTAGCAGTAGTTCAGGTTCACTTCGCCGCTCAACAACGCCTTCGTGATCGTCAACAGCGGCTGGGCGTTGTCGGGCAGTTTGACGAGCAGCAAGTCGCTCTCGGTGAACGGCAACTTGGCGCTTTGGAGCACCTCGTAGCCGCGCTCGTAGTCGCTCGGCACCAGGCGGATGATGGCGCAGTCGGCGGTCTCGATGACGGTCAGCGAGATGACGGTCACGTCGGACATCTCGAAGCGGCGGACCAGGTCGAGCATCGCGCCCATGCGGTTGGCGAGGAAAATGTTGAACTGCCGCACGCTGGGGTAGTCCCGGCCGCGCGCGGTGGCAAAGTCGATGCGCGATTCGTCGCCGATGCTCATGTCCCGCCCCTGAACCGATCCCTTGGGAAGCCCAGAGTTTACCCCAGTTCCCCGGCCGGAGCAACGGCTACTCGCCGCGTTTCCAGACGTCCGCCAGGTTCGAGAAGTCGTCGCGCCAGAGGGGGCCGGGCGTCACCGGTAGCGCGGTGAAGTGCGGGTCGCGGTCGAGCGCGCCGAGGTCGGCCGGGCGGCGGGCCAGGACGGCCCACGTCGAGGGGAACTTGCCGTCGGCCCGCTCGCGGTCGGTCGGCGAGTCCTCGTCGAGCTTCAGGGCGAACGGCGGGTCCTGGGCCGCGCCCAACCGGGCGACCAGCGGCGGCAGGTCGAGGTAGCGGTTCGACAGGTGGACGAGCAGCACCCCCGTCGCCGTCAGCTTGCGGGCGTACAGGGCGAAGGCTTCGGCGGTGAGCAGGTGGACGGGGATGGCGTCCGAACTGAAGGCGTCGAGGACGATCAGGTCGAAGGTGCCGTCCGGCTCCGCGGCCAGCTTGCGGCGGGCGTCCCCCAGGACGACATCGACGCGGCCCGGCGGGCTTTGCAAGGAGTGGAAGTGCCCCGAATCCCGGGCGATGCGGACGACGGCCGGGTCGATCTCGTAAAAGGTCCAGTGCGACCCCGGCGTCGAGTACGCGGCCAGCGCCCCGACGCCCAACCCCACGGCGGCGACGCGGCGCGGGGCGGGCAGTTTCGCCAGCGCCCGGCCGGCGGGGCCGGTGGCGTAGTAGTACATCAACGGCCGCGGCGGCAGGGGTTCGTCGAGCCGCTCCTGGCCGTGCTGCGTCGTCCCGTGGACGAGCCGGACGTACCGGCCGTCGCTGCTCCTGGTCACGCGCAGGGTGCCGAAGAAGTTGCGCGTCCGCAGCAGGGTTTCGCCGTGCGGCCCGGCGTCGGCCGCCCCGGCGGCGAACAGGACCGCCAGGCAGACGGCGAAGCGGACCGGCCGCAGCACCAGCCCGAACGCGAGCGCCGCCGGGAGGCCGAAGAGCAGGCCGGCGTGGGCGACGCGGGCGATCAAAACCTCCGCGGCGTCGGCAGTATCCGGGGGCGGCGGGACGAAGTGCGTCACCGCGGCGAACAGCCCGGCGACGACGGCGGCGAACCCGAGGCACCAGGCGAAGTCCCGCTTCGGGAATGACAGTGGGGTGTCACCGGGGCGGACCAGGGCGACGAGGACGACGGCCAGCGGGTACTCGACGAGGCCGAGGTGCGCGAACAGCACCGGGGCGGCGAGGGCGTTGAACAGCCCGCCGAGGACGCCGCCGGCCGACAGCGTCAGGTAGAAGCTCGTGAGCCGCGCGGCCGCCGGGCGGGTCGCCGCGAGTTCGCCGTGGCACAGCAGGGCGGCGGCGAAGAAGCAGGCCAGGTGCAGGCCCGCGACCAGGGCCATCGGCTCCGTCCCGCCGGTGACCAGCGCGACCGTCAGGAAGACCAGTGCCATCGGCGTCGCCCGGCCGAAGGCCCGGCGGACCGGCTCCGGCCAGGCCGCGAAGACGACCACGAAGCTGAGCAGGTACAGGGCCAGTGGGCCGACCCAGAGCAGCGGCACCGGGGCGATGTCGGTCGTCAAGTGCGTCGTCGCGCTCATCAGCCAACTCGACGGCAACGCCGCCAACACTAGCCAGCGCAACCGCACGCGGAGCGGCACCGGGACACCGGCGACTTCGAGCGTTGGAACGGTCGCGTGCCGCGTCCGCCAGGCGGCCAGCGCGATCAGCGGCAGCAACGCGACCAGGCCCCACCGCAGCGCGGTCAACTGCCCGGCAATGGTCAGTCGCGGCTCGACGAGGAAGGGGTACGCGAGCAGGCCGAGCAGGCTGCCGACGTTGCCCGCGGCGTACAGCCAGTACGGGTTCGGCGACGCGTGCCGGAACCACGATTGCAGCAGCGGCGAGGTCGGGGCGAGCGCGAAGAACGGCAGCCCGAGGTAGACGAGCAGGAACGCCAGCAGCCCGCCGACCGGCCACTCGGAGTCGGCCGGAATCGAGTCCGGGTCGGCACGCCCGGTGAGCGCGAACGCGGCGGTCGCCCCGAGTGCCAGGAGCGTCAGGTGCAGCGCGGCTTGCCGGCGGAGGGGCAGTCGGGCGAGGCGGTCGGCGTAGGCGTACCCGGCGAGCAGCAGGGCCTGGAAGAAGACGAGGCAGGTGCTCCAGACGGCCGGGGTGCCGCCCGCCGCCGGGAGCAGGGTCTTGCCGGCGAGGGGTTGCACGAGCATGACGAGCGCGGCCGACACGAAGACGGCCGCGCCGTAGGCCAGTGCGGTCACGCCGGACCCCCGGCGGTCGCTTCGGCTTCTTTCGCGCGGGCCTCGACGATGTCCAGGAGGAGCGGGTGCAGGCCGAGGTGCGGGGCCAGGCGGAAGGTCACCCCGGGGAACCGTTCGGTCAACTCGGCCCGGGCTTCGAGCATGTCCTCGCGGACGTGGACGCCGGCCGACAGGAAGTACGGGAGCATGGTCACGGCCGTCGCCCCGGCCTCGACGCACTTCGCCCCGCCGGCCGGGATGTCCGGCTGGGCGAGTTCGAGGTACGAGGTCTGGACGACGGCGTACCCGCCCCGCTCGCGCATGGCGGCGGCGACGTGGTCGAGGTCGGCGTTCGCCTCGGCCCGGCGGCTGCCGTGGGCGATCAACAGTAAGGCGGTCATCGGCGGTCTCCGGGCGCGGGGTCGTGGCATTGGCGCGGCGGGCGCGGGTCGGTAGGTTGGTCTCGCCCACCGCGGACAAGTTTATCAACAGGGAACGGGTATGACCGGGCAACGGCTGGGCGACTGGGTTCTGGGCGGCGAACTCGGCCGCGGCCCCGTGGCGACCGTGTACACGGCCCAAGCCGCCGACGAGCCGCTGCGCCTCGCCGCCGTCAAAGTGTTCACGCACCCCGAACTCTTGCGGCCCGAGTTCACGAGCCGGTTCGCCGCCGACATGCTGCCGCTGCACCGCCTCAACCACCCGCTCATCGTCAAGACGTACGAGGCCGGCGTCCACACCGGGCAGGCCTGGTTCGCCATGGAACTCGTCGAGGGGACTGACGCCGCGACCCGCCTCCGCGCCCGCCCCAAGAAGCCCGGCGAACCCGGCCTGCCGTGGGCGGACGAACTCCTCGGCCTGCTCGTGCAAGTGGCCCGCGGCTTGAAGCACGGCCACCACCGCAGCGTCTTGCACCGGAACTTGAAGCCGTCGAACGTCCTCGTCACCCCCGGCGGGCTGGTGAAGCTCGCCGACTTCGGCCTGGCCAAGCTGCTGCCGGTCGCCCCGACGAGCCTGCCCCTGGACGCGATGGGCACCCTCGGCCACCTGCCGCCGGAGTTCTTCGCGGGCAAGCCGCTGACCCGCCGGAGCGACTTGTACTCGCTCGGGTGCCTGGCGTACACGCTGCTCGCCGGCCGGCCGCCGTTCGTGGCCGCGAGCGTCGCCGAGTTCACGCACAAGCACTGCTACACGCTGCCCGACCGACCGGCGATGGTCGTCCCCGACCTGCCGGCCGACTTCGACGAGTGGATCTGCGACCTCCTGGCCAAGGACCCGAACCGCCGGCCGGCGACCGCCGCCGCCGCCGCGGACGAGTTGACGCAGATCCGCGCGAAGGCCGAGCGGAAGGGCCGCAAAATCCCCTGGCCGGCCGACGCGCCCGGGTCGGCCGACGACCTGACGCTCGACGAAGCGCGGGTCGGCCGGGGCGAGGACGACTTCGAGTCCGGGGGCGAGCGCCGGCCGCTCATGGCCCGCCCGCTCGTCGTCCTGCCGCTCTTCCTGCTCGTCGTCGGCGGCGCGCTGGCGCTGCTCTTTTGGCCGACGCCGACTGCCGCGGAGTTGTACGCGCAAGCCCAGCCCCTGATGCAGTCGAAGAACCCGGACGACTGGGACGCGGCGTGGGACAAGTACCTCGAACCGCTGGGCGCGAAGTACCCGGACGAGTACGCCGCCGAGGTGAGCGCGGCCCGCGCCCGCATCGGCGACCGCCGCGACCTGCGCACCGCCCTGGCCCAGGGGTCGCGCGCCAAGCCGCCGGGCGAGGCCGAGCGGTGGTACCGGCGGGGCGTGAAGCTCGCGCAGGCGGGGGACTTCGACGCGGCCCAGACGACCTGGCGGCAATTGCGGGCCGCCTACGCCGGGCAGCCGGGCGAGGCCGCCTGGCTGGACGCCACCGACGCCGCCCTCGGGGCGCTCGCCGACCGCCCCCGGCCGTGGCCGCTCGACGGCGCGGGCGTGAGCGAGGCGGCCCTGCAAAGCGTCCGCGACCGCCGTGCCGCGGGCGACGGGGTCGGGGCCGACGCCGCCCGCGCCGCCCTCGAATTCCTGTACCGCGACGACCCCGCGAGCCTGGCCCGCATCCGCCGCACGCCGTGACGCCCGCCCCGTTTCAGGAGACGCGACCGATGCCCAGCCCCGCGACGACCGTGACGGAGTACTGCGGCCTGATCGCCCGCAGCCGCCTGCTCGCGGAGGCCGAGGTGGCCGCGCTCAAGGCCCGCTGGCTGGCCGAGAACGCCGACGCCGACGCCGACGGCTTCCGCCGCGCCGTCGTCGCCGCGAAGGCGCTGACCGCCTACCAGGCGACCCTCGTCCAGCGCGGCCACACGGAGGGCTTCTTCGTCGGCGGGTACACCGTCCTCGACCGCATCGGCAAGGGCCAGTCGGCCGGCGTGTACAAGGCCCGGCACCCGTCCGGGCAACTCGTCGCCGTCAAGGTCCTGCCGTCGTCCAAGGTCAAGGACGCGACCACCCTCACCCGCTTTTTGCGCGAGGGCCGGCTGCTCACCCTGCTCGAACACCCCAACGTCGTCCGCGCCTTCCAGGTCGGTCGGGAGGGCGCGGTCGCCTTCATCGCGATGGAGTACCTGGACGGGGAAACCCTCGACGAACTCCTCGACCGCCGCCACCGGTTGCCCGCGCCGGAGGCGGTCCGCGTCGTGTCCCAGGCCCTCGCCGGGTTGCAGCACCTGCACGAGAAGCGGCTGGTCCACCGCGACTTGAAGCCGGCCAACCTGATGCTCACCCCGGCCGGCCAGCCGACGACCGTCACGGCGACCGTCAAAATCCTCGACATCGGCATCGGCCGCGAGTCCCCGGACGACGCCGACCCCGCGACCCGGGACGCCCAACTCACCGGCGAGGGGACCGTCCTCGGCACGCCCGACTACCTGGCCCCCGAGCAGGCCCGCGACCCCCGCACGGCGGACGTCCGGGCCGACGTGTACAGCCTCGGGTGCGTACTCTTCCACCTGATCGCCGGCCGCCCGCCGTACCAGGAGCGGACGGTCGTGGCGACGATGGTCAAGCACGCGACCGAGAAGCCGGCCGCGCTCGCGACGCTGGGCGTCGACATCCCGCCGGGCCTGCAAGAGGTGTTCGACCGGCTGACCGCCAAGAAGCCGGGCGACCGGTACCCGACCCCGGCCGACGCCGAGTTCGCCCTGCGACCGTTCCTCCCGTCGGACGGCACCGACGCCCCGACCTCGGACATGCTGCCGTCGTACAAGGCGTGGCTGGCGGCCGACCCCGGCCCGGACCACCCGCCCGAGCCGAAGAAGCCGGCCCCCCCCGCGACCGACCCCCTCCTCGACCTGGCCCGCCCCCCCCAGCCCGCGCGCCCCGCCGCCCCGTCCCCGCCGAGCCGCCCGAAAAGCGGCAGCACGCCTGCGATAGTCCTGCACGAAATCAACGTCGAGGTGTACGCTCCCCCCGCCCGCCGCCCGCTGACCGACCCCGACCGCCGCGACTTCCTGATGCTCGGCCTCGGCGCGGCCGGCGTCCTGACCGCCGGCGCAGCCGGCTACGCCCTCGCCCGCCTCCTCGGCCGCAGCCCGGGGGAGTGAGGTGGTTCGTGCGTGACGCCAGGAATCGAATGGGGGAGTTGACACCAACGGCCACGGCATCAACCGATGCGCGCGGCGAGAGCCGTGGGAAACATTTTCAGCCAATGTCGTGACGATGGCACGCATCTGCCCACATAGGGGTTGTGGCGGCACCGCTCTGGTGCTGCCGGCCGCAGCGCACAGCGCGCCGCAATAGCAACCCCGGAGTTCGCCATGGATGAGATCACCCCGCCCGAAGACAGCACGTTTACCGATGCACCCGTGGCCAGTGACTTCGCCCCACAGTGGAGCCCGGACGCGCCACGCGGCGGCAAGGCCGTCGTCAACCGCGCTCTGAAAGAAGGGTCCACGGTTCCGCTGTTTCTGGGGCAGACGCTCATCCACTCTCTCCGCGACTTGGGGTACAACAGCACCACCTCAGCGGTCTGCGAACACGTTGATAACGCCTTGGAGGCAAAAGCGACGGAGATCCGAGTCTACTTCCGGCAGACCGGTAAGCAGCCGAAACAGAAGATCGACGTGCTCGTTTACGACAACGGCTTCGGCATGGCCCCGAACATGTTAAAAGTGGCGATGGCGTTCGGCGGTTCGCTCCGCTTCGACAGCCGCAAGGGGATCGGTCGGTACGGCATGGGCATGAAGGCCGCCGCCCTGAACATCGCCCGCAGCGTCGATGTCTACTCGTGGCAGGAGCCGGCCGCAATTTACTCGATGACCCTCGACGTGGACGCGCTGGGTAAGGACAAAAGCAACTCGATCGTCCTGCCGGACCCGCAGTTCGCCGACGCCTTGCCGCTGGAGGTGGCGACCGTGCTAACCCGGCCGATGGGTACCGCCAAGGCTGCGGATCACGACGGACTGGTGGCGGACGATGTTGAAAGCTTGACAGATCGGCTGGGCAATTCGGGGACGATTGTCTACATGCCGAATTGCGACCGACTGTCGTACCGAACCGACAAGTCGTTAGTCGATCAGGCCATCAAAGAGATGGGGCGTGTCTACCGTCGCTTCCTCGATAAAGGAGTGCGGCTCTATGTCAATAACCGCCGGGTTGAGGCGTTCGATCCGACATACTGGATGCACTCTGCACGGCACACGCGAGTCGCTGGGCTGACGACAACGCAGTCTAAACTGTTCGATAGCTTCGAGGTGCAGCTGCCTCTTGCCGAGGAATCGAAGAACACGGCGACCGTACGCGTCCGGCTGTTCTTGCTGCCCATTCACGAATGGCCCGAACTCGATCGCACGGTGCTTAAAAGTGCATTGCACGTGTTCGACGGCCACACGGTGTCTTACGTGCGCAACGAACGTGAAGTCGATATCGGGACCGAGCCGAAGTTGAAGATCACGAGTCACACGGTTAACGCGTGGCTGCGAGTCGAAATTGCCTTCCCGGCCGAACTCGACGAGGCGTTCGGGGTTGCCTCGAACAAGCAAGGGGTGAGACTGAAGCCCTACGTGGCCGAAGCGATTTTGAAAGTCGGCGACGAGCGATTCCTTAAGGGCGTCACCCAGATGCGGGAGGCGATTCTGAGCCAGCAGTCGAAGCGGGCCGCTGCGGCGAAGGCCGGGAAACTCAGCGAGGCTGAGCGACTGGCGGGCGACGCGGACGCGCTCCAGGCGGTCGCCCTGACGCCACCGCCGACGGACACGCCTGAGCAGGTCGCCGCGCTGGAGGCCAACACCCGCGGCCTGGCGACCAGCCTGCGTCTGGAGAACGAGTCCGACGACCAAGCCTTCAGCCGGGTTCAAGGGGCGAAGTTCCTGACCGACCTCCGCGACCGCGGGAGTTACGCCCCGTTCTACGACACCGAGTACCGCTTCGGAAAGCTGATCCTGCGGGTCAACACGGCCCACCGCTTCTACCAGAAGGTCTGGCAACCCCTCGCCGAGTTGTCCACCGTTCCCGCTTCGGCCGGCGGTTCGGACGACGCCGCCCCGGGGGCTTCCGGCGACGCCGGTCGGCGGGCGCTCCTCGGCCTGCAACTCCTGTTGATGTCGTTAACTCGCGCCCAGGTTCAGATGTTGAACGGCGACCAAGAGGGGGAGAAGGCCGAGCTCTTCAGCAACCTGCGGAAGTCGTGGTCCGATGTCCTGCAAACGCAGCTCCTCCACGTGTGATCTCGGACTCCTCCGTCAAATTGTCAACGGATTTGCGACATTTCGCGTCACAACTCGCTTGGAATCGACTATTCTCGTGACGGGCTGCCCACGGCAGTCCCAACCTGTCGGGTGACCGCCTTCGGAGATACGAGTGCTGCCAGCCATAGCGTGCTGGCGGCACTCGCCGGAGTGGCCACTCGGTGGAACCAGTAGGTCCGGCACAGCGCCGCGGCCCTAACTCCCGACCGAGGTAACTATGACGACTGAAGACATCTCGCCCGCCTGGCAGTACTACGAAAAGTGTTCCTTTCGCGTCCACAACGGGCGCTGCGACTCCTTGACTGCCGGCCAAGAAGAGCAACTCAACGCGATCCTAGAATTGAGTGCCACTGGACGCGACTTGACGCCTGAACTCGTGGCGTCTCTTGAGCGATTGCCGTGGAACCGGGCCAAGAAGCACATCAGAATCGTTTGCGTGTTGCGAGAGCGAGAGTATGCCCGCGACCGGAACTCCCGCCGACCGGTCGCCCCACACCCCGAGTTACCGCCCCTCGACCCGGTGCATTGGCGAGTCGAGGTGAGTCTTGCCGCGGGGGAGACTTATGGAGCGATTGCGGCCGGTTTGGGGACGACGGTCGGCGGGCTGAAAATGTGCGTGTCCTGGTGGCGACGGAACGTCCGGGCCGATCTCGCTCGATAGTCAGGTCGTGAACCGCGAGAAGCCGTCGGGACCCTTGCTCGAACTCCGGCGACACGTTTCGCGTCGTCAGCGGCAGCGACTTCCTACCGTTCGAGCCGACGGCCCGGCTGCAGATTCTCACGGGGGGTCCGTGGTGCTGCCCCGGGTGCGTCGGCGTCCCGGAACACGTCATAGGCCAGGCACCCCGGTTCCGCTCGGGTGAGGCGAATGCCTTGGGAAGCGGCGATGCCCGCCGCGACTTCACCGCCGACGATGGGGCGGGCAATTTGCTGCGAATCGACGCGAGAACGGGGTGTTCGTTCATAAGAACTCCAGCCGGCTGGGGACGCACCTCTGACCCGAGCGTAACGCGCGGACACGCCGGTCGGAGATTCGAGGGTTATCGGGCGTTGGCAGTGAATCAGAATCCAGCCACCGACCGGAAAACAATCCAGACGAACGCGGCCCCCCAGAAGACCAAGAATGCGACCGCCGGGATTGCCACAGCACGGAAGTCGGCCGTGTTGTTCAAAATGGCGAACGGCACGATTCAAAACGACTGGCACGTGACGAAGATGTTCGAGCGCATCGCCCGCAGGTTGAACTCGTGCTTCACCTCGTCGCGGTCGAAGCGGAGGCGGTCCGAATAAGGCGGTGTCGGTTCACCACGGTCGGGTTCGTCTGAACCGTCTGGCATCAGCAAACCTCCGCCTGGGGTCGCATCCCGTCGGGGGTGCCGGGGTGGTCCGCCGCGCGGGGGGGATCACCCCATGCCTAGCCCCGCCGAATGACCCAAGGTCGAATCGTGCGCCGCCCTGCTGTCCGCCAACCGTAGGGACCTCCGGTTGTGCGGTCGCCGGCGGAAATTTCGCGCGGCACGCAATTCTTCCGCACCCCTGTGCCGTCTTAATCGTAGGTTCTATCGTTGCAGAACTCGACGCACGAGTGTTCTGACGCCCCCTCGCCCCGAGGACTCGCCAATGCCTTCCCGCCGCCCGACTCGCCTGAACGTCTTGCCGCTCGAAGACCGGAGTGTCCCGGCCGCGCTGATCCTGGACCCGACTTTCGGGCTGAACGGCTTCGCGGCGCTGCCGGACGCCCAGGTCCGCTTCACCAAGGCGGCCGCAACTCCCGACGGCGGGACGCTGTTCGTCGGCACGAGCCTGGCGGAGGCCCCGGTGAGTAGCCAGATCGTGCTCCTGAAGCTGACCGCGGCCGGGGCGGTGGACACCGCCTTCGGCACCGCCGGCCGCGCGACGCTCTCGTCGGGGCTGGTCGCCGCCACGGGCACCACGAACGTCGAGTCGTTCACGGAAGTCGTAGTCCTCCCCGACGGCCGGATCAGCGTCACCGGCCGAGTCACGGCGACGGTCCCGTACGTCATCGGCTACGCCGCGCAGACGACCATCGTGCCGTACCCGCCCTACCCCCAGCCGGGGGTGACGGGGGAGTACGCGGTCGCCTACCGGCTCAGCGCGGGCGGGGTTCTGGACGCGACCTACGACGGCGACGGCAAGTTGCTCCTCGGGCCGTACTCGAACTCGTACACCTCCACCCCGCAAACGCTGGTGACCACGCCGAACCTGCGGCTGTTGCCCGACGGCGGCCTCGTCGGGGTTTCCGGCTCGGAGGTGTTCGACCCCGGCGCGTTCCAGGGGCAGTACCCGACCCCGCCGGGCACGGAGACGCTGTACCTGGAGGCGTTGCGCGTCACCCCGAGCGGGGCGTTCGGCCCGACCTTCGACGGCGACGGCAAGGCCAAAATCCTCCTCGCCACGAACACCAACCAGTACGGCGGCGGCGGCGTCGCGGCCGGTCAAGGTGGGGTCTTCGTCCGCCCGGACGGGTCGGTCGTGTTCACCCTGGCCCTGACGACGGCGACGGTTCGCCCGGACAACATCTTCAGCGAACTGCGGGCCTCCCAGGTCGCGGTGGCCCAGTTGACGCCGGCGGGGGCGCTCGACGCCGCGTTCGGCACCGGCGGCCGGGCGGTCGTCAAGGAAATCGCGGACGAGAGCGTGAGCGCCTCGCACTCCACCCTCACGCTCGTCGGCCTCCAGCCCGGCGGCGGGGCGCTCAGCCGGCTCGACTCGTACGCCACTGGCGACAAGGTCCTGTTCCGGCTGAGCGCCTCCGGTGTGGCCGACCCGAGTTTCGGCTCCGGCGGGACGGTGTCGCTCACTGCGGGCGAAGTCGCCCTCCGAGACGGCGGCGGCTTTGAAGTCGGCTCCGGGCCGACCGCCATCGCCTACACCGTCAACGGCAAGCCGGCCCCGGCGGCCGCGACCGTGGCCCCCGAGACGCTGCGACTCCCCTCCGGCAACCCCGGCACGCGACTCCAGGCCGCCGGCGGCGCGGAGTTCCTCGTCGGCGGCACGCCGAAGGGTCCGTCGCCCGACCTGGCGGGGCAAACCTTCGTCGGGCGGTTGATCGCGGACCCCAACCCGCCGGTCGTCGGCCCCGGCGGCCCGGTCGCCCCGCGGGCCGCGGGGGCCGCCGGCGTCGTCACGCTCGTCCGCGCCGACGGCACCGTGGTCGTGATGACCCCCTTCCCCGGCTACACCGGCGAGGTCCGCACGGCGATGGCCGGCGGCTTCGTCGTCGTGGCCACCGGGCCGGGCGCGGCGTCGCAGGTCGCCCTAATGGACGCGGCGACCGGCAAGCTGGTCCGCACCTTCGAGACGTTCGAGGCGAGCTTCACCGCGGGCGTGTTCGTGGCCGCGGCCGACGTGAACGGTGACGGCGTGGCCGACGTGGTCGTCACCCCCGAGGGCGGCGGCGGCCCGCGCGTCCGCGTCCTCAACGGCGCGACCGGTGCCCCGCTCGCGGACTTCTTCGGCATCGAGGACGGCACCTTCCGCGGCGGCGCGCGGGCCGTGTTCGCCGACGTGAACGGCGACGGCACGCCCGACCTGGCCGTCGTCGCGGCGGTCGGCGGCGGCCCGCGCGTGGCGGTCTACGACGGCAAGTCGCTGCTCGCCGGCAAGCCGGCCCCGCTCGCCGCCGACTTCTTCGCCTTCGACAGCAGCCTGCGCACCGGCCTGACCGTGGCCGCGGGCGACTTCAACACCGACGGTTTCGCGGACCTTGCCGTGACCCCGAGTGCCGGGGGCGGCCCGGTGGTGGCGGTGTTCAGCGGCAAGGAGTTGACCGCCGGCCGGGCGACGACGCTGGCCGTGTTCGCCCAGGGCGACGGGGCCGACCGCACCGGCGCGCGATCGACGAGCCGCGACATTAACGGCGACGGTAAGGCCGACCTCGTCGTCGCGGCCGGCGGCCGCGTCCGCGGCTACCTCGGCAGCAGTCTCGTGTCGGCCACCCCGGCCGTGGCCTTCGACCTCGACCCAACGGCGGCCGCCGCGGCGGGCGTGTTGGTGGGGTAACCCGACTCGGGCCGCCGGCGACTCCCGGCGGTGGCGGGCGTGTCCTTCCCCGCCGACTCGCGCGTGGGGGGGGTCCCCGGACCGACCCGAAGCGGTCTTGTTCACCTCACTGGCGTAGGTGGTGACGACGTGCTGCCACGCCGGCTCGACGGCGGTCGGCACGTCCGCATCGGGAATCGCAGTGCGTTCATAGTGCATGGTCGTCAACCTCCGGTGCAGTGGGTCGGCTTCGCGCGGGCGAAACCGACCCACTTGAGTCCGCGTTACTTCCCGCTCAGTTTGACGTTTTTCTTCAGGAACGCCCGCATTAACTCGGCGATCTCGTCGCCGTGGGTCTCCAGGGCGAAGTGCCCGGCGTCGAGCAGGTGGTAGTGCAGCGTCTTCAGGTCGCGCTGGTACGGCGCGGCCCCGGCCGCCGGGAAGATTTGGTCGTTCTTGCCCCACGCGATGAGCACCGGCGGCTGGTGCGTGCGGAAGTACTCCTGCCACTTCGGGTACAGCGGCGGGTTGCTGCCGTAGTCCAGCATGAGGTCCATTTGGATCTCGTCGTTGCCCGTGCGGTCGAGCAGGAACTGGTCGTGGGCCGGACCGTCCGGGCTGACGAGTTCGGGGTCCTTCACCCCGTGCGTGTACTGCCACTTGGTCGCGTCGTACTTGACCACGAAGCGGAGGGCGTCCCGCTTCTCCGTGCTGGTCGGGTCCTTCCAGTACGCCTTGATCGGCTTCCAGAAGTCGTTGTCCAGACCCTCGTCGTAGGCGTTGCCGTTCTGCACCACGATCGCGGTGATGCGCTCCGGGTGCTTGACCGCCAGGCGGTACCCGACCGGGGCACCGTAGTCCTGTACGTACAGGGCGTAACTTTTGAGTCCCAGCGTCTCGGTGAACTCGTCGATCACCTTCGCCAGGTTGTCGAAGGTGTAGGCGAACTGGTCGCGCGGCGGCATCGAACTGTGCCCGAAGCCGGGGTAGTCGGGGGCGATGACGCGGTACTTGTCCGCGAGCTTGGGGATCAGGTTGCGGAACATCTGCGAGCTGGTCGGGAAGCCGTGCAGCAGCAGGATCGCGGGGGCGTCCTTCGGCCCGGCGTCGCGGTAGAAGAGGTCCACGCCGCCGACCTTGACGGTCTTGTGGTACACCTGCGGCGGGTCCGCGGCGGGCGGCTGGGCGACCACACTGCCGGACCCGAGCGTCAGTAGAACGGCAGCGGCCAGCCCGAGGGCCGGCGGGAACTTGGTCGAGTGAGTCATGGTCGTGTCTCCGGGTTGAAGGGTTCAGGTTTCGGGCGATTCCAGCTCAGCGGCCACGGGCCGGGGCTGGTCAGGATTGCTCCGTTCGGGGTCGCGGGGTCGGGAAGGACAGAATCCGTTCCGACACGGCGTCCGGGCGGAGGGCGGGGAGGCGGACGACGAACTCGGTGCCCCGGTGAACCCCGCCGCTGACGGCCGTGACCCGCCCGCCGTGGAGTTCCACCAGGGACCTCACCAGGGCAAGCCCGATGCCGAGTCCGCCGGACCGCCGGGCCTCGTTTCCGGGGCACTGCGAGTAGAGGTCGAACACCCGCGGCAGGAGGTGCGGGGCGATCCCGGGGCCGTCGTCTTGCACCCGGAGGACGGCGTGCCCGGCGTCGGCCTCGGCCGTCAGCCGGACCCGCCCGCCGGGGGCGGTGTGCTCGGCCGCGTTGGCCAACAGGTTCGTGAGCACCTGTTCCAGCCTCAGGCGGTCGGCGAAGACGAGGACCGGGTCCGGCGGGAGCGAGACGGTCAGGTGGTGCCCGCGGCGGGTGACCAGGTGCGCGACGGTCTCGGTCGCCGCGGCCACGACCTCGGCCAAATCGACGACCTCGGGGCGGAAGGCGAGCTTGCCGAGCGAGCCGGAACAGACCTCCAGCAGGTCCTCGACGAGCCGGGCCGCCCGCCGCGCCTGGCGTTCGACCACCGCCCGTTGCCCCCGCGCGGCCGGGTCGTCGGCCCGGTCCGTCATCGCGGCCAGGGCGTACAGGATGGCCGCGAGGGGGTTGCGGAGTTCGTGCGCCACGGTCGCCAGCCGCGCCTCGGTGTACGGCTCCCCGCGCTCCCATTCCCCCGGCCGGGAGGGCAGGTCGGCCGTGAGCGTGACCTGACCGGGGACGGATGATGTCGTGCGAATCCTGAGCATCCCGACGGCCCTCGCGTGAGTGATCGGGGAGTTCGGCGACGGCCCGCGGAAAGGCGCACCGGGCATCGCCCCGCCGCGGTCCTACTCTCGCCGTCGCCCAACTAAGCGTGGCGGGGTGACACCCAAGGCGGTATGATCGATAAGCCCGTCGCCGCGTCAGAATTCCGAGGGGCCGCATGGACGAGCACAACACGACCGTCGTCATCCAGCGGTACCTGGACGACTTGGCCGGCGACGCGCCCGCCGAGCCGACCGTCCGGGCGCTGCTCGACCGGGCCGTCCGCCGATTGCACCAGTTGTGCGCGACGCTCCTGTACCGCGGGTACCCGCGGCTGACCCGCCCGCCGCTGAACCTCGAGTCGGACGAGATCCTCAGCGCCGTGGTCGAGCGACTGCTGAAGGCGTTGCGGGAGGCGCGCCCGGCGACCGTCCGGCAGTTCTTCGCGCTGGCCGGCCAGCACACCCGGTGGGAACTGAATGACCTGGCCCGACGCTTGGATACGCAGCCGCGGGCCGCGGGGTTGCCGGACGGGCTGGTGCCCGCCCCGGCGAGCAGCGACACGGGACTGACGGCGGACGGCCGGCGGATGATCGAGGCGATCGACGGGCTGCCGGCCGACGAGCGGGAGGCGTTCGACCTGGTGCGCATCCAGGGGCTGACGCACGCCGAGGCCGCGGACGTGCTGGGCGTCGCCCCGAAGACCGTGAAGCGGCGGCTCGACCGCGGCCTGCGGCTGCTGACGGAGAGGCTGGGCGACCTCCGCCCGGACGCCCCCGCGCCCGGCCCGACCTGACCCGGAACCCGTGGCGGTCGGGTCCACGACTCCTGGGAGACGACGATGCCCGACGACCCGCGAGTGCAGCAACTGCTCGACGAACTGCTCGATTCGGACGCGACGCCGGAGGCGGTCTGTTCGTCGTGCGTCGAGTTGCTGCCGGTGGTCCGCCACCGGTGGCGGCAGGTGTGCCAGGCGAGGGCCGAACTGGACGCCCTGTTCCCGCCCGCGGTCGGGCCGGGCGCGGGTTCCCTCGCGCCCCTGCCGGACGCCACGGCCCTGCCGTCGATCCCCGGGTACGCGGTCGAGGCGGTCCTCGGGGTGGGCGGCATGGGGGTCGTGTTCCGCGCCCGGCACCTGCAACTCAACCGCCTCGTCGCCGTCAAGATGGCCCTGGCCGGGGCGCACGCGGTGCCCCACGAGCGGGCGCGGTTCCAGCGGGAGGCCGAGGCGGTCGCGGCCCTGCGGCACCCGAACGTCGTGCAAATCTACGAGGTCGGCGAGGCGGGCGGGCGGGCGTACTTCAGCATGGAGTACGTCGAGGGCGGCACCCTCGGGCAGCAGTTGACCGGTGCCCCGCGGCTGCCGCGCGACGCCGCGGCCCTGGTCGCCACGCTGGCCGGGGCCGTTCACGCGGCCCACGCGGGCGGCATCGTCCACCGCGACCTGAAGCCGGCGAACATCTTCCTCACGGCCGACGGCACGCCCAAGGTCGGCGACTTCGGACTCGCCCGGCGGCTCGACGGCGAGGCCGGCGTCACGCGGGCCGGCACCGCGGTCGGGACTCCGAGCTACATGGCCCCCGAGCAGGCCGGCGAGGCGACCGCCGCGGCCGGCCCCGCCGCCGACGTGTACGCCCTGGGGTCGATCCTGTACGAGCTGCTGACGGGGCGGCCGCCGTTCCGGGCCGACCGGGCGGACGTCACCCTGTACCAACTGCTCACCCAGGACCCGGTGCCGCCCGCGCGGCGGAACCCCAAAGTCCCGCGCGACCTGGAAACCGTCTGCCTGAAGTGCCTGCAGAAAGAGCCGCGTCTGCGGTACGCCTCCGCCGCCGCGCTGGGCGACGACCTCGACCGCTTCCTTCGGGGGGAGGCGATCGCGGCCCGGCCGGAGGGGAGACTCGGCCGGCTGGCCCGACGGGTCCGGCGGCGACCGGTCCTGTCGGCGGCCCTCGCGGTCGCCACCCTGTCCACGCTCGCCCTCCTCGGCGGCGGGGCGTGGACGCTCTCCGACCGGGCGGCGGCCGTGCAAGCGACGGCGGCCGAGCGGGCGACCCGGGAGCGTGCGACGGACGACGACCTCCAAGCGATGGCCGCGGCGATCGACGCGTCGCTCTGGGACGAAGCCACGGCCGCCCACGAGCGGGCGAAAGGCCGACTGGGTCGCAGGGACTCGGCCGAACTCCAGTCCCGACTCGCCCAGGGGACGCGCGACCTCGCGCTCGTGGCCGACTTGGAGGAAATCCGACTGCTCCTGTCGGGCGGGGGGACGGGTCGATCGGCGACCCACTCGCCGGAAAAACTGTACGCGGGGGCGTTCCGCGCGTACGGCATCGACCTCCTGGCACTCGACCCCGGCGAGGCGGCCCGGCGGATCCGCACGTCGGCCGTCCGCCCGACGATTCTGGCGTTCCTGCACGACTGGCTGTATTGGATCTCCGCTCCGGACCGCGCCAGAGTGCAGGCCGTGGCCGACATAGCCGACGGCGACGCCTGGCGACGGGCCTACCGCGAGGCGATCGCGGACAAGGACAAAGACGCCAAGAAGTTGAAGGCGCTGGTCCGCGTGCCGGGGGCCGCGGCACAACCGCCGGTCGTCCTGTCCGGGTTTTGCGGCTCCCTGCTCGCCCACAACGAGAGGGCGGACGTGCTGGCGGTGCTGTCCGAGGCCCAGCAGGAGCACCCGGACGATTTCTGGATCAACTACCTCCTCGGCCACTTCTGGGCGAAGGAACGCCCCCAGCACGCGGTCGGCTACTTCCGCGCGGCGGTGGCGATCCGCCCGACCAGCGATCAGGCGTACTGCAAGTTGGCGGGCGCGCTCCGCGACGCCGGGGACGCCGACGCGGCCGCCGCCGCGTTCCGCAAAGCGCTTGCACTGAACCCGACGTGTTCCACGGTCAAGGAACTCGCGAAGCTCCTCGCCCCGGCAGGGCGGCTCGCGGAAGCCCTCAGCGCTTGGGACCGACTGCTGGCCCGCGACCCGCCCGACGACGACTCGTGGTACGGCCACGCGCAACTGTGCCTGTTCCTCGGCCGAGAGGACGCGTACCGGCGCGCCCGCACGGCCCTCCTCGACCGCGACCGCGGCGACCCGGGCGACTGGCGCGTGGCCGAGCGGACCGGCCTGGCGTGCCTGCTCCTGCCGGCGTCCGGCGAGGAACTCCGGCGGGCGGTCGCGCTGGTGGACCGGGCCGCGGCCGTCGCGCCGAAGTCGCCCCACCCGGACGCCGCCTACGTGCAGTTCGTGCAAGGCCTGGCGGAGTACCGCCGGGGTCGGCCCGAGAACGCGATCGGCTTCTTGGAAGATTCGGCGGAGAAACTCGATAACCGGCCCGGCCCGTTGCTGGTGCTCGCCATGGCCCAGTTCCGAACCGGGTCGCCGAAACTAGCGCGCAAGACCCTGGCCGCGGCAGTCGTCGGGTACGACTGGAGCGCGGCCCGGGCCGACCACACGACCGCGTGGGTCAGCCACGCCCTCCGCCGCGAGGCCGAGGGCCTGATCCTGCCAAACCTGCCGGCCTACTTGGACGGGACGCACCAGCCCGAGGACAACGACGAGCGGCTGGCCCTCCTGGGCGTCTGCCAGTTCACGAACCGCACCCACGCGGCGGCCCGCCTGTACGCCGATGCCTTTGCCGCTGCTCCCCGGCTGGCCGAGGACTTTCGCTCCGGGCACCGCGCGAACGCCGCGCGGTTCGCCGCCCGAGCCGGCTGCGGCCGGGGCGCGGACGCGGCCGGAGTCGGGGAGGCGCAACGGGCGGAGTGGCGGGCCCGGGCGCGGGCGTGGCTGCGGGCGGACCTGGCCGCGTGGGGCAAGGCCCTGGACGCGGCCTCGCCGTCGGCCCGCGACCTCGTGCGGCACCGGCTCACGCAGTGGCAGACCGAGCCGGGCCTCGCGGGCGTGCGAGAGTCCGCCGACCTGGACGAGTTGCCCGCGGACGAGCGGAAGGACTGCGTCGCACTCTGGGCCGAGGTCGGCGATGTCCTCCGAACTGCGGGCAACAAATGACGGGATGGCGAATTGCGCTACCCGTCACGGCCGGTCCCCTTCGTGAGGACCGATGTCGTTCAGCCGTGAATCCGGTTCTCGGTCAGCCCAAGTCGGCGGCCGACCTCGGCCACGGACCGGTGACTTACCCCACGAAGACGCCGCCGGTGTAGCCGGCCAGGTCGTCGAAGTCGAGGAGGGGCGTCGGGTTCGCGCTCGCCAGGAGCGACGCGCCGGTGTACGCGGTGACGCGCGACCCGGCCCCGGTCCCCGCGCCGACGACCAGGCCGGCGCGGTTGGTCGCGTCCAACCTCTTGACGGCGACCCGGACGCCGCCGCGGTTGCCCGCGTCGCCGGCGAAGAAGTTGGCGACCTGGGCGGCCGGCACCTCGTCGAGGTTGCTGTACGTCCCGGCCGCGGCCAGCAGGCGGACGGAGTCGAGGACGCGGACGCGCGGCCCGCC
>JANYHV010000457.1 GCA_025362195.1 Fimbriiglobus sp. | reverse complement strand
CGACTGGAGGTCTTTCGATCTCCAGTCGCTCACGCTCCTGGCTCGCCGCAGAGCACGCCTGGCGCGTCGGGTTAGCGGCCTTTGGGCTTTTCGATGCCGGCTTTCTCCATCAGCGAGCGGCTGAACAGGTCTTCTTCCACGGCCGGCTCGTCGAAGTTCGCCGCCGAGTCGTAGACGATGACGAACTTGTGCTGGCCGATGCTCACCTCGTCGCCCGGCTTCAGGGCGCGCGGGGTGTACGGCAGGATGCGCTCGCCGCCGTTGACCTTCACGCCGTTCGAGCTTTTCAAGTCCTTGACCGTCCACCGGCCGTTCGAGAAGACGAACTCGCAGTGGCGGCTCGACACGTTCTGGAACTTCAAGCAGATGTCGCACGACTCGCGCCGGCCGACGCTCAAGACGTCTTGCAGGAGTGGGATTGCGTCGCCGCCGCCGACGGGGACTAACTCGCCGAGTTTTTGCTGGGCCACGGGGGGTGCTCCGAGTGAAATCGTTGCCGGGGTGGGGCGGGCGGGGTCATTATACCCTGCTCATACGAACGCACGCCCCCGGCAAAGTTTTCGCAAACTTCACCGGGGGCGTGCGGGTCGGTCGGGGCGGAGCAAATTGCCCACCCCGCCGGAAATAATGGTTTTAGCGGGACGGCATCGGGGTCGGGGCGTACTGCGGGGCGGGGAAGTACGGGTTGACCATGCCGCCCATCCCGCCGCCCGGCGGGGCGTAGAACGCGCCCATCATCGGGGCCGGCGTCTGGAAGTGGGCGTTGTACGGGTAGTACAGGTACCACGGCGCGGCCTGGAAGGCGGGCACCGGGCTTTGGCGGAAGAACGGGATGCGCGGGCCGGCCGGCTGGCAGAACGGGGCGGGGCAGCCGCCGTTGGCGCGGACCGGGGTGCTCGAAGCGACCGCGCCGAGGGCGGCGGCCAGGGCCAGGAGGAGTTTCTTCATGGGGGTCTCGAAGGTTTCGATCCGTGAAACGGGCCGCGACTCCCAGTGAACCGCGGCCGGCACATTTCCTGTGTCACGTAAGATGCCCGCGCCGCGAGTCGGGTCGCGGGGCCGGGCCGAGTTTTCGGCCAACTTCGCCGGGCCTCCGCCGATGCGACGGCACTAACCGGGAGGCTTAGCGTTCGAGGACGTACCGGGTCGTCGACGGGGCTTCGATGGCCGCGACGAGGGAAACCGGGTCAAGTCGGTCGGTGCCGCCGGCCGACGCGATGCGCCCGCCGACCCCGTGGGCCTTGACCGGCGTGCCGCAGCCGACCGGCGAGGTGCCGCAGGCGCTGCAACCCGTGGCGATCTTGCCGCGGTGGGACAGCGGGTGCGAGCGGTGGAAGACGTTCTTGAACGTCGCCGCCGAGTACGCCCCCAGGCCACCGCCGCAGGTGCTGCAACCCGAGTCGCCGCCGCGGGCGTGCAAGCCGGCGAACAGGCCGAGGCCCGACCCGGAGCCGCCGAAGCCGCTCGCGCCGCACCCGCCGGCCCCACACCCGCCGTGGCCGCCGCGACCGCACAGGCCGCCGCACGCGGCTTGTTGGCCGGGGTACGGGCCGGTGTAGTTCAGGTTGCTGTCCCACGGGCCGTACGGGGCGAACGGGTAGTACCCCGCGTACGGGCCGTAGTTGTACAGCGGGCCGTGGTGGTGGATGCCGGAGAAGATGCGGAAGCAGGGGCCGCCGATAGCCGAGCACTGGGCCTGGGCGTCCGGCCCACAGCACGCCAGGGCGGGCAACGCGAGGAGCATTGCCAGGAGGGTCCGTTTCATACGGGGACAGGTTCCTTTCCGAGAGTTCGCCCGGTCCGCGGCCGAGGCCGGCCGTTCCATGGCCCGGGATGCTAGACCCTGCGCGCCGAACCGCCGCCGGGCGCGGCAACGGGCCGCGGAACACGGCGTGGAACCGACCCCCGTCAAGCGCATGTGCGCCAGCCGCTACGAGCGCCCGGGCCGGCCGGCCTCGAGCGCGGCCCACGCCTCCCGGGTCAGACCGTGCGACCCGACCCGGCGGTTCGGCGACGTGGCGTGGAAGTCGCTCCCGGCACTCACGACCATGCCCAGCGTCCGGGCGATCCCGCGCAACTCGGCGGCCCGGCCCGGCAACTGCGTCGGGTGCCCGGCTTCCAGGCCGTCCACCCCTTCCGCTTGAACCTCCGCGAACTGCGCCGACTCGAAGCTGAACGGCGGGTGGGCCAGGACCGCGACCCCGCCGGCGGCGTGGATTCGTCGGGTCACTTCGGCCAGCGGCGTGAAGTGCGTCGGCGGCACCCCCGGGAGCACCGCCTTGAGGTAGACGCCGAACGCCTCGCCCCACGTCGCCGCGACGCCGGTCCGCACGAGCAGCCCGGCGACGTGCCGGCGGCCGAGACTCGGCACCCGGTCGGCCAGCCCCTCGACCATCCCCGGGGTGAACGCCACGCCCTGCCCGGCCAGGGCTTCGACGAGCGCGAGGAACCGCGCCCGCCGCTGCCGGCCGACGGCCGCGAGGTGCGCGACGAACTCCGCGTCCGCCGGGTCCACGAACAGCCCGAGGACGTGCAACTCGCGGTCCGCCCAAACGGCCGTACACTCGACCCCCGGGACGACGCGGACGCCGAGCGCCTCCCCCGTGGCGTGGGCCTCGGCGTACCCGGCGAGGGTGTCGTGGTCGGTCACGGCCAACGCCGCGACCCGGGACTGCTTGGCCAGCGCGACCAGGCCGGACGGCGTGAAGTCGCCGTCGCTGGCCGTGGTGTGGGCGTGCAGGTCCGCGACGACCGGGTGCAGCGCGGCGTTGAGGTTCACGCACAGCGCGGTGAACGGCGAGCGGCGCGGCATGGACACTTTCGGAAAGAGTGCAAAGTGCAGAGTGAATACCGTCAGCCGAGTCGGCTACTTCACGTTTTTTCATTCTGCACTCTGCACTGTGCATTCTGCACTCCTCACGACGCATTCTCAGTCGGATGTGCCCACTGCGGTGGGAGTTGCTTTCGGTTCGAGCGACGGCCGTGCCTGGGCGATCTTGTCCAGGATGCCGTTGACGAAGGCCGGAGAGTCGAGGGTGGCGAACCGGCGGGCCAGTTCGATCGCCTCGTCGATGACCACGGCCGTGGCCGCCTGCTCGGGGCCGTGCAGCAGCTCGAACGCGCCCATCCGCAGGACGTTCCGGTCCACCGGCATCATCCGCGACAGCCGCCACTTCTCCGCCGTCTTCGTCAGCAGGGCGTCGATGCCGACTTGGTGCTTCAAGACGCCGTCGTACAGCACGAGCGTGAAGGCTTCGAGTTCCGCGTCGCTCAGGCGGTCGCGGACGAACCGCGTAATCGCCGGGCGGGGCACCGGCACCCCGTTCTGGTCGTGCTGGAACAACAACTGCAAGGCCACTTCCCGGGCCTTCGATCGACGCGCCATGCCGCACTCCCCCCAGGTGGAATCCGTCCATCATAGCGGCGCGGACGGCGGGTGTCGCCCCGCGAGGACCGCTTCGACGTACCCGAACAGCTCCGCCTCGTACCGCTCGCGGCGGTACTGGAGGGCGTTGGCCCGCGCCGCCGCCGGGTCGAAGCTGCCGGCCCGCCGCTCGAACTCCTCGATCGCGGCGACGGTCGCGTCCACGGTCTGCGCGGCGATGAACACCCCGGTCGCGGGCGTGACCGTCTCGGCCGTGCCGCCCTTGCCCAGCGCGACCACCGGTGCCCCGCACGCCTGCGCCTCGACCGGCACGATGCCGAAGTCCTCTTCGCCGGGGAACAGCAGCGCCTTGCAGCGGCGGTAGTGGTCGCGCAACACGGCGTCCGGCTGGCGGCCCAGGAAGGTGACCGTCGGCCCGGCCCGGCGGCGCAACGCCGCCTCGTCCTGCCCGCCGCCGATGACGACGAGCTTGCGGCCGAGCGCCGCACACGCGTCGAGCGCCAGGTCGAAGCGCTTGTACGGGGCGAGCGCGGACACGACGAGGTAGAAGTCTTCGCGCGGCTTGGGGTCGGGGTCGGGGGTGTAAAAGTCGGTGTCCACCGGCGGGCAGATCACGACACTCTCGCGGCCGTAGCACTCGCGGATGCGGGCCTGGACCGTCCGGCTGATCGCCACGAAGTGCGTCACCCGCGCCGCCGTCCGCCGGTCCCACGCCCGCAGCCGGCCGAGGACCACGTCGATCGCCGCCGCCTTGACCCGGCCGAGCGGCCCGCGGCGGAAGTAGGCGTCGCGCAGGTGCCAGGCGTACCGCATCGGCGAGAAGCAGTAGCAGACGTGCGGCACCCCGGCCGGCGGCACGACCGCTTTCGCTACGCAATGGCTGAAACTCAAGACCGCGTCGCAAGGGGGGAGTTTCCGCGCCGCGAACAAAGGCATGACGGGCAACAAATAGCGGTAGTACCGCCGCACCCCCGGCAACCGGTTCAGCGCACTCGCCTCGGGCCGCAACCGCTCGATGGCGGGCGAGACGGCCCCGGGGACGTGCAACAAGGTGACGAGCCGCGCGTCCGGCCAGCGGACGCACGCCGGTTCGAGGCACTTCTCCCCCCCGCGCATCCCCGTCAGCCAGTCGTGAACGAGGACGATTCGCGGAGCGGACACCAGAGGGGTTTCGGGGTGGCCAAAGTGGGGCATGGCGCGATTTTGCCGATTCTGGAGAACTTTGGCAATACCGTGTTGCGTTCCTGGTGCAGGGCAATTACGATTTCGAAAGTTGAGTAGCACAAGGTGTGGGGCCGGCAATGAGCGTTGCGACACCGGAGATAATCGCCCCCCCCCTTTGAGCGTTCGGCGTTCCCGTCGCGCTTCCGCTGGGTCCACACCGCCGCCGGACTGCTTCTGCTGACCGCGGCCGGCCTGAAGCTCGCGGGCTTGAACTCCGCGTCCCTCGTCCTGGACGACCCGCTCGATCAGCCGTGGGTCCGCATGGCGGCCATCGAGTGGGAGGCCGCACTGGGCCTCTGGCTATTGTCCGGGGCGTACTCCCGTGCGGCCTGGTTGTTCGGTGTGGGCACTTTCGCTGCGTTCGCCGCAGTCGGCGTTTACCACGGCGCGGCCGGGTACGCGGCATGCAATTGCCTCGGCGTCGTGGCGGCCAACCCCTGGGCGATGGTCGCGCTCGACGCGGCCGTCGTGACCGCTCTCCTCTTCGCCCGACCGACCGGGGTGATCGGCTTGCTGACACGCCGAACCGTTGCGACGGCAACGGTCGTGGCACTCGCCGGTTTGGGACTGTTCGCCACACCGACCGGAACGCACCTGCAGGACCAATTCCGCGGGGCGCTATTCGGCAGCCACGCGACCGTAGCCGGCGACCGGGTCGATTTCGGCGCGCACTCTCCCGGCGAGATCGTCACCGTCGAAGTCGAGGTGCGCAACCCGGGCGGGGACCCGGTGACCGTCGTCGGCGGCACCAACGACTGTTCCCTCCACGTCACCGGCACCCCACAAGTGGTGCCGCCGCACGGCGTGGCGACGATTTCCGTGGGCCTCAAAGTGCCCGACCGGGCGAGCGGTCGCTACGCCCGGCAACTCGAACTATGGACGGATTCCGCCGCGAAGCCGAAAGTCCGGCTCGTGGCGGTGTACGAAGTGCCGTAGATACCGCGGGCGTTCCGCGGTAGGTTTTGTGTCGATCACGAGTGGGGGGTTGAGTAATGATGACGTTTTTGCGGCCGGCCGCGTTCATCGCGGCGGTGATGGTGGGTCTCTTCGGGCTGGTGGCGGCCCCGATGGCGGTGCAGGCGGAAGTGACGGTCGTCACGCCGATCATCGACGGTGACGGTACGGGCATCGGTAGCTTGCTGCCGTGCCCGAGTACCAAGCCGACCTGCACCGGTTGGTGCATCACTGGGACTTGCACCAAGTATGGCAACTTGGTGTATCAGTATGTATTAATTAACGGCGTCTGGTTACAACGGCAAGTGTTCGTGGTGACATCTTGTGCGTGCGCATAGTTAGCTTCATCAGCCTCTCCCATCCTGGGAGAGGCCTTGCTAAGGTTATAATAATGAAAAAACTTTTTTGTGTTTTTTGTATTATGTTTCTTGTGGTGCCTAGGTATACCAAAGGGCAGGGAGAGCAGGGCAATGGAATCCCTCTATACAAACCTAGCGACAAAGAAATCGTCGAGATATCAAAAAGGATGGCAGATCAAGATGATATTGTTGCTCCCTCAAAAAAATATTGCGAGATACTGAGCGCGATTCCGTTATCTTATGACGTTGAGTATCGTGTCAATGACCGCCAGCCCGAGAAGTTTCGCGTGTATTCTTCTCGAGAATCATTGCTGGTTGAGTGGACTGACAAGTTCGTATTGGCAATATCGAATGATAACGGCGGGTTTCTTCTGTCAGCAGTCAATAATAAATTCAACTTGGTAAATCTCATCACAGCGTCCGACTTGGTAGATAAACCTTTCTCATGGTCGCAATTCGAGCAAGTAACAGGTCTTAGCAACCGAGGACTACACCTGTTCGGCGGAGACGCCACGTCTACTATCTGGCACACTCACGAAATTATCAACCCCATTGATCGCAAAATTACTTCGCGGGAGAAACTACCTGGCGACAAGCTCCGAGTTCGTTACTCATTAATCAAAGTTGATTCTGACCCCCTGCCGGCGACAGGGTCGGGATTCGTGGTGATTGATTCGTCGATGAGCAATTTGGTTTGCGAGCGTCAGCACTCGCAAACTGATGGCTCAACTGATTTGACCCAATCAGGCACATCGTCATATTACTCATCTTATGAAGGAATACCTTACCCTTTGCTTAAAGACTGTTCAAGAACCGAAACGTTTGGTGGTAAGGCTAAAAGTGTCACGCGTGTGAGAATGTCTTTCTCCAACTATAAAAAAGAAAGTCCACCTGCTGACAAGCTCAAGTTAGTATATTACATACCAACACTTCCAGAAGATTTGGTTGCAAAGCCCTCTCGCTCTCGTTGGCCCTACTACATAGTCGCCGGAGTTCTCGCCCTCGTCGGTGTTGGCGTTTGGCTGGCCCGCAGGAAGCGAATGACAGGAGCCTAACGTGACGCAACGTTCTCAACGCGGCGGCTTCACGCTCATTGAAGTCCTGGTCGTGATTGCGATTATCGCGATCCTGATCGGCCTGCTGTTGCCGGCCGTGCAGAAGGTGCGCGACGCGGCGGCGCGGGTGCAGTGTCAGAACAGCCTGAAGCAGATCGGCCTCGCCCTGCACATGACCCACGACGCCGAGGGCCAACTGCCGCCGGGGTGGCGGTCGTTCATCAACACTGACAAGCGGCCCGCCACCGGCTGGCAATTGTCGCTGTTGCCGCAACTCGAACAAGAGGCCGTCGCCGACCAGTCCCGGCGGGCGTTCGCGGTCGTGCCGATCCCGTTCGTCGGCGTCCACCCCATCGGCACGGCGCTGTCCGCTTTCGCCTGCCCGGCGGACGAGCGGGCGGCCCGCGCGGCGGTCGTGCCGGAACTGTTCCAGTTGGTCGCGTTCACCAGTTACCTCGGCGTGTCGGGGACGAGT
>JANYHV010000424.1 GCA_025362195.1 Fimbriiglobus sp. | reverse complement strand
GAGTTGACGAGTACCCGCCGGCCGTAGGGGCCTGGGTCAGGCGTGGCCGTTCGCCCCGTTGGTGCCGTTCATCATGCGGGCGAAGATTTTGCTCGGCTCGGACACCCGGCCGAGGGTGAAGTTGCGCTGGATGCGCACCTCGCTGTTGCGGAACGTCCAGCACTCGCCGGACTCGTCGAGGAAGACGACCCAGACGAGGTCGTGTTCCTGCGAGTAGTCGATGACCATGTGGGCGAACCCCTTGCCCTTGGCCGTGTCGAACGGAATGGGCGGGTCGAGTTGCGTCATCATCGGAAGTGTCCCGTCGGCGTGTCCGAGCAGCCAGGCGGAGAAGTGCGAGCAAGAAGTGTGCCGGGGGACCGCGACAGTGCGGCGTCCCGACGGTACGCCTTGAGACTTCCTGCGCGGTCAACGGCGGGGGAACTCGCGGTCCAGCGCGACCAGGGCGAGCCGGACATCTTCGAGGGTGCCCACGGCGACGAACAGGCGGAACGAGTGGTCGCCGGTCGGCACGCCCTGCGGACCGCGGACCCGGAAGGCGCAGTTCCACTTGACGACCTTTTCGGCCGGGAAGCGGAACCGGCCGTACCCGGCCGTCTCGTACCCGGGCGACGGCTGATCGGGCGAGAAAATCCCCATCGCGTGCCCGCCGGACTCGGTGGCGAACGCGACCGGCGACGCCTGCTCGCCCGGGCCGTCGTCGACGGCGTCGAGCTTGCCGGTCGCGGCCGTGAACTTGCGGAACACCTTGAACTCGGGCGGCATGTAGCCAGTAAGTGCCTCGAACTGGGCGAAGGTGTGCTTCTCGCCGGCCGGCACGGTGAAGGTGACTCGGTAGTCCAAGACGTTGGCGAGTGTACCGTGGCCGACGCGGACCCGCTTCGTCAGGACGTGCCGCGAAAGCTCGGCGTCGTTCAACGCCGGCCGACCGGCCGACTTCTCGCCGGGCCGGAGCCAGAAGGCCAGTCGCGTCGTCGTGCGGAGTTCCGCGGCGGTCGCCGTGAGGGTCACGAGTTCGCTCGACGAGGTCGGCCCGTCGCCGTCGGCCCGCGACCCGGCCTCGGTGGGGTTGAAGCACTCGGGCCAAAACGCGCCGCCTGCCGCGCGGTCGAAGCTGGCCGCCGACTGGAGTTGCCGCCCGTGGTCGGCGCGGTCGATGAACTCGCGGCCGCCCCAGGTCAGCGAGTCGATGGCCCCGGCGAACTGCGAGGTCGTGCGGACGACGATCTCCGACCCGCCGAATTCGCCCCGGATCGTCGCGTCGCCTTTCAGCGGCACGTCCGCACCGGCGGCGAATGAAGAGAAGACGAGCGAGAGTGCGGCAGTCGCAAGCACGATTTCCGAATGGACGGTGATTGGCGTCTCCTGAAGCTTCCCCACGTAACTCAAGTTGTTTTATCGACCGAGCGGTCAGAGGCCGCCCATGAGGTGGGCGCGGAGTTCGATGAAGAGCTTCGTACACCGGGTCTTCCAGGCGGGGTCGGCCAGGAGTGCGGCGTGCGACGGGCGGAACCGGACGTCGATGGTCAGGTTGTTTTCTTGCCGGGAGTCGGCGCGGGACAGGTGCAGTTCGAGGTCGATCGGCCCGGCCGAGCGGCGGCCGAAGCCGAACCAGGCGAGCGAGTTCGTCGGCGTGCGGCTCTGGCCCAACCGGACGCGGACCAGCCCGGGGACGCTCTCCAGGACCTCGCCGGCACAGTCGTGGACGAACCCGCGGAGCTTGCGGATCGCGATCGCCTCCGGCATCCACGCCTCGACGTGGAACCGCAGCGCCGTCTCGTCGGGAATCTCGATGCACGCCGGGGAGTGCGCCGGCGTCGGGGCGGGCACGGTCGCCGCCGGGCGGTCGCGGTAGGCGGCGTCGGTCAGGAGCGGGATCAGGGCCTCGGGCGAATCCGGCAGGTCGCGCGGGGCGACCGGCACCGCCGGCATCGGCGACGGCGTCGGCCGGGAGACGGACCGCTGCTCGACCCGGTTCTGCTCCCGGGCGAGGGCCGTCGTCAGCCGCTCGGACAGTTCGCGGGCGGACTGGGGGCGGTGCTCGGGGAGCTTGGCCAGGACCGCGAACACCAGCGCCTCGACCGGCCGCGGCACCCAGTTCGGCAGGCCGATCTCGGCGAACGTCGGCGGCGTTTCGGTCGCGTGGGCGAGGAGCACGTCCATGCCGTTCGCCCCCAAAAACGGCAGCCGGCCGGTGAGCAGTTCGTACATCATCACGCCGACCGAGTACAGGTCGCCGCGGTGGTCCATCGTCTCCCCGCGGACCTGCTCCGGGGCGATGTACCCGGGCGTGCCGACGGCGAAATCGACGTTCGTGTCGGTCACCTTTTGGACCGCCGGGTCGTCGATCAACTTGGCCAGGCCGAAGTCCATGACCTTGATCCGCTCCTTCGGCGTGTCCGGGTCGGTGATCATCAGGTTGGCCGGCTTCAAGTCGCGGTGGATGATCCCCTCGTCGTGGGCCGCTTGCAGGACTTCGCACAGTTGGGTGATGATGCGGGCGACCCGCGGGGCGGTCATCCGCCCGGTCTTGGCGAGCAGGGTTTCGAGGTTCACCCCGCGGACGTACTCCATGACGATGCACGGCCCGGCCGGGTCGTTCAGCGTGGCGTCGTACAGGGTGACCGCGTTCGGGTGGTGGAAGCGGGCCATGAGCAGGGTTTCCCGCTGGAACCGCTCGCAGAAGCGCTGGTCGGCGGCGACGTGGTCGTGCATCACCTTGACGACGACCTGGCGGCCGAGGTCGGTCTGGCGGGCCAGGTAGACGCGGCCCATCCCCCCTTCGCCGAGGAGGCGTTGCACTTCGTACCGCCCGAGGAAGACCCGCCCGACCATCGCGCCCGCCTGACCGTGAGAACGGCGTACCCGTGCGGGGCAAGCGTAGGGCGCGAAACCCCGCCGCGCCGACCAAAACCGCGCCGGCGGGCCGGAAGCGTCAGCGCCCGGAGTCTTGCGGTTGCAACATGCCGACGAGCGTGCCGACGACTCGGCTGAGGTTGGAAATGTGGTACTCGGCCGGGTCGAGGACCACCGCGCCGGCTTCGAGGGCCAGGAACTTCCACAGGCTGCCGGTGGTGACGACCCCGTAGACGCGCGGCAACTCCCGGCCGCGCCGCTCGTTGAACAGCCGGGCCGCGACCATCTCGGCGATGCACTGCCCGAGGCCGGCCTTGAGGTTGTCGTTCTTGGCCTCGACGACGACCACGGCCGGTGCCTCGACGGTGAGCTGCTCGGCCGAGAGGCTGAGCAGGAAGTCGCAGACGCCGGTCAACCCCTGGGCGGCGTCGACCGGGAAGTCGATCCCCGAGAACAGACTGACCGGCCGCCCCGCCCGCCGGCGCGCCTCCAAAAGTACCGGGGCGATGACCAACTCCGAGCGGGCCTTCTCGGTGCTGATGGCGACCGCCAGCGGCAGAGTCTCGGCCAGGGTCTCAGTCAGCAGCGCGCCAGGCGCGACGGGGGGCCAGGCAGCGAACGGGGACGGGGCCTCGCCGATCGCCAGCCCGAAGCGGGACTTGACGGCTTCGATGGTGAACTCGCTGTACGGCACGCGACGCCCCGTGAGGTGCTGAAGGGGACGCCACCAAAGTAGTCGGCACGACCCGCGGCGGCGAGCGTCACGCCTTCGGGCCGCGGAGGAGGCCGCCGGGGGTGCGCAGCCAGTCGATGCCGGGGGGCAACTTCGTCACGCCGAGGTTCGCGGCGTTGCGGTCGAGCGCTTCCGCGAGGGCTTGGCCCAGGTCGGGGTGCTTCAACAGGACTTGATCGAGGAGCGTTTGCGAGGGGCCGCCGCGCCCGGCGGCGGCGTCGGCGACGGCCTGGTTCGACTCCTTCGCCTTGTCGCGGTGGGCCAGCACGACCGCCAGACCGAGTTGCGCGGCGACCGCCGTCTCGGTGCGCCCCGAGGCGTCCGGCCCGAGGCTTTTGAAGACGCGCTCGGCGTCGTCGGGGCGGCGCTCCTTGAGGTGCAAGACACCCAACTCGACCATCGCCGTCAGGTACTCGGCCGGCTTGAGCGCGCGGTCCTTGGTGCGGGCGGTCAGCTCGCGCTCACGCGCCGTGGTGAAGGCGACCGGCGGCCGCGCGTCGGGCAGACCCGCCGACTTCGGGACACTCTCGCCCTGGCCGGCGTGGCCCGGCAGACGCCAGCCGACGCCGGCCAGGGCGAGCAGCGCGGCGACGCCGGCGGCCCGCTTGGCCCAACGCCGGAAGCTTCGCGGGGGCGCGACCGACGCCACGGGATCAAGCGTCACGGCGGCCGACTCGGCACTCGCCGTCGGTGCGGTTAGCGGCGCGACGGGAAGGCCCTTCTGAATCTTCGCCAGGTCGCGCGCGAAGTCGCGGGCCGTCTGGTAGCGGTCGGCGGGGCGCTTGGCCATCAGGCGGTGGACCGCGTCGCACAGCGCCGGCGGCAAGTCGGGGCGGAAGCCGGCGAGCGGCGGTGGGGTCCCCTGGACGTGCTGCAGCGCCACGTCGAACACCGTCGCGCCGGTGAACGGGGGTTGGCCGGCGAGGAGGTGGTACGCCGTCACGCCGAACGAGTACAGGTCCGACCGGTGGTCCACGGCCAAGCCCTGCACCTGCTCCGGCGACATGTACAGCGGCGTGCCGAGGGTCATGCCGGACTGCGTCAGGTTCAGCGGCTCGTTGCCCCCCTCGCCCCCCTTGACGCCCTGGCCGGCGAAGTAACGCGACAGGCCGAAGTCGGCGACCTTGACCTCAGCCTTGCGCGTAATCAGGATGTTCTCGGGCTTGATGTCGCGGTGGACCAGGCCCGCCTCGCTGGCCCGCTGCAAGGCCGCCGCGACCTGCCGCAGGATGCCCAGCGCCAGCGGCAACTCGGGCGAACCCTTGCGGGCGAGGTACTCGCGCAGGTTGCGGCCGTCCACGAATTCGAGGGCGATGTAGCGCAGGCCGTCGAGTTCGCCGACGGCGAAGACCTGGACGATGTTGGGGTGCGTGACCTGGGCGACCGCCTCGGCCTCCGCCTGGAAGCGCTTCAGCGCGGTCGGGTTGGCGGCGTGGTCGCGGCGGAGGATTTTCAGCGCGACTTCGCGCTTCAGTGACAGTTGCCTGGCGAGGTAGACTTGGCCCATCGCCCCCTGGCCGAGCTTGCGGAGCACCTGGTAGTCGCCGAGCAACCGGCCGGTGAGGTCGTGCGGCGCGTCCGAGTCGTCGGCCATAGTCAACTCCCGGCGAGCGGCGTGGCGTCAGCCCGCCGGTCCAGCCCTGAGTGGCAACGACAGCCCCGTGCGTGCGCCAGGGATTCCCTGCGGGTCGGGACTCGGCCGCAGGGGTTGGACCGGCGGGCTGACGCCCCGCCGCTCACCGGGAGTGCCGTCAGGCTACGAAAAAGGCCCGCC
>JANYHV010000411.1 GCA_025362195.1 Fimbriiglobus sp. | reverse complement strand
CGGAAAGCCTGGAAATGAAGCAGACCGGCGCTATTTTGCACCGGTCTGCCGTAAATTGCATCAGCGAGGGCGACGGGACTCGAACCCGCAACCTCCGGATCGACAGACAGGTTTAAAACAGCCTCTTCGGCTCGCAAAAGTCTCTATCTGTATAGAGTTTACGGCCCGTAATATGTTTTTGCAAGGCATTCTGAAGTGAAGCAATGAATAGCAAGAAAACGCGGTAATTTAGCGAGTCTAAAGTTATGTACCCGGTAGACACTAAGGCTACTTCCCGAACAGGGCCACGGCTTTATCGTCGGGTGTTCGCCGTTGCGGGCTGGTTTGTCGAACGCGAGCACGGTCGTTTGCGACCGGTCGCCGAGTCAGGTGTGCGCCGCCCCGTCAACCCAGCCGTAAAGGCACGGCTCGTACTTCCAGTGGTAATCCTGGCGACCGAGCACCAGCGAGTTCTTGACCATACGAGGCACTCTGCCGCACCGTCAGGCCGACTTCGTCGCTCGTCGGTCGAAATCGATTGCTGGGAAGTAGTGGATCGTGTTTGGATACGGCGAGATCGAAAAGCAGACACCGGTTAGTCGGGGCCGGGCCCGCGAGGCAATGAAACGCCTCAAAGCTCTCGATCTCGTGGAGTCGATTACGCCGGCAGAAGCCGGCGTGACGAGTATCGCCGGGAACGTGAACTACGGCCCCAACACCGTCTTCCTGCGGTTAAGCTCATCTTGGCAATAAGCTCGGGACGATTTCAAAAAGTGTATTTGAGAAGTGTCGGGCAAAATTATTTCCGGTGTCGAACGCGAAGGCTTTGGGCCCGGGAGTGGGCTTCCCTCACAGAAAACGGACAGTCGGTTAAGAGTATTCGCTACCTTGAACTCCCCTCAATCGTGGGGCATCGCCGGCTCCGGTGCGGAACCCTCTGCCCCTCCTCGAGACGGTCGTTCCTCGGACGAGGTCGGAAACTGTCCTTCGCCGGTCAACTATGCGGTCGCCGGTTCGACTGCCGGTTCGGGGTGCGAGGCGAATCGGAGTCTTAACCCGTCGGGAATCGCCCGCGCGAGACTCCGAGACAAACGGGCGAAAAGGGGAGAATCTCACCCGTGAGAATAGAGCGAAGAGGCCGGTTGTCGTTGAGCGTTAGAGTGCGTGGGAATGGCGGGCGAACGAAAAATGCTTGCAAATTAGCCTTAAAACGAGCGAATGCTGCGGAAACTCTCCCGCAGCATTACCTGTTAACCCAAAGGTCCGAAAAACTCGAACCCAATAAACCCAATAAAAGTAACTCCCCAGGCAGAACACTCCTCGAACTTTCTCGCGCGACATTGGGCAAGAGACTTCCGCACTTATTTCGCGTTTGCCCATGAAATTCAAGCAATTTCGTTCAATCGACGTGCCGCATTCGCAAGTGGCGACTTCAAATCCGGGTTCGGCTCAGTGTCCGAGTGGGACACTCCTCGAACTCTCGACCTCTCTCGAACTGCTAACTGGACTGTGGAAATCCCGTTCAGGCCGAACCTCAACTGGAACGAGTTAACAGCTTGGAGAGAGTTCGCCCAGCCGCTCTCGTTGCAATCAGCATCGCCCGAAGTCAACGGAATCGGAATCCGAGCATTTCGCCGCTAACCCCGCACGCATTGCCGGTATGCAAGTATTCTGTCGTTGTCCGCGTTTCTGCTGCAATTGTAGGGAAAATCGATGCCGCGTCTGCTTTAGCCACTTTGGATACTTCTGGTGACCCTCAGCGAGAAGCAACTGGGCCTGACCATCGAGTTTCTACGCGAGGAAGACCGGATTCTTTGGAGTAAACTGCCGGAACGGATCACGGTCACGAAGAAGGAACGCAACCGAGTGGTGAAACTCGGCTCCCAGTTGGGATCGGCGATCAACGGCATCATCACGATTGTCACGCCGCGAACCTTTGCAGTTGAGATTTGCGATTCGCGGATGCATCGTCGCCGTCGGGTTCCGAGACTGACGCACGCCGGGGACGTGGCTCGCTACCACCAACGGCGAAAAGCGTAAGCCTCGTTTTGCCACAAAAGACGGCGGCATAAATGCATTATCTGATGCTGCGCTGTAGTGCTAGTATTTGATCACGGTTTGCCTTCAATTTCAAGTGTGCAATTTGATGCAGAAACACGCAGGTTTTCACACTATGCCGCACTCATTTCCATTACAGAATCCAGTACAACAGAAAACATTCTTGGCCATCAAAAATCAATGGTTCATCCTGTTTGCGTGTGTTGAATTCGGCACACATTTGTCTGGGGTCCATGGGGCAGTATGGCTGCCATGAAAGTACTCTCAGAAACTGATTTGTTTGCGGCTGCCAGATTCTCTTGCAAGAATACAAAGAGTCATTGAGCAGCCACCTGGAAAAACTTGGGGCAAGTGAACCATGTCTATCGTCTACATCGAACTGCAACGGGTTCAGTCCTGGTTATTTGAAGTCCCGAGATTGCGAGCGATGGTCGGTGCGAACGCATTGTTGGGACGAGTGTTGCGCGAAGACCTTCGTGCGCTCGCCCAAGAGCGAACAAATTGGACACTTCAACCGATTACTAAGATTGATACGGCCGCTTCGAAGGCAGATCCGCTATCGCAATATGACGATCCCCAGGCGGATGCGCAACTCGGAATTCTCTCGCGGGATGGCGGGCACTTTGAAGCGGAGTTCGCCACGAAGGCAGATGCATTTGTCAAGGCTGCCGCCCAATTGCTCCATCGCGAATTGCCGGGAATCCGATTTCGAATTTCCGTGGATCACCAGCCTCGAACAACCGAAGTGACGGCACTCAGCAACGAATTGCCGGTTTTTGAAACCTGTGAATGGACCGGCCACGGGATTGGTTCAGAGCACATTGAGCAGGGCGAAGATCGCCCGTTTGTTTCTCAAAGCGCAGCCCGACGCCAAGAGACCGCGAGACAGGCGGAATGTTGGCAAGCTCAAGATTTGGCAAGCCTGCTTTCGGCGAAAACATCACTGAAAAATTGCACCGCACCGCAGACCTTTGAAGACCTTGCACAGTCCGGGTATCTGGCTCTGATTCATGCGGATGGGAATGGCGTTGGGAAGGCTGCCGGTCAAGATCGTGCGAGTCGTGCGCAGTTTTTTCACCGCAATCGCGTGCTTCTCCGGCAGTCCTTGAAAGCTGCGATTGATCAAGTCTGTCTCGGTACGGGAATGGCTCCGCTCCGCCTCTTGATGCTCGGCGGCGACGATGTTCTGGTGGTCTGCCAGGCCCGAATCGCGATGAAATTCGTTGTTGCACTTTGCGAAGAATTGTGCAGGCTGCAATCGAAAGGGACAGGAACGACAGAAGAGTTCTTGCTGACTCTCGGGGTTGGCGTCGTGATTACCAAGCCGACGATCCCGTTCCATCGGTTGCACGACACTGCCGAGCAACTGGCGGCATCCGCGAAGCGGCGCTTCCGCGGGTTCGATTCCGACAAGCCACGATCCGTCGTCGATTGGGCGGTGTACACCACGTCGTGGCTGGACGACCCCGAAGAAGTTCGCCGCCGAGACTGGGTGAGGCCGTCCGGAGGTAAGACCCGAATCCTCTCGCAACGCCCCGTGGATGTTCTGGGCAAAGGTTGGGACTCGCTGCAAGGCCTGGTGAATGCTGCGAGTAAACTCAGCGCCGCACCGCGATCGCAATTGCGATATCTCATCGACCAACTCCCGCTGGGGCAGACACTCTCCGAGTTGGCATTTGCCGAGTTGTCGCCCCAAGCGAAGTCGGCTTTGAAAGAAGTCTGCATCGAAAAGCCTTGGATCGAGTCTGGGACTCATCTTCTGACATCACTTTTGGATCTGGTCGAAGTGTACGAGATTGATCGTCTTGGTGCCCCGGCACCACAAATGCAGCAACGAGGGGAGGTTGCCAATGCCCAATCCTGATGCTGAAGGAAAGGAGCCACAAACTACTACGAAATGGATTCGTCTTGAGGTCACTGCGGAATTGCTCGAAGACGCCCACCTGGGAACCGGTTCGGGCGGGGGAGGCATTGATGCCTTGGTGGCACGCGACCGAGACAACCAACCCGTCATCTGGGCCTCACACTTGGAGGGCGTGTTGCGGGATGCAGCCACGAGACTTTGCGGAGAGAATGCGGCCAACGACTTCTTTGGTGAACGAGCCGGCCAGCAACAACGCACGATCTTCACTTCGCTGTACGCAAGCTCCTCGGCCCCAAGTCGGATTTGGCGATCCTCGGCACGGGCTGCATTCGATAATCGTGCCCCGAAAGAGGACACACTGCGAGCGGTGGAACATGTGCCGAAATCGACGAAATTCATAGGAGAAGTGGAACTGCGGGAATGTGATCGAGCATTTCTCGTGAGATTGTTTCAGGAAGTCGGTGCAATCGGACGCGGACGAGCCAAAGGGGCGGGGCGAGTCTCGCTGACGATCGCCGACAAGTCGAGCACCCCACGCTTGATAACTGGTACACCCACTGGTCGGTTAATTCTGGAACTTCACAACCGGGATCCGCTCTGCATCACCGCCACGGCTACGCCGGGAAACCTGATTCCCAGTCTCTCCTTTGTCCCCGGCCGGGCGATATTGGGCTGCCTGGCCAACCGGCTCCTGCAAGAGGGGCACCTTGACGTGGCGAATCTGCTCGTCACCGGCAAAATCTCGGTCAGCGATGCGTTGCCGTTACCACGCGAGTTCGTCTCGCTGTCAACCATCGAAGTGCTTCCGGCACCGCTCTCCTTGCAAAGTCAAAAGCCATCCGGTTCCATGGGGCCAATCCCGTGGTGGGCAACGGAACAACCTCAGAAACAGCGGTTGGACGCACACGTCCCCAGACTCGAAACGGGCGAGAAACTGAAGCGACCCGAAGACGATTTATTCGTCTGCCGGGCGAGTGCGAATGAACCGTGGGTCTCATATCGGCCGACGCTTCGTGTCCGGCTCCGGAATGGGCGGTCGAAGCCGAACCAAGAAGACCCCGATTTGTTCGCTGTCGAGCAAATTGCCGAGAGGACGCGGTTTCGTTGTGAAATTCAGGGAACGAAAGATCATCTTGAGAAACTCGCGAGCGCACTGAACGGTGTCTTCACCGGCAGTCGTTGGCTTCGAGTCGGTCGCTCGGGTGTGCCGGTCGAAGTTGTGCGAGCAGAGTGGGTAACTGCCGCGACACCGCCCGTTGCAACGGCTGATGCGATCGTCACGCTGACTTCCGACTTGTTGGTTCGCGATGACAAACTGCGATGGTGCCAAACTCTTCAAAACGCGATGCGGTATTTGCCAAACTGGCCGAACGACATCGCGGTCTCACAGGAAGAAATCACTCAGGACACAGTGAATGTGTACGGGTTCAACGGTACATCCCGACTGTGGCGGATGCCGGCGATGGCGATTCGACGTGGCTCAGTGTTTGGAGTTTCGGGCAACGGTATCGCCAAACTCACCGAGATGATTTCCCAACAGCGTTGGCTCGGCGAACGAACGCACGAAGGTTTTGGGCGGTTCCGCATCGACCAAATTCTACCGGGAGTCACTTCCGATCCGATTCCCTGTTTGGGTGAACCGACCACAACTCAGACCGAATCCAATTCCGACGAGTCAATCGCGGCCACGACAAAGGCTTGGTTCGAACAGCATCAGTCACTCGCAAAATCCAATCGCACATCGGAGAACAACCGTGCGCCGAGTTTATCACAATGGAACGATTTGGTTCAGGAGTTTGAGGGGATAGTTGCCAATGCTTTCACGTCTCGATTCACACCCACAACGGCTGCGGCGAAGAATTGGCAGCATCCTGATGCCATAGCAGTGCTTAAAGAACTTGAGGGAATACCACAGCCGCATCGAGCCGACCATGCACGGTACTTTGTCCGTTGGTTGCGTGCCAACATTCGGAGGAAGAATTTATGACAACGAGAATGACCGTGTTCCACGCGGAGTTGGTGCAAGACTCGGCACTCTCCGTCTCGGGCCTGGATCGGAGCACCAACGCAGATCAGCCATTCACGATTGTCGATGGTGTGCCTGTACTGCTGGGGAGCGGTCTTAAGGGGGCCGCACTCGCGATGGCACAGCGGTTCTTCCATCCTATTCCGAGCGCGGTATCCGAGACAACCAAACAATCCGGCTTCCGTCGGTCATGTTGGGAATTCTTCAATACGCGACCAGCAAAACAGGTTGCGGTGAATCCAGAACTTCGCGCAGGTGTCGGCATTCGCCAGGAGACCGGAGCACGTGCGCAAGGGATCTTGTACGACCGGGAAGTGATTCCCTCGGGAACACGGTGGCCACTCGAAGTCTGGGTCGATTGGTCACACGCCATCAACGAGGATGAAGCCAAAGAAGCGGAAGGAATATTAGGGTATGTCCTTTCGCAGCACTGGGCCAACGGGCGATGCTGGCTCGGTGGTGGTGCGGCCCGCGGGATGGGCTGGTGCCATCTTGAGAAGTTGCAAGCCAATCGACTGGATACACAAGCCTACGAAAGCTGGATCGCAAGCGATCGCAAGACACTCCCATCACCATGTGCGCAAATACCGAGTGTGGAACCGACGCGGTCGTGGTGCTTCTGGACGCTCGATCTGTCGATTTCATTCGGCGAGTACAAACCCGAAAAGGCTGAAACGGCATGGGGTCTTGATATGCTCGCGATCGGCCCACATGATTCCGAACGCACAATTCAACAACGTGGCGACGGTGTTTGGGCCAAGCCGGCCTGGCAGAAAGCTGACTCGAAGGAGGCTTTCGTGACGGACCGCTCGATCGTGATGGAGGGTGGTCGCCCGCTTCTACCCGGCTCTACTTTGCGAGGCCCACTCCGGCACGCATACTCTCATGCACAACGAGCAGACGGTGCGAGTATTCAAGATCCCCACCCGGTGCAGGGCAATGTTCAACCCACCGATTTGGCAGCCGAAATATTTGGAACAGTCGCACAAAGTAGCAGCATTCTCATCTGCGATGGACACGCTGACAAGAACTGGGTCGCTGCGTTATTGCACATGCACGCGGAAGATGAATTCTCGGCAGGATCGTACGGCAGTGCAAAACGCGATGCGGTCCGCTTGTTGCGTGGCACGTTTCCTCTGCGAATTGTCGTTGAGGGCAAAGACTCCAAAGCGGTGGAACCGACAACCAAAAAAATCGACACGCTCGTCGCACTGGGGAAACTCGGCCACCTACCGATCGGCGGGCACAAGACTCGCGGTGCCGGATGGGGCCGCTGGCAGCCGGAAGCATGGAGTAAATGTGAAGTCGTCGCTCAGCAACCGCGGGTAGAATCCGCGGTTGCGGGAGCGGCAACCACAACAGATTCGACGAATACCAATCGTAAACGAGTCTGCCCGCTTGTGATTCCCGTGCACACAAAAGTGTTAGTTTCCGTTCAAAAGGGTGAATGCTCGACAGCAACGCTTACACTCGAACAAGCCTGTTGCGAAGCGATGAAGAGGATTCAAAAGGTGGATTTGACGGCCTGGTGGTGTGAGCCGTCCATCGATGTGAGCGTGAATACTCCACCGCAAGTATTTGGTACAGACTGGCCGGAGCAGAACAAGTTGCACGTAGATGAAGTCATGTTTTGCACAAAGAATTCCGTGTGGCGAGCCGCAAGAGCTTGCGGAAGTGTGAAGTGGGTGTTCCTGCAGGAGGTTCCACAAACTCAAACTGGCGCGTTACCAGTAACAGTGACAAGCACTCCGACCCGCTTGCATGGTAGCAATCGCTTTTCGTCGGCGTCTACTGGCCAACGCTGGGTCATGCTTCGGGAATGGAGCGACGGACAACAACTGCTGGGCTATACAATCTCGGATGTGGAACAGGAGACTAAACATGCCGGAAATTAAAAAAAACAAACCATACGGGTTTGTGCCGTTGCCGGAAACCATGACAACGGCAGCACCGATCTGGCACGATGGAGCTAAATCGAAAGCTTTGGTATCTGGCGAGGTAACCGTTCACGGCCCTTGTGCTTTTGGGTTGATTTTGTAGCATATCGGCGTGACGATGCCACCGCCGCTACCTCTGGAACTTTTCGCGTCGCTGGACCCAGCGGTGCAGGCGTATATTCGCGCACTCGAAGCCATCGTGGCGCAGATCCCGAAGCTCGAAGCCCGCGTTGCGGAACTCGAAGCGCGGCTCAAACTCAACTCCACGAACTCGTCGAAGCCGCCGTCGTCCGATGGGCCGCACGTCAA
>JANYHV010000404.1 GCA_025362195.1 Fimbriiglobus sp. | reverse complement strand
CAAGCAACTCCGCGCACTCCCGCTGGCTGGGGCGGACCCGTTCATGACGGCCGTCGGCCCGTTCGTCGCGGGGGTGGCCGACGGGCTGGAGAAGGTCGCGCCGCTGCCGTCGCCGGGCGGGGCGGCCGCGCGGGTGACGGTGGCCGCAGTCCCGCCGCCCCTGCTGCTGAGCGCGTTCCCCGGCCCGATGCATACCGACGCCGGCACGTCCGCCCAAACGACCCCGGACAACCCGAACCTCGCCGCGCTCACGAAAGCCCTACTCGCCTTCGAGGCCAAGCACGGCACCTTGCCGGCCGCCGCCACCCGCGACGCCGACGGCACGCCGCTGTTGAGCTGGCGGGTCGGCATCCTGCCGTTCCTCGGGGCGGATGCGGCGAAGCTGTACGGCGAGTTCCGCCAGGGCGAGCCGTGGGACAGCCCGCACAACCTCGCCCTCGTCACCCAGATGCCGGCGGCCTTCGAGGGATTCGCCCACAAGCAGGGCCAGCCGCTGACCCCGTACCAGGTGTTCGCCGGGGCCGGCACCGCGTTCGACGGCCCGGCCGGCCGCGCCACCAAGGACTTCCCCGACGGCAAGCTCACCGTACTCGTCGGCGAGTCCGGCCGGCTGGTGCCGTGGACCAAGCCGCAGGACATCCGCCACGACCCGGACCAGCCGATCCTCGGCTGGCTGCGGGCGAACAGCAACCAGCTCGACGGCCGGGTCTGGCTCGGGTTCGCCGACGGCACCGTCGCCGCCGTCCGCACTGGCTCCGGGTTGCCCGAGCCGGCCGCGCCGGCCCAGCGGGAGCTGCAACGCCGACTGAAGGCCGCCGTCACCCGCAACGGCGGGGAGCCGCTGACGCGGGCCGACCTGCCGCCCGGCCCGACCGTCCGCGACCGGCGGTTCCGCCCCGGCGACGTGGTGCCCGCCCAGTACACCCCGGCCAAGTAACCGCCCCACCCCTCACGGAGACGCCCATGTTCCTGCTGCTCGCCCTCGCCCTCGACCCGGCCCCGGAGGTGACCCTCCTGGCCCGCAACGCCACGAATTTGACGGTCGTCCACCCGGCCGCCCTGTGGAACACGCCGGCCGCCGGGCCGCTCCGCCGGCAACTCGACGCCGTGCGGTACGCGGCGGCGTACAACCAGGCCCGCGACGCCTGGTGGCGGCGGTGGGACGAGTTGACCCTCGGCACGCAGGCGGCCATCGTCGGGACTGGTCGGCGACAGGTCGCGCTGCGCGGCGGCGAGTTGCACTTCCCGTTCCCCGTCGCCGACTGGCTGGACGCGCTGTGCCAAATGGGCGGCCTCGACTCCCCGGCGGACATCGTCCGCGTCACGGCGAGCGACAGCGGGTGCGCCGTCGCCTGCCGCCGGCCGATCGACCGCACGCGGCTCCTCCACGAGTTCGCCGGCCGGCCGGGGCGGAGGGCGGACGACGGGGCCACGCTGCCGGAGCGGACCCTCGCGGGCAACCCGTACTACCGCAACGACGAGATGTGGATGGGGCTGCTGTTCCTCGACGGCGGGCGGACGGTGGTCATCGGGATGCCGCACCTCCTGGAGCCGGCGGCGCTCGGCGCGCCGGCGGCCGGGCCGCTGGAGCAGGCCGTCGTGCAGGTGCGGGCCGGCCGGGCGCTGGTCTCCGCGGCCGTCGGCCCGGATGTCAAGCCGCTCACCCCGGCCGGCTACCGCGGGCTGTGCCTGGCGGCCGACCTCGGCGACCGGGTGACGCTCGACGCCTGGCCGCTCGGCGGGCCGCTCCTCCCCGACCGCAAGGCCCTCGCCGCCGAACTGAGGGGGCTAACGCGGAAGTTCTTCGCCGCCCCGATTCCGGGGTCCAACGGAGAGTGGCTGCGGGCCTTCCTCGGCCGACTGGACGCGGCGACCCCGCTGCCGGGGCTGCGGCCCGGCTTCCGCCTTACCTTCGACCGCCCGGCCGACCTGCCCGACCCGTTTGTCGTCGAGAACGCGGTCGTCGGGGCCGAGACGATGCACCTGCAAGACAAGCCGGTCACCGACCAGCCGAACCTGCGGGCGGTCACGGCGGCGCTGCTGGCCTACGCCAAGGCCCACGGCCGGTTCCCGCCGGC
>JANYHV010000310.1 GCA_025362195.1 Fimbriiglobus sp. | reverse complement strand
CCCGACCCCGGTGACCGCCGAGGAGTACGCCCGGCGGCGGGCGGCCTACATCCGCGGCGGCGGGGTCCCCCCGCCGGGGGCGACACCGCTCGACCCGGCGTGACCGGTCACTTCTTGGCGGGGATCAACTCGAACGCGATGAGCGTGTTGGCGTCCCGGCCGGCGTCGCTCTTGCCGCGGACGTACAGGATGCCACGGCTCAAAGTCGGCGGTGCCCAACTCGGGTAACCGAGGCCCGGGACCTCCCACTTGCTCACCTCGTCGTACTTGGCGGGGTTGAGTTTGAGCAGCCGCAACTCGCCCTGCTCGCCCAGGGAAATCAGGTGGCCATCGACCTTGATGAGCGTGCAGCGCGTCGTCCGCCGCTCCGTCCACTTCACCGCCCCGGTCGCCAACTCGACGCAGCGCAACTCGGCGTCGTTCGGGTTGCGGCCGTTGCAGCCGTAGACGTACCCGTCGTGGTGGATCGGGGTACACCAGTGCGACGACAGGGCGTGGTCGTCGCGGTCCTTCTTCGCGTCACTCCAGACCGTCGTGACTTTGCCGCCGGCGTACTTCACGAGGGTCGTGCCGTTCTCGTAGCACTCCGAGAGCAGGATTCGGTCACCGACGACGACCGGGTTGGCGGCATTCACGCTCTCCAGGGTTTTCGAGCGGAACTTGTGCAGGAACAGTTCCTTGCCCGCCTTCGGGTCGAAGCCGAGCAGGCCGCCGCGGGCGAAGTAGAGGCCGACCGGCCGACCATCGATCGTCGTCACGACGGGGCTGGAGTAGCTGGCCAGTTCGTCCGACAGGGTCCACTTTTCGACGCCGGTCTTCTTGTCGAAGGCCACGATCGCCGTGCCGTTGCCCTGGACCGCGCGGAAGTCGAACGGCTTCGCCCCTTTCGGGCTGCCGCCGACGGCGACGATCAGCAGGTCGCCGAAAACGACCGGGGTCGAGCCGACGCCGAAGAAGTTTTGGTGGAAGTGGTATTTGTCCCGGGTGTCGAGCCGCCAGACTTCCTGGCCCGTCGCGGTCGCCACGCAAGCCAGGACGCCGTCCGCGCCGTGGACGTAAACGCGCTCACCATCGACGACTGGGCAGGCGCGCGGGCCGGGGTCGTAGCCGTAGCTGTCCTCGTACTGCGTCGGCGTTTTGTACGTCCAGAGGAGTTCACCGCTGGCGGCGTTGCGGGAGCAGAGTCGCGCTTCGTTGGCGATACGGTCGAAGTGGTAGAGTTTGCCGGCGGCGACGCTGGGCGGGGCGTACCCCGAGCCGAGCGGGCAGTCCCAGAGCTTCTTCAAGCCGGCCTTCGGCCACGGGGCGACGATGCCCGTTTCGGGCGACGAGCCGTCGCCGACCGGCCCGAGGAAGCCGGGCCAGTCCGACCCGGCGGCGGGCACGACGACCCGGTCGGCGGCCCCCGGTTTCACCGGCTCGTCCGCCACCGGCGAGGCCGCAGGTTCGGCGCACCCGACCAGGGCGACCACAGTGAAAACGACGCCGAGGCAGGCGATTCGGCGCGACATGGGAGCGGTCCGGGGGTGGGTGGGTCAAATGACATCATAGCGCTGCCGGCGGTCCATCAGGCGAACCGGGGTGACGATTTCCTCGATGTCGCCGAGCACCTGGTACTGCGAGTACCAGGCGAACGCCGACCACAGGTTGTAGCCGACCGACGTGAGCAAGAGGGGCACCCAGACGATGGCGGCCGGCGCGGCAATCGTGGCGATCGCCTTGACGACGGGGGCGAGGAGCACGATGCCGAAAATCCGGTAGACGAAGCGCATCGCGGAATGGCCCAACTCGGGGTCCTTGGCGGCGGTCGCGTACTGGTTCGAGATCAGCCCGATGGTCGAGAGCTTGGCGAACTCGAACGCCGCCGCGACGACCAGGAAGGCGACCGCGTACCAGTGGATGTACGCCGGGTAAAGGGCGTAGTACGGGATGTCCGACAGCACGGTCAGGTTGCCCGACCCGTTGCCGATCAAGAGCGTGGCGAACAAGAAAGTGTCGGCCCGGTCGCGGTCCTGGAGCATGTCCAGGCCGACGAGCGGGGCGACGGCGACGAGGACGGCGAGGGCGTTGAACGCGAGGTGGCCCAGGGTCAGCGCGATGCCGATGACGGCCGTCCCCCGCATGTCGTGCGGCCCGCCCAGGCAGTACCCGAACCCGACCGTCGTGGCGACCCAGTGGGCGAGCAGGAACGCCCCGCCGACCCCCGCCACGGCGACGAACGGCGCGCCGACGACGCCGCTGACGATGAAGAAGATCGCGAAGAACGCGGCGACGACGGAGAAGACCGCCCCGATGCCGACGAGGCGCAGGCCGACGCGGGCGTTCGCGCACTCGCCGGACAGCACCTCGAAGCGGTCGTCCTTCTTGCGGTCTTCGATGTCCAGGGCGCGGAGTTGCCGGCGGATGTCGCGCTCGCGCTCCTCCTCGTCCACTACCTCGGCGGAGGCCGTGACCGGCGAGTACGGGTCGTCCGGGACGACGCGGGCTTTGACCGGCTTGGCGTGGACGACCGGCACCGGCGCGACCGGCCTCGCGGGCACCGGCTTGACCGGCCGGCCGAACGGCAGCGGGATGGCCGTCGCGCGGGGGGGCGGGGCCGGTTCCGGGTCGTCCCCGGGGTCGATTTCGAGGATCGCCTTGCAGCCGGGGCAGCGGACCGTTTTGGCCCCAGCGGGGAGCCGCAACAAGACCTGACAGTTCGGACACGGGACCGGCTCGCCCACGGGATGCTCTCGCGGTGAAAGGGGGACGCGCGTATCTTAGCGTGTCCCGGGACAAGTCGCCGGCCGCGGGCGGGCGACTTTTTCTCGAAACCTCTTTCCCACGGCCCGGGTAAAATACCCGACGACTCCGGGCACGGTCCCGGGGGGAATGATCCAACAGTAGGAGAGACCATGATTCGCCGCCTGTTCCTGGCCGCCACCCTGACCGCCGGGCTGACCCTGAGTGCGCCGGCCCGCGCGGCGGAAATCGACACCCTGCTCCCGTCCGAGACCGAGTCGGTGATCTTCGTCAACGTCAAACAAATCCTCGCCTCGGACATCGTCAAGAAGTACGCCCTCGGCCAGCTCAAACAGATGATCGAGTCCAACGAGGACGCCCAAAAGATGCTCAAGGACCTGGGCATTGATCCGATGAAGGACATCGACCAGGTCACGGCCGGCACCTGGGGCAAGGACAAGGACGACATGAACGTCGTCGCCATCGTCCGCGGCAAGTTCGACCCGACCAAGCTCATGGCCGCCGCCGAGAAGGAAGCGAAGACCAACGGCGACAAAGTGGCGGTCGTCGTCGAGGGCAAGTACAAGCTCATCAAGTTCACGAACGAAAAGTCCCCCAAGCCCTTCTACGCCAGCGCCGCGGACGAGACGACCATCGTCGCCGGGACCGACAAGAAGCTCGTCGTCAACGCCCTCGCCGCGGCCGCCGAGAAGACCAAGCCGACCGTCAAGAAGGAACTCGCCCAACTGCTCCTGAAGATGGACGAGAAGGCCTCGATGTACACGTGCGGCGTCGTGGACGGCACGAAGGTCGAACTCCCGCCGAACATGAACATCCCCGGCGTGGACGGGGCCAAGCTCGCCAAACAACTCGAGAAGATGACCAACCTCAGCTTCACCGTCCGCATCACCGACGAGTTCACCATGGACGGCACCGCCGGCATGAAGGACGGCGACGCGGCCGACGACTTCGGCGACACCCTGAACCAACTCATCGGCACCGTCAAAGGCTTCCTACCGCTGGTCAGCATGCAGCAGCCGAAGTTCAAGCCGCTCGCCGACGAGGTCGGTAAGTCGCTCAAGAGCAAAGTCAAGGACAAGGAAGTGACGCTCATGCTCAAGATTTCCGCCGACTCGATCGACAAGGCCGCCGGCGGCGGCGACTGACCCGCGACCGGTTGATTTTCCCGCCCGCCCGGAGTGACCCTCCGGGCGGCGTCGTTGAATCCCACGTCCCTTAAAGCCCGCACATGATCCCGCACCCGGACGACACCATCGTCGCGCTCTCGTCGGCCCCCGGCCCCGGCGGCCGCGCGGTCGTGCGCGTCACCGGCCCGCGGACGCGCGCCGTGATCCGCACCGTCACCACAGACGCCGACACGGTCGCCAAACTCACGCCGACCCGGCTAACCCTCAGCGGCGTGCCGGCGACGTTACCCGCCGACCTGTACTTCCGCGCCACCCCGCACACGTACACCGGCCAAGACCTCGCCGAGTTGCACACGCCGTCGTGCCCGCCGCTGGTCGAGCGCTTGATCGCCGACCTGCTGGCCGCCGGGGCACGACCGGCCGAGCGCGGCGAGTTCACCCTGCGGGCCTTTCTCGCCGGCAAGAAAGACCTGACGCAAGCCGAAGCGGTCCTCGCCGTGATCGACTCGCGCACCCCGGCCGACCTCGGCCAGGCGTTGACGCAACTCGCCGGCGGCGTCACGCAACCGCTGCACGCCCTCCGCAACGACCTGCTCGACCTCCTCGCCGACGTGGAGGCGGGGCTGGATTTCGTGGACGAGAACATCGAGTTCGTCTCGGCCGCGGACGTGATGACGCGCGTGACCCGCGGCATCGCCCAGCTCGTCAACCTCCGCCGCCAACTCGACGCCCGATCTCGAACCGGCGACGTGCTCCGCGTCGTGCTGGTCGGCGCGCCGAACGCCGGCAAAAGTAGTCTTTTCAACGCCCTCCTCGGCGAGTCGGCCGCCCTTGTGGGCCCCGTCCCCGGGACGACCCGTGACTACCTCACGGCGACTCTCACCGTCGCCGGCGTGGTCGTCGAATTGATCGACACTGCCGGCCACGAGACCGCCCGGGACGAAATCGAGGCGCAAGCCCAACGCCTGAGCGGCGGGCAAAAACGTCACGCCGACATCGTCCTCCACTGCACCCCCGCCGACGCCCCGCCTTCCCCACCCGCCGACTTCCCGAGTGCGGCCGACGTGCTGACGCTCCGCACCAAGGCCGACCTCGCCGGCACGCTTACGACCGACCTGTCGGTCTCCGTCATCGCCCCCGCCGGCCTCGAAGCCCTGCGGCACCGCCTGGCCGCGACGGTGACGCGCCTGGCACAAGCCCCGCTCGCCCCGAGCCAGAGCCGCTGTCGGGCGCACGTCGAGCGGGCACTCGACGCCCTCCGCCGCGCCCATGAGCACGCCCGCGAAGCCGACCCGCAAGAACTCCTCGCGCTAGCCCTTCGCGAAGCCCTGACCGAAGTCGGCGCGACGGCCGGGACCGTCTACACGAACGACCTCCTCGACCGCATTTTCTCCCGCTTCTGCATCGGCAAGTAACGCGGGCGCGCGGGCGACACTCTGGTCCGGTGCTGCGCTCTCCGCCCGGCCGTCGGGATTTCTTGCCGCAGCCCGACTCCGTGGGTGTGCCCGTTGATTTTGGCACTCGGTCAAGCGGCGACCCAAAGGTCACGCCAGTCGGGGGTGTCGCACAGCGCGATCAACTCCACCAGCGGGCCGACGTTGGCCACCGCCCAACGCGCCCCCGTCTTCTTGAACCGCT
>JANYHV010000378.1 GCA_025362195.1 Fimbriiglobus sp. | reverse complement strand
ATCGCCTCGATGTGCATCAGCGAGACGACCGCGCGTTCGCTCCGCCGGCAGACGGTGCGGGCCAGGTGCAGCCACGCCGCGGCCGGGGTGCCGCCGGGCAGGATGAAGCTGTGCAACGGCTGGAGGTTCTCGTTCAACCGGTCGATGGCGGCTTCGAGGCGTTCGGCCTGACCGGGCAGGATGCGCAGTTGGTACGCCGGCTCGGCCGTATTCGCCGGGGGCATTGGCACGCACAGGTCGGCCCCCACGTCGAACAGGTCGTTCTGGATGCCGCGCAAGAGTTCGGTTTCGGCGCAGTCCGGGCAGTAGGCGGCGAGCAACCCGAGGACGGCGTTCAACTCGTCCACGCCGCCGTAGGCTTCGACCCGGGGGTGGTCCTTCTGGACCCGGTGGCCGTCGCCCAGGCCGGTTTCGCCCGCGTCCCCGGACTTGGTGTAGATGCGCGAGAGGAAGACCATGAGCGGCGTCCCGGAGGGCGGGGGGAGTTCGGCGGCGTGGGCAAGGCCCCATTCATAGTCGGCGCGCGGGAATCCGTGCCTGCGGCCAAACTTCTGCCGATTTCGTTCAACCTTGCCCCCGGTGCGACCGATAAATGCGGTAGTCACGGACGAAATCGTCCGACCGACAGCACCCGGGCGACCTGGTTTGCCGGCATCGCGTGCCTTCACACGCCGCCGGGGGGAACTCACCAGGTCCACGATTCCGGTGTGTTGCGGGTGAGGCGGTCCGGTTGGCACGACGCACGGGGGGAAGTCACATGTCCTGGTATCGCAAGTTGGGTCTGCCGGTCGCGGCCCTGGTGGTGGCCCTCAACGGCGTCGGCTGCGTGCAGCCGTGGGTCGCCAGCCGCCTCGACGAGAAGTTGGGCCACAAGGACGACCACCGGACGCCGATCCTGCCGCCGATCCGGGACGGGTACCCGGCCCCGGTGTGCGAAGACCCGCCGAGCGACCGCGAGGTCCTGCGGTCGTTGCCCAAGGGCATCCGCGGCGTGCCGTGGGTGTACGAGGAGTTCCGCGACGACATCCAGATCACCAAGTCGCGGATCGTGGACAAGATCGACCCGCCCCGGTTCTTCCCGCTCATCGGCATGGCCCAACTGCACCACTGCCACTGGGAGTGCGCCGTGTACTACACGGAGACGATCGAGTCGAGCCACCCGTACCCGGTCTACCTGCGGAAGCCCCGTATCCAGGTCGTGTACATCGACAAGGACCACCTGCACCTGTACGTCGGGCCGAACCCGGACACGCAGAAAGAAATCCTCCTCGAGATGACGAAGTACTAACCCGACGCGACTGGACAGACGCCCGCGTCCCGCCAGGACCGTTGAAGGACGACCCGCACGCCCGACCACTCTCACGCAGAGCGGCCGGGCGTTGGCGTTCGATCCCAAAGTTCACGTCCCACCGCCCGCCGCCGGGTCACTTTCCGCTTGCAATTCTTCGACGCCGTGGCGACCATGAGCAGGTCAGACGCTCCCGGACCCGCACGCGGCTGTAGTAGAATGCTCCTGTCTCCCATCCCCACGAGGTTGACGCCATGACTCTGACCATCCCCGACCGCACGATCGCCGCGACCTTCGCCACCGCCACCGGCATCGGCGTCGAAGTCCGCGGGCCGGACGGGCAATTGCTCGGTCGATTCCACCCTGCGCCCCGGCCGGGGATGTCCTTCCCCGAATTGGGCATTACCGACGAAGAATTCCGCCGCGAACTCGACGACCCGAACGCCACTTGGGTGACCGCCGAAGAAGTCAACGCCCGGCTGCGCGAACTGCGAAGCGCGTCGTGAAGGGGCCAGACGAGTACCGGCGAGCCAGGAGCGTGAGCGACTGGAGGTGCCTCGATCTCCAGTCGCTCACGCTCCCGGCTCGCCGGTCAACGCTACGGCTCGTAGCCACGGGACACCAGTCGCTGGCGTGCTCGGCTCGCCTACACTAGCGGCATGACTACGGCTCTCATTGTCGGCGGCGGACTCGCGGGGCTGGCGGCGGCTTCGGCCCTGGCGCGGCGGGGGGTTCGCGTCACGGTTTTGGAGTCGCGGCCGCGGCTCGGCGGCCGGGCCGGGTCGTTCCCCGACGCCGCCACCGGGCTACTCCTCGACGCCTGCCAGCACGTCAGCATGGGCTGCTGCATTAACCTCGCGCACTTCGCCCGGACCGTCGGCATCGACCACCACCTCGAACCGCAACCGGTCCTGTATTTCATGACGCCCGACCGGCGGGTCAGTCGGTTCGCGGCCGACCCGTGGCCCGCGCCGTTCCACCTCGGTCGGGCGCTGCTCGGGGCGCACTACCTCACGCCGGTCGAGAAACTCCGCATCGCCTACGGGCTTGTGATGCTGCGGCAAACGTCGCCGGACATCGACCCGCCGTTGCGGCCGTGGCTCGACCGGCACCGCCAGACGGCGCGGACCCTCGACCGCTTCTGGGGCGTCGTGCTGACGAGCGCGCTGAACGAGACGGTGGACCGCGTCGGCCTGAAGTACGCCCGCAAGGTGTTCGTGGACGGATTCATGACCCACCGCGACGGGTTCACGGTCGAGGTGCCGCGCGTGCCGTTGGGCCGCCTGTACGGGGCCGAGTTGCGCGACTTCTTCACCCGCCACGGGGTCGAAGTCCGGGAGAACGCCGGGGTCAAGGACCTGCTCGCCGACGGGCCGCGGGTCGCCGGCGTGTCCCTCCGCGACGGCTCGACGCTGGCCGCCGACGAGGTCGTGCTGGCCGTGCCGTTCGACCGCGTCCGGGGGCTGCTACCGGGGGCGTGGGCCGACCTGCCGTGCTTCGCCGCCGCCGGCCGACTGACCCCGTCGCCGATCACCAGCGTTCACATGTGGTACGACCGGGCGGTCACGCCGTTGCCACACGTCGTGTTCGTCGATTGCCTGAGCCAGTGGCTGTTCAACCGCGGCGAAACGTCGCCCGGCGAGTTCTACGTCCAGGTCGTCGTGAGTGCCGCGCGGCCGCTCAAGGGGCTGGGCCGGGACGAGGTCGAGAAGCGGGTCGCGGCCGAACTCGCGCGCCTCTTCCCGGTTGGCGCGAAGTTGCTCCGGTCGAAGGTCGTGACCGAACACACGGCGACGTTCAGTGCCGTCCCCGGGGTCGATGACCACCGGCCCGCGCAGGCGACGCCGGTCGAGAACCTGACCCTGGCCGGCGACTGGACCCGGACCGGCTGGCCGGCGACGATGGAAGGCGCGGTCCGCAGCGGGTACCTGGCCGCCGAGGTGATCTTGCGGCGGCGCGGGGATGCGACGGCGTGCGTGCAACCGGAGTTGGGCGGGCGGCCCCGGGCGGCGTGACTACAATCACGGGGTGCGAGTTTTCGAGCCGTTTCGGGGAGCGCGAGCGATGAACATTCCGTGGTGGGGTTACGTGGTGCTGGCCGGGCTGTCGTGGGGCACCTACGTGCCGATCATCGCCTTCGGCGGGCTGGAGTTCGGGGGCAAGCCGAACGGCCGCATCGCAGCGATCCTGTGCGTCGGCCTGGCGTACTTCGTCCTCGGCGTCGTCTTCCCGCTGGTCCTGTTCGCCACCGGGCAGCTCGAATGGCCCGAGATCAAGGGGAACGCCGTCGCCTTCAGTTCGCTGGCCGGCGTGGCCGGGGCCGTCGGCGCGATGTGCGTCGTGTTCGCCACGAGCACGTCGATCCAGGCGGCCCGGGACGCCGGCCTGCCGCCGACCTCGTACAAGCTGTACATCGCGCCGATCATCTTCGGCCTCGCACCGGTCATCAACACGCTGGTGAGTAGTTTCTGGCACCCGAGCCAAAAGGACGGCTGGGCCAACTTCCACTTCGAGATGCCGAACCCGCTGCTGATCGTCGGCATCGTCTTCGTCGGCCTCGGCGCGGCCCTCGTCCTGTACTCGAAGGAACTGACCGAGAGCAAGGCGGCGAAGCCGACCCCCGTGCCCGTGCTGGAGACGCCGACGACTGCACCGTAGGCTTCGAGCGGATTTCAAGTTTGAGTAGCAGGGCACCCGCGGTGCAGGATGTGGTTCTGGCATTCGCCGCCGTGGTACTGCCGGAACACTCCGTTCGCCGCCAAGTCCATGGCGGCGTCAAAGGAGTACGCTGCCGCCATCGTGCCGACCTGCGAACCGGGCGGGACAGGTGGGTGGCTCCGCCGCAGGCGACTCTTGTTAGCCCGACGCGCTAGCGAGGGTCGATGGGTCGGGGACAAAGTTGAATGACGTTGACGGTACGGCCCACGACCCCGAACACTCCCCTCGACCGCTCGACCCTCGCTAGCGCGTCGGGCTAACAAGAGTCGCCTGCGGCGGAGCCGAAAACGTAGCCCAGGCCCGTGGCGTTCGACGAGACCTACGACGCGCTACGATCACTCGAACTCCGCTTAACAAGCTATCAAATCCTTACCCCCTGGTCCGGCGGCCGCGGACGCTGTGCGGGAAGAGGACTTCTTGCCGCAGCGTGCCCGCGGCGTCGAACGGCAGTTCGCGCGGCCCGCCGACGAGTTCGACGCCGGGCAGGCCGGCCACGTCGGCGGCGAGGGCCGGCGACACCCACGCCTCGGCGACCTCCAGCGTGTTCGGGATGACGCAGACTTTGAGGCGGTCCTGGACCGGCTGCCAGCAGGTATCGACGGCCGACTGGACGCACTCGCGGTCGGTGTCGAAGCCGAGCGGGAGCTTGGACCGCCACAGGAACCGGGCGGTCAGGTTGTTCATGCGGAACGGGCCGGGGTCGATCGCGGCGAGGGCGCGGTTCGTCGTCAGGTCGGCGATGCCGATGCCGGTGCCATTGCCGTGGCTCTCCGGCGAAATGTCGAGGACGGCCATGCGGGTGACGCGCGGGTGGTTCGTCTCGGCCTCGGGGGTCGCCTCGATCAACATGCGGCCGACGACGTTGGGGTCGATGCCCGCGCCGGAGTAGTTCTTGCCGCACTCGCCGACGACGAGCGCGTCCATCGCATCGAACGGCAGCTTGCCCATGATGCGGCGGGCCTCTTCGAGCAGCCCCGGTTCCACGTCGAACAGGTCCTCGGCGGCGACGACTTCGAGCCGGGCCGTCTCCTCGTGGGCGTTCTCGAGGATCGCCAGGCCGCCCAGGAACGGCGTCTTGGCGACGAGCAGTTTCGCCGTCTCGGGCATCATGTCGCGCAGGCCGCGGGTGCCCCAACTGTGGTGCCGGTCGGCCCCGTCGCGCTTGCCCAGGCCGATGACGAGCATCTTCAACAGGCCGCTCTCGAAGGCCCCGCGGAAGTCGGTGTGCGGCTTGACCCGCGCGACCAAAACGACGCCGTCGGCGGCCAGGGCGTTGGCGTCCCACCAGCACGGCTCGCCCCAACTGTTGACGCCGACTTGCGTCGCCGTCATGTCGGTCACGACCGGCACGCCGAGCCGGCTCTCGTCGAGGCCGTAAGAGGCCAGCAACTCGCGCTGGCCGGCGGCCGTTGCCCCGCCGTGCGACCCCATCGCCGCGACGACGAACGGCTCCGCCCCGAGTTCGCGGAGGGCGTCGATGGTGGCCCTGGCGATGGTCAAATAATTGCGGATGCCGCGACTGCCGCAGCCGACCGCGACCCGCATCCCCGGGCGAATTTTCGCCGCGACCGTCGAGGTCAACCAGGCCTCCCGCACGCGGCCGGGCACGTCATCGACCCGCGGCCGGGGGGCGACGTTGCGGACGAGTTGGAACGGCGGGATGTTCACGGCACGGCTCGCGGGAGGGGCGGGGTTGTTAGTGTAGAAGAGCCGCCGCGAACGTTGTCAACGCCGGGCACCCACGAGGGGCAGGCCTTCCAAGGTGGATGAGAGTTGCTGATCGCCTTGTTTTTTTCAGCTGTTTCGTCGATCCGGTGTGCCACCCGTGCGACAAAAATCTTGGGGATCGCCAGTGACAACCCGTTGTCACTCATAAATCCGCTGGAAAACAAGCACTCGGCTCTCTCACAACTCTCTCATCCACCTTGGAAGGCCTGCCCCTTGTGGGTACCCGGCCTACGCCCCCAATGAGACCGCGATAGTGCCCTGACGCCCACGGTCAGCCGGCCGCCGGGAGGTTGGCTTTGGCCCGGTTGAGTAGGGCCGTGGGGTCGAGCAGGTCGCTGCGGCGCAGGAACGGGATGCCGTCGGCCCGCTTCTTGGACTCGCCCGCGCCGACCGTGAGTGCCCCGCCGGCGGCCTTGCTGTACAACTCGAAGTGGAGCATGTCGCTGGGCACGGAGATGCCGACGAGGTGCCCGACCTTGGCGATCTTCTGCCCCGCCGCGACCGTGTCGCCTTCCTTCACGAAGGCGTGCGACTGGACTTCGCCGTACCGGACGAGGAACGTCCCGTGATCGACTTCGAGGGCGTAGGTCGAGGCGTAGAAGGCGTAGGGGCCGCGGACCACCCGTCCGGCCTTGACGGCGTGAATGATCGTGCCCTTGGGGTAGTACAAGTCGCACCCGGCGTGCGCCCGCTTGCCGCCGCTGCGGTTGCTGGCGAAGGCCCGGAACGAGGTCATCCAACTGTACCCGGTCACGGTGGCGAACGGGAACGAGACGGCGTCGCCGGACGGCGGTTCGGCCGGCGCGGGCGCGGCCGCTTTGCCGCCGTTGAGTGCCCGCCAGGTCGCCCCGTCGGGGTCCACGCGAGAGTCCGGCCGGGCCATTTTGACGACCCGCTTCTGGAACTCCCCGATGGCCGCCGTCGTCTCCGGCCCTTCCAGGCCGTCCTCGGCGATCTTGGGCAGCGGGGGCGTGCGGTTCTTGTTCAGGAGCTTCTGGACCGCCATCACCTCGGCGCGGACGAGGTTCGGAACGGGGCCGCCGACGGGTTTCGTGATCGAGGACACAAGTCTCTCCCGGGGGTCGTGAAGATGGTCAAATCATCTCGTCAATCTGCCTTGTGTTAGCAATTTCTCTACGGGCAAAGATCGTCGATCCCGACCCCGGTGGCAAGTGAAAAGCCGGAGGTTTTTTCCCCGCCGCGGCCCGCGAACGGTCGCAGGACAATGCCCCGGGCGCGAGGTGTTTTTCAAGTCGTCGCCGGCAGCGGAGTCGGACTGCGGGGGAGGTCCCAGCGCCACACCGGGCCGTCGTCGGGGTCGGTGAATTCGCCGGCGTGCGTGAACCCGCACTTGGTGAGCACCCGCGTCGAGGCGTTCGGCGTCGGCAGCGTGTGCGCCCGGACGAGGCGGACGCGGTCCGAGGCGAACGCGAACCCGACGGCGGCCCGGGCGACTTCCGTGGCGTACCCCCGGCCCTGGAATCCGGGCGCGATGCCGTAGGCGATTTCGACGACCCCGTCGGCGTCGGGCGGCCCCTTGAACCCCAGGTTGCCGATCGCGGACCGACTCTCCGGGTGGACGACGGCGAACCCGTGGAGCCACGGGTCGGCCTCGGTCGAGGCCCGGAGGCGTGCGAGCCAGGCGGGCGAAACGTCGTCCGAGACCATGAACCCCCGCAGCCCGTCCGCGGCCGGCAGCCCGAAGCACTCCGCGAACCGCTCCTCCCCCTCGATCAACGCGAGCAAGTGCGCCGGCGAGTACGGGACCAGTCGAAGCCGAGCCGTTTCCATTGTCATGCGACACCGGCGGACGGAGCGCAGACCCGACGCAGAGACGGGTAGGTTCCCCGCAACTCGGCCAGCACGTCGTCGAGTGGTCGCCCGGTGGCTTCACCAGACCGGACGGCGGCCACTCGCCGGGCGATCTCGGCCCGCCACGCCTCTTCGTCGGCCGCGTCCGGACCGAGTGAGTCGAGCAGGAAAGACGCGAGGTCCGCGCGCTCGGTCGCGGACAGGCGCATCGCCTGGGACTTGAGTTGATCGACGGCGTTCGTCATCGGTCTCTCCGGTGGGTGAGTCGCCGTCAGTATACCACCGCCGGCCCGCTACTTGTTTGCCGAACTCGTAGAGTAACCGCCCTCTCGACTGGTTCGCACGGGCACGGCGGGGTCGCACGATGAGACTGGCTCGGTTCGCACTTCTGGCGGCGATTGTCGGCACACTTCCCGTCGTCCTCGCACAGGGGCCGGCGAAGCGGGGCGAGATCGTCGTCTCGCCGGAGGCGTTGGCCGTCCACGCCGAAGCGCTGGTCGTGGACGGGCACAACGACTTGCCCTGGGAGCTGCGGCAGAAGGCCGGGTCGTCGTTCCGTAATATCGACCTGTCGCGCGACACCGGCAAGCTGCACACGGACATCCCGCGGCTCAAGAGGGGCGGCGTCGGGGTGCAGTTCTGGTCGGCGTGGGTGCCGGTCGACACGACCAAGAAGAACACCGCCGTCCGCACCACGATGGAGCAGATCGACGTGGTCCACCGCATGGTCGCCCGGTACCCGAACGACTTCGAAATGGCCGGGACGGTGGACGACATCCTCCGCGTCCGCAAGGCCGGCAAGATCGCGTCGCTGATCGGCGTCGAGGGCGGCCACTCCATCGACAACTCGCTCGGCGTGCTCCGCGACTACTACCGCCTCGGCGTGCGGTACATGACCCTGACGCACTCCGAAAACGTCGATTGGGCGGACAGCGCGACCGACGTGCCGAAGGCCAAGGGGTTGACCCCGTTCGGCGAGGAGGTCGTCCGCGAGATGAACGCGCTGGGCATGATGGTGGACTTGTCGCACGTCTCGCCGGAGACGATGAAAGCGGCGCTCAAGGTGACCAAGGCCCCGGTCATCTTCTCGCACTCGTCGGCCCGCGCCGTCGCCGACCACCCGCGCAACGTGCCGGACGACGTGCTGGTGTTGGTGAAGGCCAACAACGGCGTCGTCATGGTCAACTTCTTCTCGGGCTTCGTCATGCCGGAAGGGGCACGCGCGCTGCAGAAGATGTTCGAGGTCGGCCGCGAACTGCGCAAGAAGTTCCCCGACGACGAGGGCAAATACAAGGAGGCGATGCGCGAGTGGAACCGCGGCAACGACTACCCCGCCGGCACCGCGCACATCGTCGTCGATCACATCGAGCACGTCATCAAGGTCGCCGGCATCGACCACGTCGGCCTGGGGTCGGACTACGACGGCATCTCGAAGCTGCCCAAGCAGCTCGAAGACGTTTCGACGTACCCGGTGCTGACGCAGGAGTTGATGAACCGCGGCTACTCGAAGGCCGACATCCACAAGGTGCTCGGCGGCAACCTGATCCGCGTGATGCGCGACTGCGAGCGGGTGGCGAAAGACCTGGCCGGGGCGAAGCGATGACGCGCATCCTGATCGAAGCCGCCGTCGAGACGATCGACGACGCCGAGGCAGCGACCCGGGGCGGGGCCGACCGCCTGGAACTGTGCGCGGCGCTCGACCTGGGCGGCCTGACGCCGACGCTAGGGACGCTGCACGAGGTGCGGGCCGTGAGCGGCTTGCCGGTCGTCGTCATGCTCCGCCCGCGCGGCGGGGACTTCGTGTACGACGAGCGCGAACTGCGGGTCATAGCCCGCGACCTCGAAGCCTTTCTGCCGTTCAAGCCGGCCGGGTTCGTGTTAGGCGTGCTCGACGAATCCGGCCGCGTCCACGAGGCGGCGTGCAAGCACTTGATCGAACTCGCCGCCGGGGTGCCGGTCGTCTTCCACCGCGCCTTCGACCGCACCCCCGACCCGCTGGCCGCGCTCGAAACCTGCGTCGAACTGGGCTTCGCCCGCGTCCTGACGAGCGGCCGGGAGGCGACGGGGCTGGCGGGGTCGCCGGCGATCCGCAAGCTGCGGGACGCCGCGGCCGGCCGCATCGAGATTCTGCCGTGCGGCCGGCTCGACGCCAAGAACGCGCGCGAAGTCTTACGGGTGACGGGCTGCACGCAACTGCACGGCTCCTTCGCCGAACCGGTGCCGGAAGCCACCGAGCGCGGCCGCCGCGGGTACGCCCAGCGCTGCCGCACCAAGGAAGCCGAAGTCGCCGCCGTGCGGGCGGCGGTGGGCTCTTGTTAGCCCGACGCGCCAGCGAGGGACCGCGGGTTCGTTCGCAGTGTTGTTGAACGTCGGCTGTACCGTCACCGACTCGAACATTGTGGACGAACCGGCGGTCCCTCGCTCGCGCGTCGGGCTAACAAAACCCGCCGGCGGTCAGATTTTGTCGAGTTCGGTGTGCCGGTGCCGGAGCACCGCGCCTTCGACGAGGTAGACCACGTCCTCGGCGATGCGGACCGCCTGGTCGGCCAGGCGTTCGACGTTGCGGACGATCGTGAACAGGGCCAGGCCGCGCTCGATGTGGTCGGGGTGCTGCTTCATCTGGGCGATGATTTCTTGGATCGCCGCGTCGTTGTCCCGGTCCACTTCGAGGTCGAGGCGGATCGTCGCCTTGGCCAGCGCCGCGTCGTCGTTCACGAAGGCGTCCAGGGACTTGCGCATCATCGCCGTGGCCCGCGCGGTCATCGTGGCGAACCCGGACGGCAGGGCCAGGTACGGCGGGCGGGCCAGCGGGATGGCCCGCTCGGCGATGCTCACTGCCAGGTCGCCCATCCGCTCCAGGTCGGTCGAGATGAGCAGCACCGCACTCACCCGCCGCAAGTCCCCGGCGACCGGCTGGTGCAGCGCGAGAATCTTCAGGCATTCTTCCTGCGCCTCGTTCTCCAGGTCGTCGATGGCGTTGTCCAGGGCGACGGCCCGGCGGGCGGCGGCGGCGTCGTGGGTGACGAGGGCCTGCGTCGCCAGGAAGACGAGTTCCTCGACCCGCGCGGCCATGCGGGACACGGAGTGCTTGAGGCGGTCGAGGTCGCGCTCGAGGTGCTTCGACATGCCGACGCCCTCGCCGAACGGTCCGAGAAGTTCGACTATTATTAGCACGACCGCCCGCAAAAGACAGGACCCCTCCCCGCCATGCCGCCCGCCCCGCCGCCCGAGTTGCCCGAGGCCGCGCCGCCGATGGTCGACTTCCTGCGCGACCTCGCCGCCTGCGGCGTGCTCGGGGCGGCCGCGGCCGCGCGCGAACTGGCCGCCGCCCCGCCGGACGCGCGGGCGAACGCCGAGCGCTTCCTGAACCACCTCGTCGCCCGCGGCACGCTGACGCACTTCCAGGCCGAACGCCTCGCCCGGCGGCAAATTCTGGGGCTGACCGTCGGCCCGTACCGGCTGCTCACGCCCGTCGGCCGCGGCGGCGTCGGCGTCGTTTACCTGGCCGCCGGGACGGCCGACGAACTCGTCGCGCTGAAGATTCTGCCGCCGGCGCGGGTGCGGGCCGAGCCGCGGTCGCTGGACCGCTTCCGCCGCGAGTTGGCCGTCGGCCGGCGTGCCCCGGCCCACCCGAATTTGACGCAAACCCTCGCCGGCGGCGAGGCGCACGGCGTCCACTACCTGGCACTGGATTACGTCCGCGGCGCGACGCTTCGGCAGCACGTCCAGGCCCACGGCACCCTCAGCGTCGGCGAGGCGGCGCGGCTGTTCACCGGGCTGGCCGAGGGGTTGCACGCGCTGCACGAGGCGGGCGTGGTTCACCGCGACTTGAAGCCGGGCAACGTGATGCTGACGCCCGACGGCGACGCCAAGCTCCTCGACTACGGCTTCGCCCTGGTCCGCGGCGAGGAGCGGCCGGCCGACCCCGCCATCCTCGGCGGCCCCGGGTACACCCTCGGGACGATGGACTATTTGCCGCCCGAGCAGTCCGTCGATGCCGCGACCGTCGGCCCCGCCGCCGACCTGTACGCGCTCGGGTGCAGCCTGTACTTCGCCTTCACGGGCAAGGTCCCGTACCCCGGCGGCACGGCCCACGAGAAGATTCGCAAGCACCGGACCGACGCGATCCCGGACATCCACTTCGAGAACCCGACGGTGCCCGCGGAGTTCGCCCAACTCGTCGCCTGGCTCATGGCCAAGCGGCCCGCCCAACGGCCGCACAGTGCCGAAGAGTTCGCCGGCCACCTCCGCGCCTGGGCCGACCCGCCGCCGGCCAAGCCGAAGCCGGTGACCCGCCGGGCGATCGTCCGCGCGGCCGAAGCGGTGCGGTTGACCCGCCGCGCCGAAGCCGACGACTCGGCGGAAACGTCCGCCGTCGCCGACGAGGACGCTGGCGTCGAACCGATGACCCGCCTGCCCGCCTCCCGCCGGCTGCTCGCGGTCGCCGTCGCCGGCGTCGTCGCGCTGGCCTTCGCCCTCGGCTTCGCGGTGGCCAGTTCGCGCTGACACGGCAACGGGTGAGGTGTTAAGGTACTGGCGAGCCAGAAGCGTCAGCGCCTGGAGTCTTGACGCGCGAAGAACTCCGGGCGCTGACGCTTCCGGCTCGCCTTTCTGAGGAGTCGCACCCGTGCCCCAACTCTCGTCCCGACTGCACGCCGAGCGGCTGTTTCACGACGACCAGGCGGCCGGTCGTGCCCGCACCTTGACGGCCGACGCGCTGCGCTTCGCCGACGGCGATTACCTCGGCCACGAGACGTGGGTCCGCCCGGCGTTCGCCCGACTCGGCCCGCTCGCCGGCAAGTGCGTGCTCGACTACGGGTGCGGCCACGGCATGGCGTCGGTCGTGCTGGCCCGCGCCGGGGCCGCCGTCACCGCCTTCGACCTGTCGCCGGGGTACGTCGCCGAAGCGCAGGCCCGCGCCGCCGCCAACGGCGTGAGGGTGACCTGCGTCCCGGCCGACGGCGAAGCGTTGCCGTTCGCCGACGAATCGTTCGACGCGGTTTGGGGCAACGCGATCTTGCACCACCTCGACTTACCGCGGGCCGCGCGCGAACTGCACCGGGTGTTGAAGCCGGGCGGGGTGGCCGTGTTCGCCGAGCCGTGGGGCGGGAACGCGGTGCTGGAGTTCGCCCGCCGGCACCTGCCGTACCCGGGCAAGTCGCGCACCGCCGACGAACGGCCATTAACCCGCCGCGACCTCGCGCCGCTCCGCGAAGTCTTCCCGGGGTTGACCTGGGAGGGGCACCAGCTCTTCGGCATGGCCCGCCGGGTGGTGCCGGCGGCGCTTGCGAACCCGCTGGTCCGGTTGGACGCGACGGTTCTGCCGGTCGTACCGATTTTGCGAAATCTGTGCCGATATGTCGTGATCGTGCTGCCGCGGCATTAGACTGCACTCGCCGTGACACCCGTACCACCCTCCCCAGCCGTCGCCCCGCACGCCCGCTCGCGCTCCGCGCAGGCGTCCCTCGTCGTCTTCGCCGTCGCCCTGTTGAGCCTCATTGCTTACCGCAGTTACGGCCCGCGGCTGGCGGCCCGGCCGACGGACCTGGCGGTCGCCGCGCCGGTCAACGTGAACACGGGCGACCGGGCCGAACTGCAACAGGTGCCCGGCATCGGCCCCGGCATGGCCGAACGCATCCTTGGGCATCGCCGTGCGCACGGGCCGTTCCAGAGCGTCGAGGAGTTGCAGAGCGTGCCCGGCGTCGGCGACAAGACGCTCGACAAACTGCGCCCGTTCCTGACCGTCCACTCCCCCGCCGTGGCCCCGACGCCCGACGCCGACCGCCTGGAGCGCAAGCCGGTGGTCGCCAAGCCGAGTGCCCCCGGCCGCACCGGGAAAATTCAAGCCGGCGAGCCGCCGATCAACGTCAACGTCGCCGACGTGACCGCCCTCCAGCGCCTCCCCGCCGTCGGCCCCGCCCTGGCCGCGCGCATCATCGAGACCCGCGACGCCAAGCCGTTCGCCACGCCGGACGACCTGCGGCGCGTACGGGGTATTGGTGCAAAGACACTGGAGACGCTCCGGCCCTATGTCTGCTGCAACTAAGAGTCAGAATTTCACCGCAGAGGGCACAGGAGGGCGCGGAGAAAAGCCAAAACTGAGAAATGCCAAAACCGAGTGGGTTCCCCGTGCAGTCTCTCCCCTCAGCGGCAACCTGTCACCAAAGAGTTTTACAAGGATTGCTGTCTTTCTCATGTGCCCTCTCGTGCCCTCTGCGGTGAATCAGGTTCTTCAGCCCCGAACTCGGGCTTCCCCTCCCAGGCCGGGTTCCGCTAAACTCCCGCCTGTTCCTCCCGCGACAAGGACGTTGCGATGCCCTGGCTGCTCGTCGGCTACATGTTCCTGTTCGTCCACCGGCCGTTCGAGGTCTGGCCGGTCCTGGGCGACCTGCGCGTCGAGCGCCTCTACATGGCCGGCATGATCGTCGCCTGGGTGCTCGCGTCGCCGAAGCGGCTCGTGCCGAACTGGCACCACGCCGCCTACGCCGCGTTCGCCGTCGCCGTGCTGCTGGCGTGGCTGATGTCGCCGTGGATGGAGCGGTCGCAGCCGCTCGTCGAGGACTACTTCAAGGTCGTCGTCTTCTACGGGCTGCTGGTCACGACGGTGCGGGACGAGGCGGCGCTGAAGAAGGTCGCCGTCGGCTTCCTGGTCGTCATGGGGATTTACATCGGGCACTCGTTCCGCGAGTTCCTCGGCGGCCGGCACGTCTACCGCATGGGCATCGTCCGGCTGATCGGCGTCGATTCGACCATGAGCGACCCCAACAGCTTCGGCGCGAGCGTCGTCTTCGCCCTGCCGTTCGTCGCCGCGGTGTGGCGGGCCGGGGTGGGCGGGCGACGCGGCAAGGTCCTGCTCACCGGGTACACCGGGCTGTCGGTGCTGTGCATTTTGCTCACCGGGTCGCGGTCGTCGCTGTTGGGCCTGGGCCTGTGGGCGCTCATCATGGTCCTCGGCAGTCGGCGGCGGTTCTTGTTCCTCGGGCTGGTCGCGGCGGCGGCCCCGATGGCGTTCGTCGCGCTGCCCGAGTCGTTGCAGACGCGGTTCGAGACGATCGTCAACCCGGACGCCGGGCCGGCCAACGCCAAGGAGTCCGGCGAAGGCCGCATCCAGGGCTTTTTGACCGGCCTCGACCTGTGGGCCGCCAACCCGCTGACCGGCGTCGGGCCCGGGGCGTGGCGGCCGGCGACGCGCAGCGCCATCGAGTCGCACAACCTGCCCGGCCAGCTCGTCGGCGAACTCGGCACGCTGGGCTTGCTCGCCTTCCTGGCGGTGCTGGCCGGGTTCGCCGCCAACGGCCTGCGGATGCGGGCGATCCGCCGCGAGCACCCGGAGTGGTCGAACCACCTGATTTTTCAAGTCTCGTCGGCGGCCCTCGTCGGGGTCGTGCTGCTGCTGTTCATGGGCAACTTCGGGCACAACCTGTTCCGCTACAGTTGGCTCTGGTACGGCGGCTTCCTGCTCATCGCCCGGCACTGCGCCGAGGAGCGGTTGGGCGTGCTCGCCGACGCCGAGGAGGACGACGAGCCGCCGCCGTGGGCGGACGAGATCGCCGCCGACGCGGCCGAAGCCGAGGACGCCGACGAGTTGGTCGCCGCGTGATTCCCGGCGGGAACTTGCACTTCGACGCCCGGCCCGCGACAATACGGTATTCGTCGAGTCCGGGGCGGGGGGGGGTCGGCCATGTTCGCAACACTGCTCGCGGTCGCCGTGCTGGCGTTGCCCGCCCCGCCCGGCGACGCCCGGCGCCCGGGTGCGATCGACGACGACGTGGTCCGGCAACTCGTGGACGGCCTGCGCGACCCGGACTTCGAAGTCCGCCAAAATCTCGCGGCGGCGCTGGCGAAGACCGGCGGGCGGGTGGTCGCCCCGTTGCGCGACGCGCTCAAGGACAAGCTCGCCGAACGCCGGTCCGGGGCGGCGTACACCCTGGGCCTGCTCGGCGAGGTCGCCCGGCCGGCCCTGCCCGAACTCCTGGACGCCCTGCACGACCCCGACACCGACGTCCGCCGGCAGGCGTCGTTCGCGATCGCCCGCGTCGTGCCCGCCGGCCGCACCGCCGACGGCACCGTCCACCGCGTCGTTCCTCCCACCGGGGTGCCCCGCTGATGCGCTGCCGCCGTGCCCTGCTCGCCGTCGTTTGGCTGTGTGCCGCCACCTCCCTGCTGGCGGCGCGGACCGTGCCCGACGCCGGCCCGAAGAGATCGCTGACCGCCGAGGACGTACTCAAAGTCGGCGAGCGGCTGCGCGCGCTGCAAGCCCCGGCCGACGCGGGGTTGCTCGAAGCGATTGCCAAGCTCGTGAAGGACAACCCCGGCCTCAAGCCGGAAGAGCTGGCGATGAAGCTGCTCAAGCTGAAGCCCGAGTTGGCTCTGGCGGAGAACGCCGGGAAACTGGCGAAACTGCTCGACTCGGTGAACCCCAAGACCGGCCCGCCGCCGACCGTGCCCCCGACGGTGCCCCCGACCGTCCCTCCTGCGCAGACGCCGGCCGTCGAGCCGATGACGCCCGCGATGCCGCCGGTCACCCCGCCCGGTCAGTTGCCCGCGCCGATGACCCCGCCGATGCCCCCGACGACGCCCGGTGGGCCGGTCGAGCCGCCCGCGCCGGGGGCGAACCTGACCCCGCAGGTGCCGCCCGTGAGTGCCAACATCGACGGCGACCCGCCGCAACCGCCCGGCGCGCCCGTAAATCCGCCGGCCGGGGTGCCGACACAACCGCCGGCGACGACCGACCAGGAGGCGCAATTCCGGGCGGCCGCGGGCTGGTGGGAGAAGAACGTCGGGCCGATCGACGACAGCCCGGCCGTCAAGGACATGCTCGCCGAGTTCATCAAGGGGGCCGGCACGGGGGACGGGAAAAGCCCCCTGGCGTCGCTGTTGAAGGACTTGAAAGGGGACGGCTCGACCGGCTTCAAGGAGTGGGCGAAGGAGAACCTGCCCAAGGACTTCAAGTTCCCCGACCTCGGCCTCGGCGGGCCGAAGGGCCTGCCGACGCTGCCGACAGTGCCCCCCGCCCCGCCCCGGCCGCGGCTCGACTTCGGCGACCTGGGCGGTTCGTGGGCACCGGTCGCCCTGCTCGTTCTCGTCGCCGCGGGGGCGTTCGCGGTCTTCGTCGCCCGCCCGTGGTGGACCGGCCGCACGGCCGGCTCGACCCCGACGCCCGTCCCCGGCCTCGGCCCGTGGCCGCTCGACCCGCGGACCGTGACCAGCCGCGACGCCCTGGTGCGGGCCTTCGACTACCTGTCCGTGCTGACCCTGGGGGCGGAGGCCCGGCAGTACAACCACGTGACCATCGCCGGCGAACTGCGGCGGCGCGTCCCGGCGGCGGACGACGTGGCCGACGAGTTGGGCCGGTACTACGCCCTGGCCCGGTACACGCCGCCGGGCGACCCGATCCCCGACGCCGACATCGCCGCCGCCCGCGCCGCCCTGTGCCGCCTCGCCGGAGTTCCCGCGTGACCCGCTTCCTCCTGATCGTCGCGGCCGCGGCCGCGTTCGCCAGTCCGGGGTCGGCCCAACAGCCCGCCCCGGTGCGCCTCAACGGCGACGGGGTCGAGGTCTTCGCCGGCCTGTTGCACTTCCACGGCCTGACCCCGGCGACGCCCGCCGAGTTCGACCAGAGTCCCCCGGCCGAGCGCGTCATCCTGCACGTCGGCACGGACCGGACGGCGAACGCCCGCTACCGACGCCTGACACGGGAAACTCTGGCCGGCGGCGGGTCGGTCCTCTGGGCCGGCGACGACCCCGACCTCGCCGGGGTGCTCCAGGACGGCACGCGCCTGGCGGTTGCCGGCACGCAGGCGACGGCGGCCGACCCCGCCCGGTGCCTCGGCGGCGACTTCCGCTACCCGTTCCTCGTGCCCCGGCCACTCGACCCCGCCGCGACGGCGCTCCTGGTCGGCGGCGTGGCCCTGCCCGATCCGGCGGCCCTCCTCCTGAGCGGGCTGCCGAACGTCGCCACCTACTTCCCGAGCGTCCTGGCGAACGTCCCGACCAGCGGCAAGTACGCCTGGCGGGAGTTGGCCAGCCTGCCCCCCGGGACCGCGGCCATCGGCCGACCGACTGCCCGCCGGCCCCTGGTCGCGGTCACGTCGAGCGGGACCGGGGCGAAGACACACCGCGCGCTGGTGGTGGCCAGCGGAGCGGTTTTCACCAATCAACTCCTGGCCGAGGAGGGGGCGGACAACCTCGCGTTCGCCAACAACGTCGTCGTCTGGCTGTCCGACGGCGGCCGCCGCAAGTCGTGCCTGCTCGTCCACAACGGAACGCCTGTGCCCCGGTTCGACACCGTCACCTTCCAACAACTGCCGCCGAAGCCGCCGATCCCGCCGATCCCGATCCCGGACTTCTTGAACCCCGACACGCAGGCGAAGCTGACCAACCTGGCCAACGAAACCCTCGGCAAGCTGGAAGCGAACAACGCCTTCAACCGCCTCCTCACCGGCGACCCGGACGAAGACCCGGACCGCCTGCGGAAGGTCCTCAAGTGGATCGCAGTGGCGGTCGTCGCGGTCGCGCTCGTGTTCGTCGGGCGGCGGCTCCTCGGGGCCAGGCACGCGGCCGACCACACGCCGGTGCCGCGCGACCCGGCCCGTCCCGGCCCGCCGGACACGGCCGCCCGGCAGCGCGAAGAACTCCTCCAGCGGGGCGAGTACCGCGGCCTGGTGGCGGACTACCTGCGCGGCTGGTTCGCCGCGTGCGGGGCCCCGGCCGGGCCGGACGTGCCGGAAATCTCCGTCCGCCCGGGCACCCCGGACAAGCCCGTGCGGGCCGCCCTCCGTATCCTGTGGGGGGTCGCCTTCGACCCGCCGCCGGCCGCCGGCAGAGGGGCCGCGCGGCACGCCGTGCCGTACGGCCGTTGGAAGCAGTTGGAACCGTTGATCCACGCCGCGCAAGCCGGCCACGAGGCCGGCGACTGGCGGTTCGCCGCGCCGAAGGAACCCGCATGACCGCGAAGACCGCCCCGCCCGTCGCCCTCCTGTCGGCCCCCGCCGCCGACGGCCCGACCGCTCAGGACGCGGCGAGGGAACTCGCCCGCGAGGCCGGGGACATCGCCCGCCGGACGACCGAGCAGATCGCCCGCGTCGTCGTCGGGGCCGAGGCGGTCACCGAGCAACTCCTGACGGCCATGCTCGCCGGCGGCCACGTCCTGTTGGAGGGCGTCCCCGGGGTCGCCAAGACGACCCTGTCGAAGGTCTTCTCGAAGCTCCTCGGGTGCAAGTACCAGCGGGTCCAGTTCACCCCCGACCTGATGCCGTCGGACGTGACCGGCACGTCCGTGTTCGACCGGAACACCAACGACTTCGTCCTCCGCCAAGGCCCGATCTTCTGCCAGGTGCTGCTCGCCGACGAGATCAACCGCGCCCCGGCCAAGACGCAATCGGCCCTGCTCGAAGCGATGCAAGAGGGCCAGGTCACGGTGGACGGCCAGACGATTACGCTGCCCAAGCCGTTCCTGGTGCTGGCCACGCAGAACCCCATCGAGCAGGAGGGCGTCTACCGGCTGCCCGAGGCGCAACTCGACCGGTTCCTGTTGCGCGTCGAGATGGGCTACCCGGGGTTCGACCACGAGGTGCGGATGCTGCAACTGCACGGCGGCCCGCCGGCCGACCCCGGCCCGATGTTCACGCCCGAACTCATCCTGGCGCTGCAGGCCAAGCTGCCGACGATCTTCGGCACGGACGCCCTGTACCGGTACATCGTCGAACTCGCCGAGGTCAGCCGGGCGCACCCGGACGTGTCGCTCGGGGCCAGCCCCCGCGCGTCGCTGGCGCTCTTGCGGTGCGCCCGCGCCCGGGCCGCGCTGAAGGGCCGGCACTACTTCACGCACGAGGACGTGCAGGCCGTCGCCTACGGGGTCCTCGGGCACCGCGTCATCCTCCGCCCCGAGGCCGAGATCGAAGGCCGCACGACGGCCGACGTGGTCCGCGAAATCCTCGCCAACGTCCGCGTCATCACGACGGTATAAGCGCGCGGGAACCGCGGCTCCGCCGCAGGGGAACTCCCGGCGAGCGGCGGTGCGTCAGCCCGCCGGTCCAACCCGGAATAGTGGAGACTGCCTGCGGGAAGTTTCCGGCGCTCGCCGGTGGAGGTCGCGTGCCCGTGCAGGTTGGAACAGCCCACTCACGTGCAATGCCACTGAGTTAAGTGATGCGGACGTGGTCTTGGAAGGGTTTCACGTGGACTTGCCGGTGGTGCGGCTTCTTCGTCGGGAACTTGTTCCGGCCCGCTTTGACCAC
>JANYHV010000371.1 GCA_025362195.1 Fimbriiglobus sp. | reverse complement strand
TTGGGCCGCCTCGTCGCCGTGACGCAGCCGGCCGTCGCGGACCCGGTGAGCGGGCAGACTAAGCGCCCGGTGACGGCCTACGGCTACGACGCCTACGGCCACCAGACCTCGATCACCGACGCCAACGGCCACGCAACGCAGCTCCGCTTCGACCGGTACGGCCGCCCGACGGGCCGGACGCTTCCGGGCGGGGCGACCGAGGCGACCGCCTACGACGCGTTCGGGGCGACCGACTACCACGTCGACTTCAACGGCGCGAAGGTGGACACGGTCTACGACTACGAGACCGGCAGCGGACTCGCCACCAAGCTGGGGCGGGTGGCGCGGACCGACCTGTACGACGCGGCCAACGTCAAGGTCGAGTCGATTGCCTACACCTACGACGGGTTCGGCCGCACTGACGTCGTCACCGAGACAAAGGGGGCGGCGACGCGGGTGACCGACACCGACTACGACATCGAGGGGCGGGTGGTGAAGGTCGTCCGGCCCGAGGGCACGATCAACTACGGCTACGAGGACGCTACGGGGCGGCACACCAAGACGTGGACCGACAAGACCGAGGTCGGCTACGCCTACGACACACTGGGCCGGTTGTCGGACGTGACCGATGTGACTGGCGGGTTGAAGACCTCGTACGCGTTCGACGCGGTCGGCAACGCGACCAACGTGGTGACCAAGCAAGGGGCGGTGACACTGAAATCGACGGCCAATGCGTACGACCCAGCGCGGCACTGGCTGGTCAGTGTGGCGAATACCGATGGCGGCGGCAACCCGCTGTCGCTGTTCACTTACACCCGGCGGCCCGACGGGCGGCTGCTGACCGAGTCGGAGAGCGTGAAGCAGCCGGACAATAGTGTCGTGTCGAGCACGGCGGCGTACACATATGATGCCCTCAATCGGCTGACGAAGGAGTCGTTCGACGGGCCGGCCGGGACCGACTACACGAAGTCCTACACCCTCGACTTGGTTGGCAACCGCACGCAACTCGTGGTATCCAAGGAGGGGCTGCCGGCCGACACGACGAACTCCGTGTACAACGCCCGCGACCAGCTCATGACCGAGACGACCGGGGCGACAATCATTACGTCCGGCTACGACGCCGACGGCTCCTTGACATCGCAGTCGGGGGGGACGAGCAGCCGCACGCAGTCGTGGGACGTGCGGGGACGGCTGAGCGGGGCCACAGTCGATGGGGTGGCGACGAGCTACCTGTACACGCTCGACGGCATACGCAGCAGCGTGACCGAAGCCGGTATGACGGTGGCGTACGTCATCGACGGGATGAGCCCGTCGGGGTACGCCCAGGTCGTCGAAGAGCGGGCGAGCGGGCTGCTCGTGGCCAGCTACGTGTACGGAGCGGGCCTGGACCCGATCGGCATGACCCGCGGCGGGGTGGCGTCGCTGTACCTGGCCGACGGGCACTCGGGGGTACGGCAGGCGATCAGCGCCGCCGGACTGGTGCAGCTCGCGCAGCGGTTCGACGCCTTCGGCGGTACGGTGGCCAAGGCCGGGACGCTGGTCAGCCCGATCGGCTACCGCGGCGAGCGGTTCGACGCCACGCTCGGGCAGTACTACCTCCGCGCCCGCTTCTACGACCCCCTCCAAGGCCGATTCACCGGCATGGATCCGTACGCCGGAACGTACCGTAGCGTCAACCAAGTTAACCGGTACGGCTATGCTGGGATGGGTCCGATCGGGATACTCGATCCGAGCGGTCGCGAGGGCCTCGGCGGACTCATGGTGAGCATCTCAATCAGCATCGGCTTCGCCACCCTTCTGTTGGTCGGAGTTAGTGGGTGTAGCCAAAAGGCGGCGACACTAAACACGGAGCAGAAACTCACGGCACAATCGAGGGTGTTCGTGGACCGAGTTAAGGCCGGTTCGGTCCGTGGCGGCTTCGTGTTCGATCCCAGTGCAGGGGCGGTGCCCGCCCCAGGAGTCGGCCCGGGCACCGGGCCGTGTTTCCACCACTCTGCTTTGATGGTCAAATGGATCAAGGCCGAGAAAGCCGCTGGCAACCTGCCGGCGGGCACAAAGGCGATCGTCCGCTACTTTGACGTTACTCCCCCAGACCTAGGGGCGAGGCAACACGTAATCACGGAAGTCCAATTCCTGGACGCGAAGGGCAACCCGCAGATCCGATTATACGACGGTGGGACCCCGGCCATCCCGTACAGTAACATTGGCGACGATAACGGCTTGATCGATAAAGCCAAGTTTGACGCATTAAAGACGAGTGGCAAGTTGACTGAGAGACCCGGAAGTCCGTTCACACCGTAGCCGTATCCGGTGCGGAACTATTCGGGTGAATAAACATTGTAAAGTTAGGTGCTTATGCGAACTGTCCGGACCGTCGCACTACTTTCCCTGGTGGTCATCCTGACCGCTGGAGTCTGTTGGTACGTCGCGACTCGAAAGGTTCGCCCGGCCCCTGAGAAGGTACACGTCATGAACCACATCATCACCCCGCCCGACCTTTACGCCGAAATAGAACGTTACCGAGCGGCCGGGGACGACCGCCGCCGCCGGTGCGCCGTCGCGGATGACATCGCCGCTTCGCGGACGGGGATTTGGGACGCGTGTGGCCGAAAGATCAGAGACGTGGAGGGGAACGAACGCATCGCGCTGGCTCACTTCGCCAGCGCTTACTACAAACGTGGGCCTCGGCAAAAAGACGAACTCGTTTCCCTGCTACACTCGCCGGACACCCAACTGGTGCTCGGGCTTCTAACCCTCCTGAACTACACGGTCGATTTGGGGCCGGGGGGAGAATGGCAGATGGATAAGAGGTTGGGAGGGGCCGAAGTGGCGGGTCACGTTGCTGGCGTCTACAACACGCATCCCAACTTGGCTACAGCGATCGCGACGACACTAGGTGTCTATGACCAAGCAGCTAAAGGCGAGGTCGCGACCCTACTGCGAATCACACTGTCGCAAGACCGAAACGCGGTATTCTCGGCCAAGATCGCCTTGCAAGAGATTGATCCCACTGGTGTCTATTTGCAGTTCAATCTAGATCCCCTCGACGCACCCCTGACCGACGACCAGAGAGCGGCAATTCAGAAACATCTTGGTGGGTAGGACCCGTTGACTGGCTCGAGCCGCCAGCAGATGTGCAGTGAGCGCTAGGCGAATCGACGCGTTGGGGGGTTTGTTGCGCACCCGACTAACGGCGTCGGGGCGGTCGGGGATGTCGTGAGTTGGGACTTCGACTTCCCGCTGTGGATCGGGCAGCCCCAGTTCGACGCCCAGGTCAATAAGTTCGAACGCGGCCGCCGCTTCGCGTCGGTCGTCACGCTCAACAACCACCCGCTGAGCGGCTACCGGTTCTGGGAGGTCCAGGCTGCCGTCGGGAACGCGCACGACTTCGTGATCCGCACCGGGGCGGTCGAGCACCCGACGTTCGCCAACGACCGGCTGAAGGCCCTGCTCGCCGGTGACTCCTTACTGAAATCGTGGACGGCGCTCTTCCAGACGATACTCACTGACACTCGCGGTGTCACCGTGGCGGGGCCGATGACGGTGCTGGGTGGTGCCTGGGACAACGCGAACATCCCCGCCTTCCAGGCCCTGGTAGGGTGGAAGCAGTCCAATGACTAAGAGCGACCGGAAACAAAGAAGCCTCCTGCTCGAAAACTGAGAGTCGGCGGCCTTTGTTTCCGCTCGCTTTAAACTGAACCGCCTCCGGCTCGGCTGCCTCGCCGCCTGGCTCACCCTCTTGGCCGCGATCGGGACGTGCTGCATGGGGGCTTCCGCTACCACTACGTGGACACGTCCTGTCGATCCCGACTCATCTGGAGCGACTCGCGGCTGCTGCTGATCGTCCACGTGACCGAGACGCACGTGCGCATGACCTGCTCAAGTGGCTCTGGGTAGTCGTCCAGTGGAACCTGGGGGCTGGGGGCAGTGTCGATGGCCACTACCGACAATACCTGATCGTCTGCGAGGCGCGCGACGGCCGGGTCGAATCGACGGTCTGCGACGAGGGCGTCTCCGACTTTATCTGACCCCTTACCGCGGCGAGGTGTACGCGGAGCAGTTCACCAGGATGAATAAGCCGACCGTCCCCTATCGGTGGACCGGTGGCGGTTTCGAGCGGGCCGGCGATGACATGACCGCCACTCTTCAGACGCAGCGGTTCGACGGTGCCCCCGGCATTGAGGCGGGATGGCAGGCGGACGACAAGTTTAACATCAGCAGCTTCCGCGAGTCGCGGCCGCCGCTGACGGGCCTCGGCAAGGACCTCCGGGCGACGGCGACGATCACGAAGTGGTGCGAGGGGGGCAACTGGAACGGCCCGCTCAGAGTGCGATTCGAGGTGTCACTGCCGAACGGGGCGTCGAAGGTCATCGACCTCGACACGGCCCGCCGCGCCTCCGACGCGGCGACCTACGAGGCCCTGCCGGACAGCCGGTTGCCGAACAGTATCTTCGCGGCACGACAGCAACATCGGGCGTGGACCGCCCAGGCGGCGGGCCGGCCGGGGCGGACTCCGTGGACGGGGCGGGCCTGGACCCGATCGGCGTGACGCGCCGCTGGGCGGCGTCGCTGGACCTGGCCGACGGGCACACGGCTACGTCCGAGCACCCGTCGCAGCCGCGGTCGGCGGCAAAGCACGGATATGGCGACCGAGGAGCCAGCGGCTGCTCTTTCCGCGACTGTGTCACATTCAGGCGGCGAGGTCGAGCAGGCGTTCCGCAGCAGTCTGGATTTCCGGCTCGGTCAGCCCGGCCCGTAGAACCGCGTGGATTTCCCTGGCCAGCAGATACCGCCGCCACGCCCGCCGCTTGTCCGCGTGGCTCGGCCGCCGCGATTCACCGTCCCACGGGGACGACACGCGGTGGCCGACCAGGTCCGCCTCGGCCCGGCCCCAGGCCCACGCCTCGGTCGCCGTGAACGCCCACAGGCAGACGTGGAACGCGCCCACGCTCGCCCTCAAGCGGCGCACCTGTTGGCTGCCCGCCCCGACGACCTCCTTCAGGTCCCGGAACGTGGTCTCCAGCGAGAAGCGGTTCGCCGCGGATTCGAGGACGTCGGCCGCGGTCGCCGCGGCGTCGGTGCAGAAGAACGCGACCCACCCGGTCGGCTCGTCGACCAGCACCACCCGGATCGCCCCGCCGGCCGGCCGCCACGTCGCCACGAACGTCTTGTACCGCTTCCGCGTCGGCTCGCCGTACAGGTCGAACGTCCCCGTCGCCCAGCCCCGCCGCTGCCCGCCCCGCTTCGCCAGGTCGACCCGCCGCTCGCCGTAGATGCGGCGGCGGCCCCGCCGCCCCGGCCGCGGGGGGCCGGGGACGGTCCACAGCGCCGCGTCCTTCCGCAGCCGGCTGACGACCGTCACCCCGAGGCGCGTCACCGGCTTGAGGAACGCCGCCTTGGCGTACGCCCCGTCGGCCACCACCCACACCGGCTGGCCCAGGTGCCCGAGCCAACGAACGGCCCACTGCACCAACTCAACGGCCATCGCCAGTTTGGTCCGGAACGCCGGCCGGTACCGCGCGGCGATGCCGGGCAAGTCCTTCCGCCGGACGGACAGCCGCGCCAGGAGCGGCAGGGCGACGACGCCCCAGGCCGGGTGGGCGGCGAGCAGGCCGAGGACGACCCATACGTGCCCGTAGACGAACGGCCCGCCGGCTGGCCCCGGGGAAGGGTTGTGGTGGACCCCGGCCCCCTGCACCTTCCGCCCGTACCGCGGCGTCGGGGTGTCGTCGATTGCGAACGTCAGGCGGCGGCCGCCGGCGACCAGCGGCTTGACCGCCTCGCGGGCCAGGTGTGCGGCGGCGAGGTCGGCCTTCCGCCCGGCCGCCGCGACCGCGGTGTAGCAGCGGCGGTACTCGCCGGAGAGGCCGGCGGCCCGAATCCAGCTCGTCACAGTCCGGCGGCCCCGAGCCAGGACGGCCCCGACGAGGAGCCACGCCAGGCGCGGGGCCGACCGCCGGTCGAGGGCGGCCGCGAGGGCAGAGAACCAGTGGCACGGCGGGGGGAGCGGGTGCGACGAGGGCATGGCCGAGTCCGTCCGGGGCGGGGCGGCACTCGTCTACCGGCCGCAGCTCAGCCGCTCAGTTGGAGGAAGTTGCGGAAACTACAGGCCAGCGGTCGAGACCGGTCTCACGCCCCGCCGGGCCGCGGCCTACGGTGGGTCAGGGCGACCCCCACGATCCCTCATGTCGGACCCCCGGCCGCCGCGGCGACGTGCCCGGCGGCAAGGGCGGTGAGGAACGTCTCCCAGCGGGGCACCACCGCGTCCGGGTGCCACGCCCGCCCCGCCGCCAGGGCCGCCGCGCACGCCGCCGCGTAGTCGCCGGGGTCGCCCCACAGCCGCGCCACCGCCGCCGCCCACGGGGCGACCTCGGCCGCCGACGGCGGGGTCCGCGACTCCGGGGTCAGGCCGGCCGGCAGCGCCAGGCAGACGCCCCCGGCCCCGACCACCTCCGCTAGCGCCCCCCGGTCCGACGCCACCACCGGTACCCCGTTGAGTAACGCCTCCGCCGCCACCCGTCCGAACGACTCCCGCCACACCGACGGCACGATCACCGCGCGGGCGAGCCGGTAGAACTCGCGCGGGTCCGGGGTGTTGGCCATGCGGTGGACCGACGCCACGCCAGAGAGGTCGGCCCCGGACCCGGCCACCCAGTCCATCCGGCCCCGGCCCTCCACCACCAGCAGCGGGATGTCCGGCCGCGAGCGGTGGAGCACCTCGGCCAGCCGGGCGAACGCCAGCACCCCCTTGGCCGGCTCGGGGTTCACGAACACCAAAAACCGCGGGTCCCGGCCCCCCGGGGCCACGACCACCCGCGCCGGGTCGATCACCGGCGGCAGCACGACGCACTCGACCCCCAGGGCGGCGCGGTAGTGGTCGCGGGCGCAGGCCGACGGCACGACGACCGCGTCGCAGCCGGCGAACGCCTCGGGCCCGGCGTAGGCGAAGTTGTGCAGCAGGAACGCGACCCGCGCCCCGGCCCGCCGGGCGACCCCGGCCACGCCCCGACTCGCCGCGTCGCCGCCGTAGGTGAGCACCACGTCGGGGCGGAAGCGGCGGGCCGCCTCGGCGAGGACCGCGAGGAACCCGGCCGCCTCCTCGGCGGTCGGCGGGCGGGTCGGGTCGGGCGGGTCGGGGGCGAACACGGTCACCGGGAAGCCGCCGGGGCCTTGGTGGGTGTGGACCGCGAAGGGCGTCGCCCCGGCCGCCCCCCGCGCCGCCCGGCCCCCCGGCCGGCCGGGCAGCGCGACCCCGGCGGGCACCGCGGATGCGTCGTCGAGACTTGGGCCGGTGAAGGCCCCGCACGCCCAGCCGCGCGCCGAGAGCGCGGCGAACAGGTCGCGGGTGCAGACGGCCGCCCCGCTGGCCGGGTCGTGGTAGCAGTGGTACGACGCGAACATCACCCGCGGCTGCCGGGTGCCGTCGGACCTGGCCGGGACCGCGGGCGGGGCGGGGCCGGCCGGCGGCCGGGCCGCCTTGAGGACCCCGACGGACGGCGAGTGCGTCGCCTCGGCGAACACCGCCAGCCCGGCCCCGGCCAGCGCCGCCGCCGCCCGGGCCCGCAGCCCCGGCGTGTGGTACTCCACCAGGGCGACCTTGACCCCGGCCAGCCGCGGCCCGAGCCGCTCCAGCACGTCCCCCTCCGCCCCCTCGCAATCGACCTTCAGCACGTCCACCGCGCCGAGGCCCAGTTCGTCCCACGCCGCCGCCGCGTCCCGCACCGGCACCCGCGCCACGCCCGCCGGGGCCGCCACCAGCCCCGGCACCGCCGAGTGGCCGGCCCCCGACCCCGGGTCCAGGAACAGCTCGGCCTCCCCGTCCGCCGCCCCCAGCCCGAACGCGTGGACCGACACCCCGGCCAGCCCGCCGACGTTCCGCCGCAGCAGCCCGACGTGCGGCGGGTACGGCTCGAAGCAGTGGACGACCGCTCCGGGGTCAAGGGCCGCCTTGACGTACAGCGCGAACGCCCCGCAGTGCGCCCCCACATCGACTATCGTCGGCGGGTCGGCCAGCCAGGTCGGATCCACCCCGGCGTACTCCCCCCGCCCGAACACCTGCTCGACCACCCAGGCGTCGGCGGCCGGCATCCACAGCGTGTGGCGGGCCGCCCCCCAGACCACCTCAACCGCCAACGCCCCCGCCGGCGGCTCGGGCGGGTCGGGGCGGGTCCGCGCGAAGCTCTCCGCCCGGACGTGGTAGCGGCCGCTGCTGTGCGGCACCGCCAGGAACCGCGCCCCGGCCGCGGCGAACCGCCGCCACAGGTCGCCGTCCTCGTCCTGCCCCCGGTAGCGGCCCAGCGACTCGTCGAACACCCCCGACCGCGCCTGCAGCGCCCGCCGATGCATGACCCCCAGCGGCACCGCGAGGGTACCGCCACCGCCGGCGAGCAGCGCGGGCAGGTGCGGGGCCGGGTCGTAGGTCGCCTCGCCCCCCAGCCCCGCATAGCCCGGCCGCTCCTCGAGGAGCTCGTAGCGGAACACCAGCACGTCGGCCCGGTCTCGCAGCCCCCAGGCGCGCTCGAGGTGGTCGGGGTGGAACTCGTCGTCCTGGTCGAGGTAGGCGACGAGCTCCCCGCGGGCGGCGGCCAGGGCCGTGTTCCGCGCCGCCGCCTGGCCGCGGTTGGCCGCGTGGCGGAACACCCGCACCCGCGCGTCGGCGGCCGCCAGGGCGTCGAGCAGCGCCGCGGAGCCGTCGGCCGAGCCGTCGTCCACCGCGAGCAGTTCCCACTCGGCGAGGGTCTGCCGCCGCAGGGACTCGACCGCCCGGCCCAGGAGCCGCGCCCCGTCGAACACCGGCATCACGACCGAGACTCTCGGGGCGGCCGCGGGGCTGAAGCGGGCGAGGAAATCGGCCACGCGGTCCGACCAGATCAGCCCGGCCGCCGCCTCGACTGCCCCCTCGGCCCAGTCCCACCAGCGGACGGCCACGAGCGCGGCGACCGTGGCGGGGTCGAAGCGGTGGCCGACGACGCGGGCCGGGTTGCCGGCCACGACCGCGTAGGGGGGCACGTCGCGGTCCACCACCGCGCACGCCCCGACTTCCGCCCCGTCGCCGACCGCGACCCCGGCCAGGAGCGTGGCGTAGGCCCCGACCCGGACGTCGCTGCCGACACTGATGTCGCCCCCAGGCCCGGCGGCGTTGGCCCCGCCACGGGCCGATTCGGCGACGAGGCGGCGGCCGCCGCCGCCTAGGACGAAGCGCACCCCCGCCGCCAGCGTCGAGTAGCGGCCGACGGCGACCCGGCCGCCGGTGCCGACGACCTCCGGGGGGCCGTCGCAGCGGCTGCCGCGGCCCAGGGTGACGAGGTCGCTCGGGTCGGTCGGCACGGCGGGCTCCGGTGCGGGGCGTCGGGCGGCGGGGCGAACTGCCGCCCGGAGTGTCCTACGGGCACCGGCCGGCGGCGTCCCGTCGGGGGGCACACTCTCGCCGATCCGAGAGCATTTCGGTTTGAGGACGGTCTCAGCCGGGGAGCTTGTCCGAAGAGCAGGTCATCCGTTGGGGCCGCGACACTCGTCGCGGCCCCCGACTCGTTCCCGGCAACCCTTCCCCGCCACACTACCGCCACACAATCACCCTCGGGGGCCGGGCGTGCGTCGCAGCGCCTCCTGAGCCGCCCGTAGGATCGCCGACCCGTCGAACGCTTTCTTCGCGTCCAGGTAGTGCCGCGCCGTCTGGGCGTCCACCCCCATCGCCTGGGCCGTCGCGTCCACCGACTGCGTGGCCGCCGCGACCAGGGTGATCGCCCTGGCCCGCAGGTCGTGGGGCCGCAACCGCCCCGCCGCCGGCCGGCCCTTGTTGAACTCCCGGAACAGGTTCTGGACCGTGTGCCCCCAACTCTTCGGGCTGTACCCCCCGGCGTGGCCGTCCGACGTGCCGGGCCGGTACTCCCGGCACTCCGCCGCCGCCCGGCCCCACAGCCACACCGGGCCGGCCACTGCGCGCACCTCGGCCAGCACGTCGGCCGGCAAGGGCACCCGGCGGGCCTCGCGCGTCTTGGTCGCTTCGGCCGAGAGCGTCAGGCCGTCGGCGCTCAGGTCCGCGGTGAGCGTCTTGCACAGGTCCAGGGTGCGGCAGCCGGCGAGCATCTTCACGGTCACGAAGAGCCGGGGCAGCGCCCAGCCGGGGTGGCGGGCTTCGAGCCAGTCGAAGAAGGCGGTGACCGCCTCCTCGTCCGGCACCCGCACCCGCTTGCCCCGCGGGGCGTTCAGGTAGGCGACCTCGGCCCACGGGTTCGCCGCCACGAAGCCGCCGGGCCGGCCCCAGTGCTTGCGGCCCCACAGTGACTTGAGTGATCGCAGGTAGGTGTTGACGGTCGTCGGGGACCGCTTGAAGCGCGGGGCGTCGCTGGCGTTGCCGCGGGTGTAGTGCGCCGCGAGGCACTTGCCGGGGAAGCGGTGGGCCAGGGCGGGCGTCACGCCGGCGGGGCCGGTCAACTCCGGGAAGACGCGCCTCATTGCCACGATGGCGATCCTATAGCCGCGGATGCTGTCCGGCCGCAGGTCGGCCGTCGCGTCGAGGTCGGCCAGGGCCGCGGCCCAGGTGGCGTCGGCCGCCTCGGCGTCCGCCGGGCGGTAGGCGGCCGCGACGACCGCCTCGGCCGCGGCCCGGGCGTCCCCCTTGCGGTCGCACCCGGTCGCCCGCTCGACCCGCTTGCCGCCGGGGCCGACGAACCGGACGCGGTAGCCGCCCGGCCGGTCGGTGAGCGAGTACCCGACCCGCTCCCCGGTGGCGACCGTCGTCGTGTGCTCGGCCTGGCGTCCCATGAGGGGGTCTCCTTTACTGTGGCGGAATCAACTGCTCGACACAGTAACCGAACCCCCCGGACAGTCAACGGCGGGGGCCGGCGACCCACGCGTCGAGGTCCTCGACGCGGAACAAGGGCGGCCGCGTCCCGGCGACGGCCCGTAGGGTCCCGGCCGCCTTGTGGTTCAGCAGCGTCTTCTTGCGGCGGCGGCAGTACGCGGCCGCCTCGTCGGCGGTCAGGTACGGCGAGTCGGCCGGCCGGGCGGAGGCAGTGGTGCGGGGGGTCACGCGCCCTCCCCGGACGCGAAACCGTCCCCAAAGTCCCCTTCGTTGTCGGCGTGTTGCGGCGAGCCGGCCCGCTCCCAGAGGGGGTTGACGGCGTACGTCTGCGGCACCGGGCCGGGCTTGCCGCCGCCGTCGCCGGCGACCATCTTCAGGAAGCCGTGGTCGCACAGCAGGTTGAGCGGGGCGTTGAGGGCCTCGCCGCCGCGGACGTCCCGCTTGTCCTTGAGCTGCTGGAACGCTTGCGACCGCGTGAAGGAGACAATTTGCCGGCGGGACTCCAGCCAGTCGCGCAACCGCCTCGCGACGCGGCCGGTGCGGTCGGTCGCGCCGAGCCCGTGACAGCGCCGGGCGTGGGCCTCGAAGTAGTCCACGAGCTTCGCGGCGGCGTGCATCGTCCGCGCGTCGATGGTCGGCGGCCGGTCTCCGAAATGTGCGTCCGCGTCGATCGGCGTCGCGACCGCCGGCCCCTCCGCCGCGCGGTCCAGGCACCACAGCAGGCCCGCCAGGCGCAGCCCGTACTCGCGGAGCTTGCCCAGGGTCGCCCGGAACGGGTCGTCCGTCTCGCGGGCGTTGAGCCGGGCCGCGATCGCGTGGGTGAAATCTTGCCAGGCGAGCTTGGCCCCGTCGTCGAACCGCACCGTCAACGGCTGCCAGAGCGTGCAGCCCTCCGCCGGCGGCACCAGGTCCATGTTCAGCAGGTTCAGCACCAGGTCGCAGTACCGGAGTTCGGCGGCCTCCGGGATTTCTTTCCAGGTCTCGCCGACGGCGGGCAGGGGGTCCGGGTAGCTCATCAAGAAGCGGTCGATGAACCCGTCCGCCGGGGCGTCGCCGGGGGCGGTGTCGCCGCGCAGGGTTGGGAGGACTTCGGGGCACAGCGCCCCGGCCACCGCGGCGAACGGGGCCGGCACGAACAGCGGCGGGGCGTCCTTGTCCCCCGACCGGTTGACCTTCACCGCGGACCCGGCCCAGGCGGTCAGCCAGAACTGGCGGTCGGCCCCCTTACCGCCCTTGTACTGGTTCAGGGCCAGGACGAAGCCGCTCAACTCGTCCTTGACCAGCACCGCCCCGCGGGGGTTGTCGCGCAGGACACGGACGGCCGCCTCGGCGGTGGCGTCGTCGAG
>JANYHV010000307.1 GCA_025362195.1 Fimbriiglobus sp. | reverse complement strand
CTGGCGCGGTCGAGCGTCGAGGAGCACGAGAGCCGGCTGGAGTTCGTGAGGGCCGAGGCCCCGCTGCGGGTGGCCCAGGCGAAGGCCCGCACGGAGGCCGCCGAGGCCGCCGTGCCCCGCGCGCGGCAGTCGCTGCTGCGCGCCAGGGCCGACGAGCTGCGCGAGGGGCAGTCGTACCGGCGGCAGGAGGAGATTTACAAGACGCCCGTCGCGGGGATGAGGGAGGGCGGGGCGCTGTCGAAGGACCAGTTGGAGCAGGCCGCCCGCCTCTGGACGAACGCCAAGGAGATGGTGCCGCTCGTCGAGGCCGAGGTGACCGTCGCCGTGAAGCAAAGCGACGCCGCGGCCGAGGAGTTCAAGGCCGTCGGCCAGCAGACGCAGGCGATGGTCAAGACCGAGGAACTGGTGCTGATCGCCCGTAAGGCCGAGGAGGCGGCGACCGTCGCGCAGTACCTCAGCGTCGAGAGTGACGTGAAGCGGCAGGAGAACCAGTTCGTCGCCGCGCCGACGGCCGGGACGGTCTTCCGCGTGCTCGCCAACGCCGAGGCGGGGGGGCAACTCGTGAGCGCCGGCCAGCAGCTCGCGGTCCTCGTGCCGGACGTGGCCCCGACGACCTTGACCGCCGCGGACACCCCCGGTATCGTCGCCGAGGTGTCGATCGACGGCAACGACTTGCCACTGGTGCGCAAGGGGGACCGGGCGATCGTGCAGTTCGAGGGCTGGGCGGCGGTGCAGTTCGCCGCGTACCCCGAGGCCGCCGCCGGCACCTTCGAGGGCCGCGTCTACCTCGTCGACCCGACCTCCGACGGGCAGGGCCGCTTCCGCGTCCTCGTCGAGCCGGCCCCCGACGCGAACTGGCCCGAGGCGAACTTCCTCCGCCAGGGGGTCCGCGCGCAGGGCTGGGTGCTCGTCAAGGAAGTCCGGCTCGGCTACGAGTTGTGGCGACTCCTGAACGGCTTCCCGCCGGCGCGTGAGGTCAAGGAGAAGGAGTCGAGGCAGGTACTGGGCGTCGGCCCGGTCGAGAGAAAGTGACCGGGGGATGTTCACGGATGAACCGCCGCTCGACCCGGACCGCGTGGACCCTGGCACTCCTGAACGCCGCCGGTTGCGCGTCGCAACGCGGCCCGCTGCCGCCCGACGCCTTCGTCCGCGCTCCGCTCGCCCCGCCGCAACTCGCGCCCCCGCCGCCGGCCGCCCCGCTCCCCGCGCCGCCGGCCGCGCCGAGCACGACCGCGGCCCGTCCGCTCAAAGGGCCACTGAGCTTGCGCGACGTGCTGACCAGCGTCGAGGAGCACTTCCCGCTGCTGTACGCCGTCGAGCAGGAGCGGGCCATCGCGTCGGGGCAACGCCTGTCGGCCGAGGGCCAGTTCGACACGGTGCTTCGCGCCCGCGCGTCCGAGCAAGCCGGCACGTTTTCCAACGGCCGCGTCGATGTCGGCGTCGAGACGCCGCTGACCACCGGCGGGGTCACGACCTTCGCCGGCTGGCGGCTCGGCGGCGGTAACTTCCCCATTTACAACGGCGACCGCAAGACCGCCGACGGCGGCGAGTTCCGCGCCGGCGTCACCGTACCGCTGCTGCAGAACCGCGACACCGACCCGCGGCGGGCGCGACTGCGGGCGGCGCAGATTCAGGAGCAACTCGCCGACCCGGTCGTCGGCCGCGCCCGGCTCGACGTCCAGCGGAACGCCGCGCAAGCCTACTGGGTGTGGCAGGCGGCCGGGGCACAATACCGCGTCGCCGCCGAACTCGCCACGCTGGCCAGTACGCGCCAAGAGGTGATCGACGTGCGCAAGAAGCGCGAGCAAATCTCCGAACTCCTCCCTGCCCAGAACCGCCGCTCCGTCGCCAGCCGGCAGGAGGCCGGACTGGCCGCCGAGCGCCAGGTCCAGCAGGCGGCGTTGAGGCTGTCGCTGTTCTTGCGCGGCCCCGAGGGCGACCCCATCGTGCCCGCGGCCGACACGCTGATCGCCGACTTCCTCGCGCTGGAGCCGCCCGCACCGGACCCGAAGCAGTTGCAAGCCGACGTGACCGGCGCGCTGGCCCGCCGCCCCGAACTCGCCCGGTTCCAACTCGAGAAAGAGCGGCGGGCCGTCGAGTTGAAGCTGGCGACGAACCAGGAGTTGCCGACGCTCAACGTCTTCGCCGGCGTGAGCCAGGACGCGGGCTTCGCCAAGAAGACGCTCACCGGCGACGGCCCGTTCACGACCGACCGCACCGCCGCGGAGGCCGGGGCGAGCTTCGAGGTGCCGCTGCCCCGGCGCGACGCCCGCGGCCGGGTCCGCACGGCCCAGGCCCAACTCGCGCAACTGCTCGCCCAAGAGCGGTTCGCCCGCGACGAGGTCGTGACGCAGGTCCAGGACGCGGTCTCCGAATTGACGCTGACCTACGCCCGCCTCGGCCGCGCCCGCGACGAGCAGCGGGAGGCGAAGAAGGTACTCGACATCGAGACCGTGAGGTTCGCCAACGAGGAGACGAGCCTGTTCGAGCTGAACCTGCAAGAGGTCGCCGCCGCCGAAGCGCGCACCCGTGTCGTTGCGTCGCTCGGCCAATACCTCGCGGCGGTGGCGAACTACCAGGCAGCGTTGGGAATCAATGCTACGGCAACCGGCGGCGGCGGATGCGTGCTACCTGGGACCACGACCGTTACCCCCTCAGGTGGGCCGCCGCCGGCCGCGCCAACCTCCGCCGTCTTCGAGTAAATACGCCGCCGCCCGTACCACCATTTCACCCTGCTACAGGGTGTTGAAAAACTCTGGGTGAAGTTCCCCACGAACGGTGGACAGTTGGAAAGCGGTGTAAACTCTGAGTACGAGGAGACACACCGATGACTGGTAAGCGCAAGCTCTACACGCCGGAGTTCAAACTCGCGGCCGTGAAGGTGATCACCGAGCAAAAGCTGTCCGTCGCCGAGACCGCCCGCCGACTCGGGGTCACCGAGAACATCCTCCACTCGTGGAAGAAGGCGGTCACCAAGAACGGGGCTGCCGCGTTCCCCGGTGCCGGTCACCTCACCCCCGTCGAGGAAGAGTTGCGTCGCCTGCGGGCGGATGTGAAGCGTCTGGAGATGGAACGCGACATCCTGAAAAAAGCCACGGCGTTCTTCGCCACCCAGTCGAAGTGACCTTCGCCTGGATCGAGGAACGCAAGAGCGAGTGGCCCGTCACGACCCTCTGCCGCGTCCTGGAAGTGTCCCGCGCGGGCTTCTACGCCTGGCGGTCCCGAGAACCCGGCAAGACCGAGTCCCGGCGTGAGGAGTTGACCGAGCGGGTGAAGGAGATCCACACGCAGGTGAAGGCCCGTTACGGCAGTCCGCGAATGCACGCCGAGTTGGTCGCGTGTGGACACGAGTGCTGCGAGAACACGGTCGCGCGAGTCATGCGGGAAGCCGGGATTGCCGCGAAAACGAAGCGCAAGTTTCGCCAGACGACGGACTCGAACCACCCGCACCCGGTGGCCGACAACGTCCTGGATCGGGACTTCGACCCGGGCGAGCCGAATGCGTCGTGGGTCCCCGATGTGACGTACATTCCGACGCGTGAGGGGTGGCCGTACTTGGCGGTCGTGATCGACCTGTTCAGTCGGATGGTGGTGGGCTGGAGTATGGCGGCGACGATGACCAGTCGATTGGTGGTGGACGCGCTGGAGATGGCTGTGTCTGACCGTTCGGAGGTGTTTTTGGATCTGGTGGCGCATTCGGATCGTGGGAGCCAGTACGCCAGCGAGCACTACCAGCGTCGGTTGGAGGAGGAGCGGATCACGTGCAGCATGAGCCGACGCGGGAACTGCTGGGACAACGCGCCAATGGAGTCGTTCTTCGCGAGCCTGAAGAAGGAGTTGGTCCACGGCGAGGACTACGCCACCCGCGACGAGGCGAGATCGAGCATCTTCGAGTCCATCGAGGCGTTCTACAACCGCGTCCGGCGGCACTCGTCACTGGGGTACGTCGCCCCGGCGGAGTTCGAGCGGACGCATAACCAAACCCACCGCTAAAGACTGTCCACTTTTCGTGGGGAACTCCATGCCGTCGCTCAAGTGTGTAACGATTCCGATCCTCTCGCATGATGTCGAGCAACTCCGTGCTCTGCCGAACTTGAAGTACTTAGCTTACAGCATGAGTCAATTCAGTCCGTGGTTCCCGACTTCGACGGTCGAGCAGTTCTGGCAAGAGTACGAACAGCTGGCCTGGGTTCGGGCAATCCAGCAGTCGGGTCTCAAACCCCGCACTCTAATCAAAATGGCCGATGGGACGTGGAAACTGGACCTCAACCAAACCCCCGTGAGGGACCTGGAGTTTTTGAGGGGCGCGAACATCAGCGTCCTGTGCCTCTCCCAAACCGGGGTTCAAGACCTCAGCCCCCTCCGCGGCATGCCGCTCACATATCTTGAGATGTATCGGGCCAAAGTTGTGAACCTTGGACCACTCCGTGGGATGAAAATCGATCACTTGAACCTTGTGGGTTGTCTCGTGACAGACCTCTCGCCGTTACGGGATTTGCCACTGGTTTCCCTGCGACTCAACAACTGCGATCGGCTCACTAACTTGTCGCCACTTAAAACCATTAAGACGCTCCGGGAACTCACTTTACCGTTGGGCGCGACGGACTTTGATTTCCTCCGCGACTTCCCCGCCCTCGAACGGCTTAGTTATCGGGAGGATGCCGAGAAAGGGTACCGCGTCGATATGACCGCGGCGGAATTTTGGCAGATGCGCGACGATTTGAAGGCGGCCGACCGCGTCCCGCCGAATTAAGAGGTTTCCGTACCTGACGCCACGACGAAGCGACGGCCTGAGCCGGCGGGGTCTGCGGAGCTTGCCCCGCCGCCGCGGGACAAGCAGTGACCGCACGCGGTCGGCGAAGTACCATGACACCGGGGGGGTGTTCACGGAGGCGACTCGCATGGCGTTCACCAATTTCACCTGCGTCGATGACGTGGTCAAGAAGTACAAGTTGGTCTTCGTCCAGGGGCCACTGCTGCCGCCGGACCCGACCGCGCCGCCGCTGAGGGAGTACTTCCGCGCGGAGTTGGCGTTCAACCTGCGGATGCTGCCCATCGGCCGGTCTGAGATCGGAGCGGGGGAAGTGCTGCTCTTCCCCATCCTGCGGGAAATCTGGAAGCCGTACTCGAAAGACCTCGCTCTATTTACGCGCGAGCGGCTGACGTTCGACGACGACCTGACCGGCGTCCCCGACTACTTCGTGTGCAAGGTGTCGGAGTACGGGCAGACGATCCCCGACACGCCATACTTGCTCGTCGCCGAGGCCAAACTCGACGACTTCGAGCGGGCCTGGGGGCAGTGCTCGGCGGCAATGCTCGCGGCGCAGCGGTTGAACCAGACCCCGGAGGTCCCGGTGTACGGCATCGCCACCAACGGCAGCGAGTGGCAGTTCGGTGTGCTGCTCGGCCGCCAACTGACGGTCGATCCCCTGGCGACGGCGCTGTCCAACTTGGACACCTTGTGCCACCGGATGCACGCGACCTTCTGGGCCGTGCAGGCTCAAGCCGTCGCGCACCAGGCTACCGTCGCAGCCGCGCCGTCAACTTGAAGGAACACGCCATGCCGTTACGAGACCACTTCCGCCCGCCCGTCGTCGAGAAGTCCCCCTGGGAGAGCTTCCACGCGATGTGGCCGGCGAGGATTGTTCAGCACCTGCGGTCCGTGTTGCCGACAGGGTACGTTGCCGAGCCGCGCGTCCGCCTGGGCACGGAGATGGAGATCGACATCGGTGCCCTGGAGGTCCGCGACGACCCTTCTTACGGCGTGGCGAGTCAGCGGAACGGGGGTACTGGGAGTGCGACGTGGACGGGCGGCCCCGCAGTACTCGCCTTGGAGACGGATCTGCCCGAGGAGTACGAGTATGAAGTCCGCATCTTCGACCTCCAGCGTCGCAGGGAACTCGTCGCGGCCATCGAACTCGTCAGTCCGGCAAATAAGGACCGACCCCAGTCGCGTGAGAGTTTCGTCGCCAAGTGCGCCGCGTTGCTCCGGAAGGGCGTCGCCCTCACCGTCGTCGATCTTGTGACGATCAGCCGGCACAACCTGTACGCCCAACTGATGGAGTTCATCGGGCACCCCGATCGCACGATGTCGCTCGACAGCCCGCCGACCTACGCCGCGTCGTGCCGCTGGATCAACCTCGGCCGGCGGGCCAAGTTGGAGGCGTGGTCGTACCCGATGACCGTCGGCGAAGTCTTGCCGACGGTGCCGCTGTGGCTCGACCACGAACTTGTGGTGCCGCTCGACCTCGAAGCGAGTTACGAGAAGGCGTGCGACGACTTGTGGATCGCCTGACCCGCCCCGCCACCCCGGGAGCAGAAATGAACCCCGACGCCTTCGAGCAGGTGTACGCCGAGTTGCGGCGGATTGCGGCGGCGAAGCTGGCGGGCGAGTCGCCGGGGCACACGCTCGACGCCACGGCGCTCGTCCACGAGGCGTGGCTGAAGCTGGCCGGGGCGTCGGTCGCGTACTCCGACCGCACGCACTTCGTGCGCGTCGCGGCGACGGCCATGCGGCGAATCCTCGTCGATCACGCCCGGGCCAAGGCGGCCGACAAGCGCGGCGGCGGGGCGGACCGCGTGCCGTTGGGCGACCTCGCCGCCCCCGACCCCGACGCGCGGCTGCTCGCCCTCGACGGAGCGCTGACGCGGCTGGCGGCGAGTAAGCCCGAGCACGCGGCGGTGTTGGAGATGTGCCACTTCGGGGCGTTGACCACCGCCGAGGCGGCCGCCGCGCTTGGCCTGTCGTGCTCCACGGCGACCCGCATGATCCGGTACGCCAAGGCGCGGATTCGCCTCGATCTGGAGGCGTGAGCGGGCGTCAGGCGACCGCGAATTGCAGCTCGACGAGGGTGCGGTACTTGCCGTCGCGCTCCATCAACTCGGCGTGGGTGCCGGTCTCGATGACGCGGCCGGCCTCGATGACGTAGATGCGGTCGGCCTTACGGACCGTCGAGAGGCGGTGGGCGACGATGACCGACGTGCGGCCGCGCATCAGGCCGTCGAGGGCCTGCTGGACGAGGTGCTCGCTCTCGGAGTCGAGCGAACTCGTCGCCTCGTCGAGGATGAGCACGGCGGGGTCGCGGAGGATGGCCCGGGCGATGGCGACCCGCTGCCGCTGCCCGCCGGACAGTTGGACGCCGCGCTCGCCGACGAGGGTCGCGTACCCCTCGGGGAAGCCGGCGATGAAGTCGTGCGCGTGGGCCTGCCGGGCCGCGGCTTCGACCTCGGCCTGCGACGCCCCCGGCCGGCCGTAGGCGATGTTCTCGCCGACGCTGCCGCCGAACAGGAACACGTCCTGGGGCACGACGGCCGTGTTCCCGCGCAGCTCGTGCAGGGGGTAACTCCGGGCGTCGCGGCCGTCGAGTAGGACCGTGCCGGCGTCCGGGTCGTGGAAGCGTAACAGGAGCGAGACGACGGTCGATTTGCCCGCCCCGCTGGCCCCGACCAGGGCGATCCGCTCGCCGGCCCGGGCCTCCAGCGACAGGCCGCGGAGCACCTCGACTTCCTTTCGGCCGGGGTAGGCGAAGGTGACCGCGTCGAACCGGATGCCGCCGGCCAGCCGCGCGGGGGGGCCACTGCCGACGGCCGGGCCGGCATCCTCGGTCGGCTCGCGGAGCAACTCGCGGACCCGTTGGGTCGCCCCGACGGTCCGCTGCAACTGGGCGTACAGCTCGGCGAACGAGCCGACCGCCCCGCCGACGAACGTGGTCGTGAGCAAGAACTGCGTCAAGTCGCCGAGGCTCAGTTCCCCGGCCTGCACGAGCTTCGCCCCGTACCACAGGACCAGCACGACCGACCCGAACAGCGCGAAGATGACGAACGCCGAGAACGCCCCGCGGTAGAGCGCGCCGCGGAGGACCGCCGCGACGACGGCGTCGATGCCGACGCGGTACCGGTTCTCCTCGAACCGCTCGTTGGTGAACGCCTTGACGCCGCTGATGCCCTGCAGGGTCTCCTCGACGACGACGTTGGCCGCGGCCAGCCGGTCCTGGGCGTCCCGGGACTGCTTGCGGACGGCCCGGCCGAACAGCGCCGCGGCCGCGACCAGCGGCGGGACCGAGCCGAGCATGACGAGCGTCAACCGGCCGGAGGTCGTGGCCAGCAGGGCCAGGCCGCCGGTGAGCATGACGAGTTGCCGCAAGAACGACGGGATCGCCCCGGTCAGCGCGTCCTGGATTTGCGACAGGTCGGTGGCCACGCGACTCGACAGTTCGCCGACGCGGCGCTGGGCGAAAAAGGCGACGGGCAGCCGCAACAGGCGGGCGTAAGTGTCCTGCCGCAGGTCGGCCAGGCTCCGCTCGCCGACCTGCGCGAGCCAGTACGTCTGGGCGAACGAGCAGGCGGCCCGGACGGCGAGAACGATCACCAGCCAGACGGCCGCGCGGTCGATGTCCAGCCCGCCGCCCCCGACCAGACTGCCGGTCGGCCCGGCGGCGTCCACGAGCCGGCCGGCGAGGTACGGGAAGGTCAGCCCGAGGAGACTGGACGCGGTGAGTGCGACCATCGCCGCGAGGAAGCGACCGCGGTAGCGCAACAGGTAGGCGAACAGTCGGGCCGCCTCGGCCAGACCGGCGCGCGTCAGGCGGACGCGCGGCTCTGGGGAGTCGGCGGGCGGTTTCTCGCGGGCCATGCGGGGGCGGTCCGTGGTACGGGGGCGGGGCGTTCGACCGGCCCAACGCCGGCGACGGCACCCACCACCATCTTAGCGACGCCCCCCGGCGACGGCGGTATTGACCGCCCCGGACCTTCCGGTCACTTGACCGCGAGGACGATGAGCCAGACGACGCTGGCCGCGACCACGCCGGCGGCGACCAGGCCCACGTCGCGCAGCACGCCGGCGGCCCCGCGGGGGCGGACGGCGGCGCTCAGGAAGCCCCACTGCGTCCGGGCACTCTTCGGCCACGCCACGGCCCGCCGGTCGATCTCGGCGAGCAACTTCGTGCCGCCCCGCTTGGCCGCGTCGGACGCGACGGCGAAGGCGTGGCCGTCGAGGCCGTCGAGCTTGCCGGCCAGTTCGGGGGCGTTCGTCGCGCCCAACGCGACCGCCAGGAAGGTCGGCGCGAGGTTGGGGTGCCGGCCGAAGTCGGTCCGGGTGCGCAAGTCGCGGAGCAGGTTCTCGTACAGGTCGGTCGGGTCGCTCGCCAGCGTCGAGCCGAAGTGAACAAGTGTCGTTTCGAGGTCGCTTTGCAACGCGGAGCTTTCCGCGTTGCCCGCCAGAGCTTTCGCCACGGCCGTGAACAGTTCGCCCTTGGTCGCGGCCGGGACGACCGGCGGGGTCGTGGCCAGGGCCGCGGCGACGGCGTCCATCGCGGCGGCGTCGAAGGCCGGCGCGTCGAGGTACGCCTTGACCGTGGTCACCGCCCGGACGCGCGCCTTCAACTCGCCGGAGACCTGCGTTTCGTCGAGTAGCTTCGCCAGGAAGTCGAGGAGGCCGGGGTTGCGGAGGAGGTCGTCGGGCGGGGCCGCGAGGAGTTGCGTGCCGACCTTGTCGAGGCCGGACTGGCCGGCGAAGAGTTCGAGCAACCGCGGCCCGTTGGTGCGGATGACGCGGTCGGCGTCGATCTTGCCGGCGGCCAGCGTCGCCTCGAAGTAGCGGTTCAAACTGGCCGGCGGGTAGTCCGCCGCTTTGCCCAGCAAATCTTCGAGCCAGGGGTGCTGCGGGGCTTCCGTCAGCAGGCCATCGAACAGCTCGCCGGCGCGGTCCTCGCTCGTCTCGCCCGGCTTCAACAGCGTGAGTGCCAGGGCCGGGTGCCGGGCGAGGGTCGTCGCCAGCACGGCGGTCGGCTCGCCGTCGCGGAGCAGCGCGGCGCGGGCGGCGGCGAGCTGGTAGTGCTTCGGCAACTCGAGCGCGAGCAGGCCGGCGAGCTTGTCCGCCGGGGCCGCCAGCCACTTCGCCAGCCCCTCATCGACGCCGGTCACGCCCTGCTGCTGCTTGAAGCGGACGAACTTCGGCAGCAGGTAGCCGCGGACCTCCCAGGCGAGCGCGTCCGGGTCGGTCAACTGGGCGATCAACTCGCCCCAGACGGCGTTGGCCTTGGTCGGGGCGACCATCGGCAGGATCACTTCGAGCGCCGTGGCCGTGCGCTCGCGGTCGTTCGCCTTCAAGGCTTTCAGCCCGGCGTCGCGGACGGTTTGTGTGAGTTTGGCGGTCACTTCGGGCTTCTGCCGCAGGGCCTGGACGGCGCGGGTGAACGACGTCTTGGCGAAGTCGCGGTCGTCGAGTGCCCATTCGAGGAACTGTTGCAGCACGTCGGCCCGCGCCGAAATCCAGGCCGCGAGCGGGGCGTGCTGCAGGGTCTCGGCGGCCTCGTCCTTGGTCAGCGTGCCGGTCCCGCGGGTCAAGCGGTAGACGAGGTCGAACTGGCGGGCGTCCTTGAGGCCGAGCCGTTCCCAGGTCGATTTCACCTCGTCGAGCGGGCCGTACTCGCCGGCCGCGGCCGCCTTCACGGCGAACCCGGCGAACGGCACGTCGGCCGGCACCGGCGTCCGCCGGCCGGTGGCCAGGTTGAGCGCGAAGTGCGGCGCGGCGTAGCACGCCTGCGGCAGGTCGCGCGGCTCGCCGCCGTCGGCGTCCGGCGTGCCGGGGTCGTGGCCGATGAGCCGGGCCGAGCACGCGAGCGGGTCGGACTCGTAGGTCGAAAAGGTGAACGCGTCGAGCAGGCCCGACGGCAGGACGCGGGTCGCGGCGTACACCAATTTGGCCACGTCGTCGGCCGCCGCGGCGAGGAAGATCTTCGCGTGTGGCGGGGTGCCGAGCAGCGCGACTAACATGAAATCGAGGGCTTCCTGGCGGGCCGGGGCGCTCAGCCAGTCCTTCAGCACGGCGTCGTCGAGGACGTCCGCGACGGGCAGGTACGGCAACTCGGGCAGGTCGGCCGTCCCCTCGGGGTCGTGCTTCTGCCAGAGCGGACTGCCCCAGGTCTGGATGGCGAGTTGCGCGTCGGCCGAGGCGGGCACGTTGAGCAGCGTGTGCGCGAAGAAGGTCGCGCCGTCGGGCGCGGTGTGCGTCAAGACGCGGCCCTGCGGGGTGTTCAGCAGGGCCAGCCGGACCGGCAGCGGGCGATGCGAATCGGGCTGCGGGACGGCGTACCCGGGGTGGTTCAAGGCGAGGTCGAGGGCGGCCGCGGGCACCCCGGCGCTCGACGCCTTGAGGGCCGCGCCCGCGGGAAACGTGCCGAGGAGGCCGGACGAATAGAGCTGCTTCATGGGAGTCTCGGGGCGTTCCGGGAAGGCCGGTGCTGTGCGGTCCGAGTTTTCGCGGCGTGCCACAAATCCCCGGCGAAGTGTTGCCACCTCGTTGCACCATAGCACGCGAACCGACGCCGCAAGGGTCGTTCGCGGCTTTCCCTTCCGGGGCGCGGGCCTTACGTTAACCCCCGCAATCGGGCCACGGCGGCGCGGGATATTGCTCGAATCGAAGACGGAGCGCCATGATCGAGCTGATCGACACGACGAAGACGTACTACCAGGGCCGGCGTGTGGTCAGCGCCGTCCGGGGCGTCTCGCTCGCGGTCCAGGGCGGCGAGTTCGTCGCCATCATGGGGCCGTCCGGGTCCGGCAAATCGACCCTCATGCACCTCATGGGCGCGCTCGACACGCCGACGAGCGGCCGCGCCGTCTTCCAGGGCCAGGACTTGCAAAGCCTGTCGGACACGGCCCGGTCGCTGTTGCGGCGCAACCGCATCGGCTTCGTCTTCCAGGCGTTCAACCTGCTGCCGACCCTGACCGCCGCCGAGAACGTCGCCCTGCCCTTGCTCCTGGGCGGCGCGCCGCGGCGGGAGACGCTGGCCCGGGCGAAGGCGAGCCTCGACCGGGTCGGGCTGGGCGAGCGGGCCGACCACTTCCCCGAGGAGATGTCCGGCGGCGAGATGCAGCGGGTCGCGGTGGCGCGGGCGCTGGTCACTTCCCCGGACGCCGTGCTGTGCGACGAGCCGACGGGCAACCTCGACAGCGTGACCAGCCGCGAAATCTTGACCCTGCTCGCGGGGCTGCCGGAGCCGGGCCGGCGGGCCGTCGTGATGGTCACGCACGACGCCACCGCGGCCCAGTACGGCACCCGCATCGTCCGCATCCGGGACGGCCTGGTCGAGTCGGACGGCCCGGTCGTCGGCCCCCGCCCCACCGCGTGAACGAAAGCACTCCGCCCGCATGATCGCCCTGTACCGCCTGCTCAGCCTCCGCTACCTGTGGCACCGCTGGGACCGCGCCGCGCTGATCGTCGCCAGCATCGCGCTGGGCGTGGCGACGCTCGTCTCGTCGCGCGTCCTGAACCAGTGCCTCGAGCGCGCCGCCGACCAGTCGTTGACCCCGGTCCGGGTCGGCGACCTGTTCATCGGCAACGGCGAGTTCGGCGTCGCGCGGGCGGTCGTCGATGACCTGCGGGCCGCGCGTGTCCCGGGCGTCGCGGCGTTCCAGCCGCTGGTCGTCGAGCGGGTCACCCTGCCGGGCCTGGGGAACCGCGTCTGCGTGCTGCTCGGCGTCGAACTCACGCCGGACTCGCTGCAAGCCGGCGGCCCGAACCCGCTGGGCGTCCGCTTCACCCGCACCCTCGAAGACTCTCCGGCGGCCGCGCTGATGGTCCTCTCGCGGCGGGTCGTCATCGTCAGCAAGTCGGTCCACGACGGTTGGGCGGTGGCCCGCAAATCGCCGACCGAACCGCTGGCGTTGAAGTTCGGCTCGCAGCGCCTCGACTGCCTGCCGGCCGGGTACTTCGAGTTGGGCGAGAAGTCGCCGCTGTCCACCTTGGGCGACGCCGTCGTCGGCATGGAACTCGCGTCGGCGGCCCGCTTCGCCCGGCCCGGCCCCACACCCGGCACGATGGCCGCGGCCGGCGGCGTCGCCGCGGACGCCCTGTGGGAAGCGGTCGTCCCGCTGCGCGTCAACCGTGTGGACGTGGTGCTGCAACCGGGTGCCGACCGGGAGGCCGTGCAGGCGGCCGTGCGGACGGTGGTCGGCAATCGGGCTGAGGTCCGCACGCCCGAGGCCCACGCCCAATCGACACAAGAGATCGTCGGCGGCATCCAGATCGCCTTCACCCTTTGCTCGGCCGCCGCGATGGTCGTGGGGCTGTTCCTCGTTTACAACGCGCTCGCCGTGACCGCCGCCGAGCGCCGGCACGACATCGGGATTCTGCGGTCGATCGGCGCGACCCGGCGGCAAGTCGTCGTCCTGTTCGGCGTCATGGCCTTCGCCCTCGGCCTGCTCGGGGCGGCCCTCGGCGTGCCGGCCGGGGCACTGCTGGCGCGGCTCATTCTCGGGCAGTTCCGCGAGGAGTTGGGGGCACTTTTCCTCAACCCCGACTTGAACCCCGGCGTCCCGTCGCTCTCGACCGTCTTCTACGCGGCGCTCGCCGGCGTCGGCACCGCCGTGTCGGCCGCGGTCATCCCGGCGATCCAGGCGGCGACCCAGGACCCGGCGGACGCGGTGCGGCGGGTCCCCGGGGCCGGCGGCGGCTGGTGGGCGCTGGCCCACAAGGTGGCCTGCCTGGTGCTCGTGTTCGGCGGCGTCGGCATGGTCCTCGCCCGGCACGACTTGCCGCACCGCGTCGGGGCCTTCGGCGGCATGATGACGGCCCTCGTCGGGCTGCTCCTCGCCGCGCCGATCCTCGTCGGCCTGATGGTGCGGATCGTCCACCCGGTCCTCCGCCGAGTCCTGCCGATCGAGGCCCGGTTGGCGGCGGACAATCTGTTGCGGGCACCGGGCCGCACCGGGGTCGTGATCGGGGCGCTCGGGGCCGGGGTCGCGGTCATCTTCCAGACGGCGGGCGTGGGCCTGAGCAACGAAGTGCCGGTCGTCCAGTGGCTCGACGAGGTCATCCAGGCCGACCGCTTCCTGTTCGGCGGCAGCCTCGCCGAGGCGACCAGTTCGCAGACCCCGCTCGACCCGCAACTCCTGGCCGACGCCCGCCGCATCCCCGGGGTCGAGGGCGTCGTCGGCCTCCGCTACGTCCGCCCGGAGTACAACGGCACGCTCGTCTTCCTCGTCGCCATCGACGGGGCCGCCTACGCCGAGGGAAACGCCCGCCGCGCCCCGGGCAACCGCGAGGGCCTCGACAAATTGCGGACGCTCACGCAGCCGAACGCGGTCCTCGTGTCGGACAACTTCGCCCGCCTGCACGGCAAGAAGCCGGGGGACACGGTCACGCTGCCGGGGCCGCGCGGGCCGGTCGAACTGCGCGTCCTCGACACCCTCCGGGACTACTCGTGGAGCCGCGGCACGATCTTCATCGACCGCACCGTTTACGCCGCCCTGTTTCAAGACCCGCTCGTGGACATCGCGCACGTCTACCTGGCCGACCCGTCCCCCGAGTCCGCGGCCGGCAAAGCGCTGGGCGAGTTGGTGGACCGCCGCGGGCTGATCGTGCAAGACCGCGTCACCGTGCGCAAGTTCCTGGCCGACCTGATCGACCGGGTTTACGTGCTGGCGTTCGTCCAGCAGATCGTCGTCGGCATCGTCGCGTCCCTGGGCGTGGTCACGGCCCTATTGATCTCCGTCTTGCAGCGGAAGCGCGAACTCGGCCTGTTGCTCGCCGTCGGGGCGACGCCGGGGCAGGTGATCCGGTCCGTCCTCGCGGAGGCGCTGCTGATGGGCGTCTTCGGCACCGTCCTCGGCATCCTGATCGGCCTGCCGATGGAGTGGTACGTCCTCCGCGTGGTGCTGCTCGAAGAGTCCGGTTTCCTCTTTGAAATGTACGTGCCGTGGCGGCAAGGGCTGACGATCGCCGCGGGGGCACTGGCCGTCGCCGTGCTCGCCGGGCTGTTGCCGGCCTACCGCGCCGTGCGGACGCGGATCACCGACGCCATCGCCTACGAGTGACCCCGCGTCAGCGGCGTTGGCCTAACACCCACGGCCCGACGTGTTCGGCGGCGAACCGCCGCGAGGTCGCATCGGCCGCGTGCCGCAACAGGTGGTGGCCGTCGGCAAAGTCGGTCTCGGGCAACCCCCACGCCGACAGGTCGGCGACCGGGGTGCCGCTGGCGACCGCGAGTTCGTCGAGGTACGCCCGCACGGCGACTTGCGTCGCCGGAGTGGCCCACGACCGGAAGCGCGGGGACTCGGGCATCCCGAAGAACGCCACGCGGATGCCGTTGTCCGCAGCCAGTGCCAGCAGTTCCGCGTAAGCCCGGCGTGCCACGGGACCGACGGTCAGGTCGGTCAGGCAGCCGGCGTACTCCTGCTGAGTCTTGCGTAAGCCGTCTTCGCGCCGGCCCTCTTCGACGGTCTCGAAGAAGTACGGCATCCAGCCGCCGGGCCGCGTCTGCTTCCAGAGGAAGTCCCGCCGCGCCGCCGACGGTAACAGGAAGCCGGCCCCGGCCCGCGAGAGCAGCACCGACCGACTCTCGGACCACGGCGTGAGCCGGGCGCGCAGCCAGCCGGCTTGCAGGGAATGCGTCGGGTCGCCGTAGGCTTCGAGGTAACCGAGGTCGCGCCAGTCGTAGCGCTCGGACGGGCCGACGCGGTTGACCGGGGAGGCGGTCGAGAGCGCCGGCGGGAGCACTTCGACGAGCACGAAGTCCGGCCGCACGCCGGCCGCGAGGAGTCGCTTCAAGGTGAGCAGTTCTTGCACCGGGCCGCTGCCGGACTGGGCGAAGTTGTACGCGCCGACGCCGTCCGGAAGTGCGAACGCGGCGGGGTTGAGGCCCATTTGCACCCGCGAACTGCCCAGGACGGCGACGAGTTTGGCCGGCCGCAGCGTCGCCTGGAAGTCGCGCAGGCGGAGGCCGTACTCCGGGTCGCGCCACTCGGGTTTGAAGCGTTCCAGCGCGACCGACAGGCCGAGTTGCAGCGTCGCCACGGCGGCGAGTGCCCCGAGTACGGCCCGGCGGGCGGAGCGGCGGCGACTCATGGCGCACCTCCCGACGGCCCGGCGAACTGCGGGAAGACGCGGGGAAGTTCGCCGTGCAACCGGCGGGTGAACTCGGCCGCGCCGGGCGTGAGCAGGTGGACGCGGTCGGGCAGGTGCGCGGCGGCGATCCAGTCCCGCGCGTCGATGACCGGTAATGGCAAGTCGGCCCGCAACTGCCGCTCGTGGTCGGCCGCGCGGCGGACCGCCTCCGGCGGCATCCACTCGGCGAACGCCGGCGAGTCGGGCATCATCAACAGTGCCGCGGGGATGCCGGCGTCGGCACACTCGCGCAGCAGTTGCCGCAAGGCGCGGTCGGCGACTTCGCTCGCCTCGTACCCGGCGAACAGCCCCCGGTAATAGTCGGCGTGAACGTCCTTCAACGTCAGCCGTTCAGCGTCGCCGACACTGTCGCGGTCGGCGAGCCGGCCCCACGGGTCGATGCGCGACCAGAGGCCGTCGATGCGGGCGGCTCGCGGCAAACCGCCGGGCACGAGTTGGTTCCAGGCGTTTTGGCGGTGCGTCCGCAGGGGCAACGCCCGGGCGACGTGCCAGTCGCGCAGCCGGCGGTCGGCGTCGGGGAAGTATTCGCGGACCGCTCGTTCGTCGCACGCCCGCAGGCGGTGCAGGTCGAAGCGGGCCGCTTCGTGGTAGATTCCGACTTCATGCAGGAACGCCGGCCAGTACTCGATCAGCACCGCGTCGGGCCGGACGCCGTCGGCGAGCAAACGGCGGAAGCAGATCAACTCCATGACGGGGCCGCTGCCGACGAGGGCCATGTTGAACAGCACCGGGCCGCACGTCGAGTCGGCCGGGAGCGACGCGGGGTGCAAGCCGATGGCGACGCGGGAACTGCCGAGGGCCACGACGAATGGCCGGCCGGGCTGGTCGCGCTGTCGCTCGCGGAGCAGGCCGAGACGCTTGCCGTACTCGGGGTCGTGCCAGCGCGGCGGGGCGCGCTCCAGGGCGACGACGAGCGCGAGATTCGCCGCGAGAAGCGTGGCGATGAACGCACAAATTGACCGGGCGGCGTGGCGGCGCATGTCACCGGCCCGCCTTCAACGCCGGGTCGATCGCGTCGCGCGTCAACCGCTCGGTGAAGGCGTCGGCCCCGGCGACGAACGTGTGGTGGCCGTCGGAAAAGGCGTCGTCGGCCAGCCACTCGCGGGCGTTCACCAGCGGCGCGTCGTACCGGACTGCCAGCGCGTTCAACAGCGTCACGAGGCGGGCGTACCCGGGGGCGGGGAAGTAGTCGCGGAACCCGGCCGCTTCGGGCATGAGCACCAGCCGCACGGCGACCCCGCGTTCCCGGCACAGGGCGAGCAACTCTTCGAGGGCCGCGACGGCCGGGCCGCCGGGGGTGTAGTCGGCCAGGATCGGCGCGTACTCCCGGCGGGCCTGCTCGACGGCCTTGGCCCGCGTCGGGGCGTCGATGACCTGCGCCGCCGCGCGGCCGAAGCCGTCGTCGTCCGCCCCGCGGCTCCAGTCGAACCGGACGTGCCACGGCAAGCTACTCGGCAGCAGCCGCGTCATCGTCTGAAAGCGGAGCCAGTACGCCGGCAGGATCACCGTCCGCGCCCACCGGGCGTGGACCGCGTCCGCCGGGAAGCCGAAGCGGGCGACGGTGGCGCACTCCGAAAACGTCAGCCGGTCGGCGAACAGCAGCCCGCTCTCCTGCGTCAAACCCGCCGCGGTCGGGGCCAACAGGCTCGGCAAGACTTCGACCAGGAGCAGGTCGGGCGCGACGCCGTCGCGGAGCAGGCGCTGGAAGTAGAGGAGTTGCGTGACCGGGCCGGCCGATGGGACGCCGAAGTTGAACGCGGTCACCCGGTCGCGGCCGAGTTGCCGCTCCACCTCGACGGCGTGAAAGGCCATGCCGGTCCGGGAACTGCCGAGCATGACGACGCTTTGGCCGCCGTCCGCGTCGCGCAGGCGGTGGCGCAGCTTGACGAGCTTGTCGCCGTACAGCGGGTCGCGGACGCGGGAGTAGACTTCGGCGAACAGCCCGTAGCCCAGTTGCAACGCCGCGAAAATCACGACCCCGCTCACGACGGCCCGGCGGGCGCGGCGGCGGCGGTCGGAGGGCGCGGGTCGCGGTGCGGCCGTCATGGGGCCTCAAAACGTGAAGTAGATGAAGGTCTGCCCCTGCTCCGGGGCGAGCAGCAGCGCGGCGATCAGCACCAGGGCGTAGCCGTACCCGACTGCACCCGCCGGCAGCCGCGACCAGAGGCGCGCCCAGAGGCCCGACGCGGCGAGGACGTGACATACGAGCACGACGACGGCGGTGTACCACAGCCCGCGGGCGTTCAGCGGGAGCGGGTTCCCGGGCAGGTCGAACTGGAACATCCGCTCCAGGATCACGAGCGCGGACTGGAAGTCCGGGCGGAAGAAGACCCAGGCGAGGCTGACGGCGAAGAACGTCAGCCCGACCCGCAGCGCCGTGCCGACTTTGGTTTCGAGCAGGGCGTTGAACCCCGGCCGGGCCGCGGCGAACGCCCGGAAGTGCCGGTGGCCGACGAGCAAGACGCCGTGCAGGCCGCCCCAGACGACGTAGCTCCAGGTCGCCCCGTGCCACAGGCCGCCGAGCAGCATCGTGACCATCAAATTGCGGTCGGTGGCCAGGCCCGAGCCGCGACTGCCGCCGAGCGGGATGAAGACGTAGTCGCGCAGCCACGTCGAGAGGCTGATGTGCCAGCGCCGCCAGAACTCGCCGACGTTCGCGGCCAGGTACGGCAGGTTGAAGTTCGGCACCAGCCGGTAGCCGAGCAGGTGCGCCAGGCCGATGGCCATGTCCGAGTACCCGGAGAAGTCCGCGTAGATGCGGAGCGAGTACGCCAGCACCGCCAGCCAGATCGCGCCGGAACTCGCCGCCTCGGGGTTGGACAGAATCGGGTCGGAGTAGACGGCCATGCGGTCGGCGATGGCGAGCTTCTTGAACAACCCGAGGAGGAAGAACTGCACGCCGACCTGGACGCGGACCCAGTTCCACCGCTTGACCCGGTGCGTCTGCCGGAGGAAGTCGCCGGCGCGGACGATCGGCCCGGCGACGAGGTGCGGGAAGAACAGGATGAACAGCAAGAAGTGCGGCAGACTCCGCTCGGCCCGCGTCTTGCCTTTGTAAACGTCCACGGCGTAGCTGATCGCTTCAAAGGTGTAGAACGAGATGCCGAACGGCACGAGGATGTCGAGCGGCGAGAGCTTGCGGAACGCCGGGTCCCCGCCGAGAGTCGTGAGCAGGTCGTGGAGTTCGCCGAGGAAGAAGCCGCGGTACTTGAAGTACGCCAGCAGGCCGAGGTTCGACAGTACGCTCGCCGCCGTGAGGGCCTGTTTCACGCGGCGGCGCGGCGCGGCCTCGATGCCGCGGGCGAGCACGTAATCGAGGCTGGCCGTGGCCGTGACGAGGAAGGCCAGGCTGGCGTTCCAGGCGGCGTAGAAGTGGAAGCTGGCGACGACGAGTAGCCAGACGCGGCCGGCGACCCAGCGTTGCGGCATCGCCCAGTAGACGGCGGCGACGGCGGCAAAGAACAGGAAGAAACTCTCGGTGTGGAAGAACGGCTCGGGTAACCAGTCGTGCAGCGTGCGGAAGTACGCCGCCTCCCCGGCCCACCGGAGTTGCTCCTGGGCCTTGAGCGCCGCGGCGAGTTGGTCCGCCGTCAGGGGGGTCGAGGTGGCGAACAGGGGCATCGGGGGTCACCGTCCTGGCGGGCGCGCGGCCGTCCGTGGCCGTCGTCTCCGCCCAGGCTAACCGACCCGCTTCCGCCCGGTCAACCCGACTCGGCCGGCGGGTGTGCCCGTTGATTTTGGCACTCGGTCAAGCGGCGACCCAAAGGTCACGCCAGTCGGGGGTGTCGCACAGCGCGATCAACTCCACCAGCGGGCCGACGTTGGCCACCGCCCAACGCGCCCCCGTCTTCTTGAACCGCT
>JANYHV010000330.1 GCA_025362195.1 Fimbriiglobus sp. | reverse complement strand
CGAGCGGAAGCTGGCCGACGCCGTCGAGCAGTGGAAGCAGCGTGTCCCGAAGGTGCCGGCGGGCGAGTTGCGGGCGAAAGTGGAGTTGCTGGGGGCGATCGAGTTGCTGATCTTCAAATCCGAAGTGGATGTCCGCCGCGTCGATCTGCAGATCGAGCCGATTCAGGCTAAAATTAATTCGCTGAGCAAAGTGGTCCTGACTGATACAGAATTATTCAACATGGGCGATTTAGCAGAGTCACCTGCTTCTCCAGCCCTAAAAGCACTCTGGAAAACTGTCAAGTACAACGATAAAGGATACACTGAAGCTGAACTCGAAAATGTTAACGGGAGTATGTCTCGTAAGCGACTTGTGGTGATATGGGAGTACGAAATACTGCGGCAAAAATATATCGCTGCCTCGAAGAAAGAAGCCGACCAATTCAACCACTGGAATCGCGAGCAAATGAAGTCGTGGCACGAAGGTGAAATCGCAAATCTGAACGCTCCGATCTTCGCCGAGCGTGTCACTCTCAACATCTATAAAGAGAAGCGTAAGGCGCTGCTCGACGAATTGGCTAAGCTCGAAGACGTACCGATGGACCCGCCCGCCGTCGTCGCGCTTCGCCAGGAACTCGCCACGCTCACGGCCAGCCGGGAGGCGTTGAAGGCACGGCACCCGGACCTGTACGACCCGGCGACGCGGTCGGCCGTGGCGATGGAGAAGGTGCTGCTGGAGTTGATCGACCTGCGGGCTGAGGTCAAGCGGCTGCGCGACGGCAAGTAGGCTGCGGCCGGCGGTTACGAGTGCATGACGGTGCCGCCATCGACGTTGATCGTCTGGCCGGTGACGTGGGCCGCGCGGGCCGACGACAGGAAGAGGATCATGTCGGCGACCGCGTCCGGGGTTTGCCAGCGGCCGAGCGGGACCGTCGCGCGGAGCTTTCGGGCGGCCCAGTCGTCGTAGCCGAGGCGGTCGGTCGGCGGGGTCTGGTCGTGCCAGGCCTGCCAGACGGCCCGGTTCAGGGGCGTCGGCACCATCCCCGGGCAGACGGTGTTGACCCGGACGCCGCGCGGGGCCAGGTCGCGCGCCAGGCACTGGGCGAAGTTGATGTTGGCCGCCTTCGAGGCGCTGTACGGCGGGTCGGTCTGCGACCCGATCTGGCCGGCGACGGACGCCACGAAGACCATCGTCCCCGACCCGCGGTCGGCCAGGTGCGGGGCGATGGCGTGCGCGACGTGGGTCGTGCCCATCACGTTGACCGCCAACACCCGCAGCCAGTCGGCCGGCGTCAAATTGGTGAACGGAAAGCCGAACTTACCCGACCCGACAGCCGCCGCGTGGACCAGGTGATCGACGCGACCGAAGGCGTCGAGGGTCCGGGCGAAGGCCGCACGCACGGCCGCGTCGTCGGCGACATCGACCGCAAGGCCCAGCGCCGCCTCGCCGCACGCCTGCCGGGCCACTTCGCTAACGCTCGAACTGCAATCCCAAACGGCGACCCGGCAGCCCTCGGCGGCAAACGCCCGCGCCGCGGCCAGCCCAATGCCGCTAGCCCCGCCGGTCACGACGACCGCGTGCCCGCGGAGTTCGAGGTCCATCGGGGTGCCCCAGGGAGAGTGCCGTTACTTCGCAACGCCCTTGAGCAGCGTCTCCAGTTGCGCGACGCCCGACTTGAGGTCGGCGGCGTGGAACCTGCCCACGACTTTGCCCTCGCGGTCGATCAAGATCGTCGTCGGGTAGCCCTGGACGCCGTAAGCCTTCGCCAGGTCGCCGCGCGGCGCGTTCTCGCCGCTGCCGAGCCGTTTCCCCGACGCCAGGACCACTGGGAACGGCAAGTCTTTGCCGGCCCAGGCGTCGGCCTTGAAGCCGGCCAACTTCTCGTCGAGTTGCTTCGCCGTCGTGACTTCGCCGTCCACGTCGAGGTGGACGCCGATGATTGTCACGCCCTTGCCGTGGAACCTCTCGTGGAGTTGCATCAGCACCGGCATCTCGGCGATGCAGGGGCCGCACCAGTAGCCCCAGAAGTCGAGCAGCACGTACTGCCCCTTGAGGTCGGCGAGCTTGACCGGCTCGCCCTTCCAGCCGGCGACGCCGGTCAGTTCCGGGGCCGGCTTGTTGAGCAGCGCCAGGAAGCCACTTGGCGGCAGCGTCACCGGCGGGGCCGTGTACTCGCTGCGGTCGTCCGGCACGACGAGCTTGACGGTGTTTCGCCCCATCAACTGGTTGCCGTAGACTTGCACCTGGTAGTCGCCGGCCGGGAGTAAAAAGTCGAGTTTGCCGGACGACTCGCACGTGAAGCCGATCCGCCGGCCGTCGGCCGTCAGGACGTAGCTCATGAACGTGTCCTTGCCGACCATCTTGGCCTGAGCGAGTTCCGCACAGCCGGCCGGCACGATCACCTTGCGCTCGGGCTTCAGCGTCACGTTGAACGGCCCCGTCAAGGCGGACGCCGGGGTGACCGTCACGACGCCCATCGTGCGGGTCACGGGGTCGCGGACGACGAGCGCCCCCGTGCAGTCGTCGTACGGAAACTTCACGGTCCCGTCGGGGCCGGTCTTGGTGACCCCGTTAAAAATCCACCCCGAGTCGTCGCGGACGCACCCTTCGGGCACGCGGTTCTGGTCCTCGATCGACTTGCGGGTGTCGGCAGGAAGCTTTGCCGGATCGACCGGGTTGCCGTCCTTGTCGCGGACTCCCGCGGGGGGCATTTTGGTGATGTGCCCCGACACCGTCGCCCCGACAGCCGGCGAGCCGTCGGCGTAGACGGCCGTGATAACGACCTCTTTGGGGAAACCCTTGAAGGGCGTCGGCGCGCGGCGAAGTGTCGCGCCGAACACCTTGTCGCCGGTGACGAACGCCGTCGGCCGCGGGCCGGTGATTTCGGCCGCGAAGTTCGCGCGGACGAGGTCGCCGTCGAGTTCGTAAATGCCGGGGTAGGCCCCGGCGGGGATTTTGACCGGGACGCCGGCCTCGGCCAGGTCGAACCCTTCCAACACGAGGTCGAAGCGCTTCGGCGTGGCGGCGGGGTCGAGTTTGAGCGTCCCCTTCAGCGGCGTCTTGAGGCCGAGGAACCCGTTCACGGTGACGGCGTCCCCGGCGACGGTGACCTTCGCCTCCCAGAGCGGTTGGAGCGCCGGATTTTGGCCCTGGAATGCGGCGTCGAACGCCCAGACCCCCTGGAGGGCGTCCCGGTCGGACTTCGCCGCGCCGGTCGCCTTCGCAACGGCGGGCCGTTGTGGCAGGTCGGCGGCCGTTGCCGTACCGGCGGTGACGGCGAGGGTCGCGGCGAAGAGTCGCCACAGATTTGACAGATGGGGAGTCACGCGTGGCACCCTCGGGGTCAGCGAAGTGAGGTAGCCCAAAGGTTACCGAGTCGGACGCACCGGTGCAATCGTAACTCGTCCGGGACGCGGACGGGATTGGTACCCCCAGAAACGACGTAACCCCTGGCGTGGGCCAAGGGTTACGGGATGCGCGATACTGGATTCGAACCAGTGACCCCTACAATGTCAATGTAGTACTCTAACCAACTGAGCTAATCGCGCCGACACCTATTTTGATACCCGTTCCGCGGCGGCGGTCAAGCCGAAAGACGCCCGTCAGTCGCGGATTTGGCCGCTCCCGGTGAGCACGTACTTGGTACTGGTCAGCTCGCGCAGGCCGCACGGGCCGCGGGCGTGGAACTTGTCGGTGCTGATGCCGATCTCCGCGCCGAGGCCGAGTTGGAAGCCGTCGTTGAACCGCGTGCTGGCGTTCACCACGACCGCGGCGCTATCGACGGCTTGCGTGAAGCGCTGGGCGGCCGGCAGGCTCGTCGTCAGGATGGCGTCGGTGTGCTTCGACCCGTACTGGCCGATGTGCTCGATGGCGGCTTCGAGACTCGGCACGACTTTGACGGCCAGGATCAACGCCAGGAACTCGGCGTGGTAATCGGCCTCGGTCGCCGGTTTGGCAGCGGGTAAATAGCGGCGGGTGATCTCGCAGCCGCGCAGTTCGACGCCCTGGGCGGCCAACGCCGCACCGACTTGTGGCAGGAAGGTCGGGGCAATCGCCTCGTGGACGAGCAGGGTTTCGAGCGCGTTGCAAACCCCCGGCCGCTGGCACTTCGAGTTGACGACGATGGCAATCGCCTGGGCGAAGTCGGCGCTGGCGTCGGCGTACACGTGGCAGTTGCCGGTGTAGTGCTTGAGCACCGGCATTTTCGCCTCGGCGGCCACCCGGCGGATGAGGCTTTCGCCGCCGCGGGGGATGGCCAGGTCGATGTACTCGTTCAGCTGGAGGAAGTGGCCGACGGCGTCCCGGTCGGTGGTGGCCACGAGTTGCACCGCGTCCGCCGGGAGGCCGTGCGCCGGCAACTCGTCGGCGAGCAGGCGGTGCAGGGCGGCGTTCGTGCGGAGGGCTTCCTTGCCGCCGCGCAAGATCACCGCGTTGCCGCTCTTGACGCACAGGGCCGCGGCGTCGGCGGTGACGTTGGGCCGGGACTCGTAGAGGAAGAAGATGACGCCCAACGGCACGCCGATCTTGAGCACCTGCAAACCGTTGGGCCGGACGTGCCCCTCGCGCACCTCGCCGACGGGGTCGGGCAGCGCGGCGACCTGGCGCAAGCCGTCGGCGATGGCGACGATGCCCTTCGGCGTGAGGGTCAGCCGGTCGGTCGCGGCGGCGTCGAGGCCGTAGACCGGGGCGTCGGCCACGTCCCGGGCGTTGGCGGCCAGCACCTCGTCGGCGTGCCGCGGCAGCTTGTCGGCACAAGCCAGTAGCCAGGCGTTTTTCGCGGCCGTCTGCACGCACGACAGCGCGACCGAAGCGGCCTTCGCCCGGCGGGCCATGTCGAGGCAGTTCGACGCGAGGTCGGCGGCGGTCACAGGGAGTCTCGCAACGGGGAGGGGGTGCGGAACTTGGCAATCGCGGCGTGCATCACCAGCGCGTCGCGGGTCGGGCCGACATCATGGACGCGGAAAATCTGCGCGGCGTTCGCGGCCAGGGCGAAGCAGGCGACGGCCAGGGACGCCGGCATCCGGTCCGCCACCTCCCGGCCGGTGACGCGGCCGAGAAAGCCCTTGCGCGACACGCCCAACACGACCGGCCGGTTCAAGACGCCGAACGCGGATAGGTTCGCCAGCACGGTCAGCGAGTGGTCCGTGAACTTGCCGAAGCCGATGCCCGGGTCGATGGCGATGCACGCGGGGTTCACCCCGGCCCGCGTCAGCACCTCAACTCGGCCGCGCAGGTACTCGACGACATCGGCGACGATGTCGCGGTAAACCGGCGCGTCGTTCATGGTCATCGGCGTGCCGGGCATGTGCATGACGATCAGGCCCGCGCGCGTTTCGACGGCCACGCGGACCATCTCCGGGTCGCGGAAACCGGACACGTCGTTGAGCACTTTCGCCCCGGCGGCGACGGCGGCCCGGGCGACTTCGGGCTTCATCGTGTCCACCGAGATCGGCGTGGTCGTCCGCCGGGCGACCGCTTCGATCACGGGGATGACGCGGGCCAGTTCGTCGGCCAGTGGCGTCGGCGTGGCCCCGGGGCGGGTCGATTCGCCGCCGATGTCGAGCAGGTCCGCGCCCTCGGCGGCGAGCTTCAAGGCGTGGTCGGTGGCGCGGGCCGGGTCGAAGAACCGGCCGCCGTCGGAGAAGCTGTCCGGGGTGACGTTGACGACGCCGAGCACGAGCGGTTGCCGTCCCGTGTCGAAGGTCAGCCCGCGGCAGTTCCATACGATTGGCTTCATGCGTGCTGTCTTACGCCGCTACCCCCCGACCAGCACCCCCGGAGCCGCCATGAACTCGTTCACGATCTGGAACCCGACGCGCATCTTCTTCGGCCCCGGGGCCGACGGCACGCACGGCGAGGCGTTCGCCAGGGCCGTCGCCAACCTCGGCAAGCGCGCCCTCGTCGTCAGCGGCGGCGGCAGCGTCAAGCGGCTCGGCCACCTCGACGCGGTCATCGACCTGCTCAAGGCGGCCGGGGTTACCGTCGAGTCCTTTGAAGGGATCGAGCCGAACCCGAACGCGCCGACCGTCAACAAGGCCGCGGAGAAGGGCCGGGCGTTCAAGGCCGACGTGGTCGTGGCCGTCGGCGGGGGCAGCGTCATGGACGCTTCGAAGGCGATTGCCGCGCTGTTGCACACGGGCGAAAAGGACATCTGGCCGTTCGTCACCGGGCAGCCGAAGGCGGGCCAACTCGCCGGGGCCGTGCCGGTCGCGGCCGTGCCGACGACCGCGGCGACCGCGTCCGAAGTGACGCCCTACGCGGTCATCAGCTACTACGAGCACCACGAGAAATCGACCCTCGCCTACGACTTCTTGAAGCCGCTCGCCGCCTGGATCAACCCGGCCTTCACGACCGAGGTGCCGAAGGCGACGACGGCCGACGGCGGGGCCGACATCATCAGCCACGCGATCGAGAACTACCTGCTCGGCGGCAGCGACTCGCCGCTCGCCGACGGCTACTCGGAGACGGTCATCCGCACGGTGGTCGAGACGCTCCCCAAGTCGCTGGCCGAGCCGCAGAACATTCATCTCCGCGGCCGGCTCTTGTGGGCGAGCACGCTGGCGCTCAACGGCTACCAGACGGCCGGCCGCAACCCCGCCGAGTTCGTCCTGCACAGCATGGAGCACGCGCTGAGCGGCAAGATGCCCAACCTGGCGCACGGCCGCGGCCTGGCGACCCTGTACCCGAGTTACTTCCGCTGGCTGTGCGACACCGGCCGCGCCCCCGACCGCCTCGCCCAACTCGGCCGCGCGGTCTTCGGCGTCACCGAAGTCAGCACCGAGTCGGCCGCCGCGGCGACGATCGCCAAGTTCGAAGCGTGGCTCAAGGAGTGCGGCTTGTACCAGTCGCTGGAGTCCCTCGGTTTCGCCGCGAAGGACTACGACGGCATCGCCGACTACTGCGTGAAGGTGTACGGCAAGGACGGCCAACTGAACGCGCTCGGCGCGATGACCGCCGCCGACATCGTGGCGATCTTCGAGGGCACCTTCCGGCAAGCGTGACCGGCGAGCCGGAAGCGTCAGCGCCCGGAATCTTGACGCGTGCAGACTCCGAGCGTTGACGCTTCCGGCTCGGCTACCACGGCCGCCCGATCATGTCCAGCACTTGCCGGGCGATCTGCTCGGCCGCGGCTTGCGCCCATGCGTTCAGCACGTCTTAGACGATGTACGCCATCGCGAAGGCGTGGCTCATCCCGCTGCCGACACCCGGCAAATAGGCTGACTATTTCCAGGAGAGTTGTACCACGTCGTCGAAGAGGGCGTTGTACACAGTCGCCTCCTCCGGGTCGCACAACTCGGTCTTGAATGCGATTCTGTGCTCCAGAACCTCCACGCCGGGGCGCACAAGGCCGAATTTCTTCAGGCACTTGGCGAGCTTCAGGAGGAATCTCGGGGCGTGGCAGTCGATCTTACCGATTGTAATTCCGTAACCGCCCTGTGTCACCTGGAATATGAATGCGCACGGACCGACATAGGATATGGATAATACATATTTAATGCCACGTTCTGAGAAAAGGTGACTGCTGCACACGCTGTAGTTGGTGTCCGTGAGGTCGGAGGTGTACTGATCCCCGATTTCGACAGGCACTCCAGGACCCTTGACACGACAGCCTCATCTCTACCGCCAAGGAAGAACTTCTGAGGCCGACTCATGTCTACGTAAGCGGCCTGGATCCGACTAAGAATGGCCTCTAGCAGCGTCTTAATTACCTGCCCGATGGGAACCCGTGGAGCATTCCGCTTTTGAAACTTGCCGTAAGGCTCGACTGGCCGTGTGTCGGGTCGCCTGCCGAACTCGGGATACCGTTGATCAGGCATCATAGGCACCGGCGCGCCATAGGCCCACGCCAGGTGCGTGAACGTGACCGCTTCCGCCTTATTGACCCGCGTCGATTTCGGGCACCATTCGCCAGTGCTTGTTTCTGGTTTTGGGCCCCGTCTCGGTGGTCACGGCTGCGGATGTCGTGGCGATCTACGAAGGCACCTTTCGGCAAGCTTGACCGGCGAGCCGGAGGCGTTAGCGCCCGGTGTTAGACCTGGCGAGCCGGAAGCGTCAGCGCCCGGAGTCTTGACGCGTGCAGACTCCGGGCACTCACGCTTCCGGCTCGGCTACCACGGCCGCTCCATCATGTTCACGATTTGGCGGGCGATTTGCTTCGTCGCGGCCTGGGCACCGGTCGCGTTGCTCTCGCCGAGTTCCGGCAGGACGCGGCCGAAGCCGGAGACGATCGAGGTCTGGGCCGCCAACTCGGGGCCGGGCGGCGGGGGCGGTTCGCGGCTCGGGTCGAACGGCGCGTCCGGGGCGACCACCGGCGGGCGGACGCCGCCGCTCAGGTTGCGCGTCTTGCGGTTGTCCCGCCACAGCACCTGACACGAGATGACCACGTCGAACTCGCGGGGCAGGAAGAACAGGCTCGGGTTGCGGACGAGTTTGGCCACGTTCGTCACCGTGCCGATCAACTCGGTGTCCGCCTTCGCCGGGTCGGAGACGACGCGCATCGGCGTCCGGCGGCTGTTCAACTCGCGGACGATCTCTTCCGTGATGTCCACCTCGATGCCGCGGTACGGCGTCGTGTGGTAGACCGGGTTCTTGAACACCGGGATGTACACCGTGCGGATGTCCGGGTCGAAAGGCGGCGCGGTCGAGTACCCGAACACCGAGAAGTCCCCGTTGCCCCGGCACCCGGCGGCGACGAGCAAACCCCCGGCCACGATGGCGATTGCGATCCGGTGCATGTCTCACCCCACACAAAAATTGACGATTGATGATTGTCGATTGAAAATTGAAAACCGAAGCCTCCGGATCCCGATTTCCAATCTTCAATGTTCAATCTTTAATCTTCAATCGAGAAATTAGTTCGGGTTGCGGATGTCGGTCGGGAGCATTTGCGGGTTCGCCCACGGGCCGGGCGGGGGGCCGGGGGGCGGGTCGGTCGGCTTCGGGTCGTCGTCGTCCGCCGGGATCACGCCCAGGACGACGCGGTCCCACTCGGTGCTCACCCGCTTGCCCCACGACGGCGTCGGCTTGATCCCGGCGGCGCGGTCGGCTTCGGCCTTCGCCTTGAGCGGTTCCAGCGCGACCATCCGCGCCTTCGCCAACTCCGCCGGCTTCGTCCCGGGGTGCTGCCGGCAGACGAGGTCGTAGTAGAAGTAGGCCGACGCCGGGTGGCTCGTCCGCTCGTAGTACTCGCCGAACTTGAGGTACTTCGTGGCGAGTTGCATCCGCACGGCGTACTTCTGCCGGCTGATCATTTCCTTCTTGTCCGGGTCGGTGCTGTACCCGGGGATGGTCGCCTCGGCCTGGTGGATGAGCTGCAGGGCTTCGCTCGCCTTGCCCGAGTCGTACACCGGGCCGCCGGTCGCGTTCTGCTTCGACAGGATGGCGAGTTCGATGGCCTGCTCGCGGAGCTTGCTGTCCTTGTGCAGTTCGACGAGCTGGCTGAAGTAGTGGTCGGCGTCGTCGAACCGGCCGCGATAGTAGTGGACGTACCCGAGCCAGAAGAGCGCCCGGTCGGCGTTCGGGCCGATGCCGTCGTGCGTCTGCACGTTGTCCAGCACCCGCAAGGCCTCGCCCTCGGTGTCGAACATCGGCTTCTTCTTGTCGAAAACGTTCACGTCCGGCGTGACCGACTCCCACCACGCGGCTTGCACGCCGTTCCGCTCCTTCTCGATGGGCTGCAGGGTGCCCTCGTCGAGCCAGTCGTAGGCGATGGCGTACATCTGGTTGCAGGCCCGCTCGCGGTACGCGCCGAACGGGAAGTCTTGCAACAGCCGGTGGTACGTCGCGGCCGCCTCGGGCAGTTTGCCCCGCTCGCGGAGGCACTCGGCCTCGAAGTACCGGGCCTTCTCGGCCATCAGTGCGGGGTTCTGCGTGTTGTCCGCGATGTCCGCGAACAGAATCTTGGCGACGGCGAACTCGCCCTTCTCGAACATCGCCCGGCCGTCGGCGAACTTCTGCTCGGCGTCCGGGTCGTGGTACGAACTCGTAATCAGCGCGCGGACCGAGTTGTACGTCGAAGTCTGGACTTTCTTAAGGGACTGGCAGCCGGTCCCGGCGGTCAGGCCGAGCGCCGCGACGGCCAGCAGGGCGGGGAGTGTTCGCCGTCGTTCGATTCCGCGGACCACAGGCGAATCCCCCGTTCGAGAACCCCGGACGCGACCCTAGGGGGCGTCCACGTAACTCAACAGCTTCGGCCGGCGACCCAGCACGTAACTCACCGTCCGGCCCAGCGCCTGGCGGACCTCGCGCTTCTCCGCCCCGAGGGCCGTCGCGTCCCCGGCGGTGAGCCGCTTCAAGGCCGCCCACGCCGCCAAGCTCAACGCCTGGTGGTCGCGCACGCCGGGCAGGCAGCCCGGGCAGACGACGCCGCCCGCCGCCGGGCTGAAGCCCATCCGGGCACCGCCACCGAGGGGCGTGTCGCACGCCGCGCAGACTTCGAGTTGCGGGCTATAACCCAGCTCCCGCAGCCAGACAAGCTCAAACGCCGCCACCCCGGCCGGCCGGTCGGTCCCGGGGTCGGCGAGGCCCCGCAGCAGGGCCAGGGTGGCGTCGAACAGCCCCGGGTGCGGGTCGTAGTCCTGGGTCGCGTCGAGGAGTTCGGCCAGGTAGTACCCGACGTACAGTGCCGGCAGGTCGGTCCGCAGGTGGGCGAACCGCTCGGCGACTTGCGCCTCCGTGAGCAGGTCGAGGCCACCGGCCTTGCGGATGTAGTTGACGTGGCAGACGGTGAGCAGGTCGAAGGCGTTGTCGAAGTTCGACCGGAGCCGCCGGCCGCCCTTGGCGATGGCCCGAATCTTGCCGAACTCGCGCGTCCAGAGCGTGGCGATCTTGCTCGTCTCGCTGTAGTCCGTGCCGCGGATGACCAGGGCCGTGGCCCGTTCGAGTGTGGACATCGGGTTCCCGTTCGGGGCGGAGGGCGACTACACTAAAGGAGACTTGGCCCCCAGACCGACCGAGGCGCGCGGGATGATTTCGATCGCGGACTTACGCAAGAACTATACCCACGGCGGCCTCTCCGAGGAGGAGGCCGGGGACGACCCGGTCGAACTCTTCCAGCAGTGGTTCCTCGCCGCCGCCGAGGCCGGCCTGCCCGAGCCGAACGCCATGACCCTGGCCACCGCCAGCCCGGCCGGCAAGCCGTCGGCCCGGGTGGTGCTATTGAAGGGGTTCGACGACGGCGGGTTCACCTTCTTTACCAACTACGACAGCCGCAAGGGCGCGGAACTAACCGCCAACCCGCACGCCGCGCTCGTCTTCTTGTGGCACGAGTTCGAGCGGCAAATCCGCGTCGAGGGCCGGGTCGAGCGGTCCACCGACGCCGAGTCGGACGAGTACTTCCAGGTCCGCCCGGTCGGCAGCCGGCTGGGCGCGTGGGCGTCCGGGCAGAGCGAAGTCATCCCGTCGCGCGAGTTCCTGGAAGCCCGCCAGGCCGCGCTGGCCGCGAAGTACGCCCACAAGGACGTGCCGCGGCCGCCGCACTGGGGCGGGTACCGCGTCGTCCCCGAGTCGGTCGAGTTCTGGCAGGGCCGGCCGAGCCGCCTGCACGACCGCGTCCGGTTCCGCCGGACGGCGTCCGGTTGGCTCCGCGAGCGGTTGTCTCCCTAAGATGACTGTGCCGCTTTCCCACCCCGAGGATTGACCGTGAAACTGTTCGCCATGCTGTTCACTTTGGCCGCGTGCGTCGGTTGTGCCTACGCGGACGACAAAGCAGACTCCAAACCGAAGGACGCGAAGATGGCCAGCCCGCTCGATTACAAGTTGAAGGACATCAACGACAAGGAGGTCGATCTGGCCCAGTACAAGGGCAAGGTCGTGCTCCTCGTCAACGTCGCCAGCGAGTGCGGGTACACCACCCAGTACAAGGGTCTGCAAGAGCTGCACGAGGCGTACAAGGACCAGGGCGTGGTCGTCATCGGCATCCCGGCGAACGAGTTCGGTCGCCAGGAGCCGGGGTCGAACGCGGACATCCTGAAGTTCTGCCAGAGCAACTTCAAGGTCACGTTCCCGATGATGGCCAAGGTCGTCGTCAAGGGCGCGGGCAAGGTGCCACTGTACGAGTACCTGACCGGCAAGGACAGCAACCCCGACCACGCCGGCGAGATCGGCTGGAACTTCGAGAAGTTCCTGATCGGCAAGAGCGGCAAAGTCGTCGGCCGGTACAAGTCGAGCGTCGAGCCGATGTCCGAAACCATCGTCGGCGCGATCAAAAAGGAACTCGAAGCGAAGTAACCGCTCCG
>JANYHV010000321.1 GCA_025362195.1 Fimbriiglobus sp. | reverse complement strand
CCGGACGTGATCGTGACGTACACCGACGACGGCGACTTCGCCATCAAGTTGACGAACGACTGGACGCCGAACGTCCGCATGTCCACGAAGTACAACAGCCTGGTCAAGGACAAGTCCTACGACCCCAAGACCCGCGAGTACCTGCAGCGCAAGCACCAGAGCGCGTCGTGGCTGATCGACGCCATCCTGCAGCGCCGCGAGACGCTCACCAAGGTGACGCGGGCGATCATCACCCACCAGCGGGCGTTCCTGGACAAAGGCCCGGACTTCATCCAGCCGTTGAAGATGGAGGACATCGCCAAGATCGTCGGCGTCCACGTGACCACGATCAGCCGGGCCGTGGACGACAAGTGGGTCGAGACGCCCCGCGGCATCTTCCCGCTCAAGCGCTTCTTCGGCGGCGGCACCCTGAACAAGACGACCGGCGAGAACGTGGCCTGGGAGACGATCAAGCAGAAGCTCGTCGAGATCATCGGCGAGGAGAACAAGGCGAAGCCGTTCTCCGACGAGGAGATCGTCGAGAAGTTCAAGGGGAGCGGCCTGGACGTGGCCCGCCGGACGGTCACGAAGTACCGCGAAGCCCTGAAAATCCCGTCCAGCCGGCAGCGCAAAGAGTGGGCCGCGAAGTGACGATGCCGGCACTCCGTGGACTTCTGGTGATCGGCTGCGTCGGCGCGACGTTTTGGGCCGCCGCGCACGCCGAATGGGAGGCCCGGGTCGCACCCGGCGACGGCCTCGACGTAATGAGCCTCGGCCGGCATCCGGTTTGGACTCCGCAGCGGACGCCGGAAGAGTTCACGTATCAGACCCGTAGCCACAGAACCGAGTCGCGGCCGATCCGCCCCGGAGAAGTCGTCGCGTCGAGTTTCCGCCCGACGGCCGTCGCGTTGGAGGCGTCGGTTCTCGCCTGGCCCGTGACATCCGTCGTGGGCGTGCTGTACGTCGCGCTACGCGGGCGGCGTCGGGACTTCGCCCTTCACTGCGCCGGGACCATTGCGATCGGCCAGTGCGCCGCCCTCGTCGCGTGCGCGGCGAGCGTACCGTGGTGGATTTCGATCGGCGGCTGGCCGCACCTGCCTCAAAACCTACTGGCCGTCGGATTCGTCACGGGTGCGGTCACGGGCTTGCTGACATATTCCCCCGCGGTCGTTGGCGGGCCGACATATCTCCGCCCAACCCCACGCAGACCTTCGCGGTAACGGATTCCGGCCGCGTGGCCCGAGTGAGAGCGGCTTTCAAGTTTGCGTCGTGGGACACCCGTGGTGCAGCTGAATGGATGGATCTGCCGCAGGCGACTCTTGTTAGCCCGACGCGCTAGCGAGGGTCGATGGGTCGTGGAGACTGTCGGGAGTCGTCGCCCGCGCAGGCATGGACAACCGCCTTGCCCTCGACCGCTCGACCCTCGCTAGCGCGTCGGGCTAACATGAGTCGCCTGCGGCGGGGCCGAAAACCTTGTTCGTCACGTTGACGGGGTGAGCTTCGCCTGCCACCACGCGAGTTGCTTCTCGACTTCGCGCGGGGCGGTCGAGCCGTAGCTCTTGAACGCGGCGATGGCGTTGGCCGTGCCGAGCAGTTTGCGCACGGCGTCGCCCGCGCCGGGGGCCGCTTCCTCGAAGGCTTCCGCCGGCAAGTCCGCCAGGCGGCAGCCGGCCTCCTCGCAGCGGCGGACCAGCTTTCCGACCGTCTCGTGGGCCGTCCGCATCGGTGCCCCGTGGGCGATCAGCCCCTCCATCAGGGTCGTCGCGTCCAGGAAGCCGTCTTCGATGCGGGCGGCGATGACCGCCCGCCGCAACTTCGTCTGGGCGACCAGTGGCGCGGCGACCGCCAGGCAGCCGGCGACCGTGTCGAAGGCGTCGAACAGCGCCGCCTTGTCTTCCTGCAGGTCGCGGTTGTAAGCGAGGGGCAAGCCCTTGATGAGGACGAGGAGTTGCTGCAACGCCCCGATGACGCGGCCGGCCTTGCCGCGCGTCAGTTCGAGCACGTCCGGGTTCTTCTTGTGCGGCATGATGCTCGACCCGGTACAGAAGGCGTCCGGCAGTTCGACGAAGTTGAACTCCGTCGTGGACCAGATGACCCACTCCTCGGCCCACCCGCTCAGGTGCAGCGCGATCATCGACAGGTCGAAGACGAACTCGACGAGGAAGTCCCGGTCGCTCGACACGTCCAGGCTGTTGCGGGCGACCTCGTCGAAGCCGAGTTGCTTGCGGACGAACTCGCGGTCGATCGGCAGGGACGTGCCGGCCAGCGCCGCGGCCCCCAGCGGCAGGACGTTCAGCCGCTTGCGACAGTCGGCGAGCCGGCCCCGGTCGCGCTCGAACTTCTCCGCGTACGCCAGGAAGTAGTGCCCGGCCAGCACCGGTTGCGCCCGCTGCAAGTGCGTGTACCCGGGCAAAATCACGTCCTTTTCGCGCTCCGCCGAGCCGACGAAGGCGACCTGCACGTCGTGCAGTAAGCCGTCGAGGTCGTCGATGGCGTCGCGGACCCACAACTTCACGTCGGTGATGACCTGGTCGTTCCGGCTGCGGGCCGTGTGCAGTTTCCGGCCGAGGTCGCCGAGGTCGGCGATCAGCGCCCGCTCGATGTGCGTGTGGATGTCCTCCAGGGCGATGGTGAACTCCATCTTCCCGGCCTCGATGTCGGTGCCGATCTTGTCGAGGGTCACGACGATGCGGTCCGCTTCCCCGGCCGTGAGCAGCCCGACTTCGGCCAGCATCCGGGCGTGCGCCTGGCCGGCGAGGATGTCGTGCCGGTAGAGGCGGCGGTCGATGGTGATCGACTCGGTGAACGCTTCGACCCGCCGGTCGGTCGCCCCGGTGAACCGCCCGCCCCACGTTTTCTGGCTCATTTCGACGGTCTCGCTCGACTCGAAGGAAACCCTTACTCTATCCCCCGACGGCCGGCGGGACAGGATGACACTTTCGCCCGGCCCGTCGGGTAGACTCGACGCCGCCCGCCTTTCCCCGGAGTCCCGCCGATGCTTCGCCGCTCGCCCTGGTTGCTCGCCCTCGCCCTGCTCGCGCCGTACCCCGCCGTCGCCGACGAGGGCAAGTCCGGCCCGGCGATCGAGGTCCGCGTCGCGTCCGTCAATGAGTTACTCGTCGCGGCCAAGTTCCTCGGCGAGTCGTTGAACCAGGGCGAGGCCGCGAAGCAGGGCGTCGAGTTCCTCAAGTCCCAGATCGACGCCGCCAAGGGCCTCGACGGCATCGACCCGAAGCGGCCGTGGGGCCTGACCGCGACCGTGACGCCGAACGTCATCGACTCGCCGGTCGTGCTGATCATCCCGCTCGCCGACCGGGACAGCTTCCTGGGGCTGATGAAGGGCAAACTCAACCTCGACCCCAAGAAACTCGCCGGCGACGTGTACGAGGTCAAAGTCCCGAACGTGCCGGTGCCGGTCTTCTTCCGCTGCACGAAGGACACCGTTCTCGTCACCGTCATGAACGCCAAAAGTCTCGACGCGGAGCCGTCGGCCGCGTTCTTGAGCGCGAAGGAGACCTCGCAGATCGTCGCCCGGTTGCACTACGACCGCCTGCCGGCCGACGTGAAGAAGGTCGTCTTCGCCCAGTGGGAGTTGCAGGCCAACGACGGCATGCGCCGCGTCCGGCCGAACGAGACGCCGACCGAAACCAAACTCCGCCAGTGGCTGCTCGAACAGACTCTGCCCGGGATCCAGCGCGTGATGAACGACGGGGCGACGTTGACCGTGGCCCTCGACCTCGACACGCCGGACGCCAAGGGCGACGTGCGCCTGGACGCCCGCTTCACCGCCCGCCCCGGTACGAGTCTGGCCAAGACGATTCGCGCCCTCGAAGGCCGGCCCGGGGTCGCGTTGCCGCTGCCCGACGCGCGGAAGCTGTTCACCCTCGACGCCAAGATCGGCCTGCCGGACGACGCCAAGAAGTCGTTCGCCCCGCTCGTCGATGCCCTGCTGGCCGAAGCAGTGAAGGGTGCGCAAAAGGACCAGCAAATCCCGCTGCAACTGGTGACCGACGCGTTGAAGCCGACGCTGCAGTCCGGTGAACTCGACCTGCACCTTGCCGTCACGGCCGGCCCGAAGCCGGGCACGGTCGCAGCCTTCGGCGCGCTGGCCACGGTCAAGGGCACCGAGGTCGAGAAGCTGGCCAAGTTCGTCGCCGGCTTCGCCCCCGCCGACGCCGCCAAGTTCGCCTTCGACACGAAGACCGTCGACGGGGTCAAGCTGCACGACGTGACCATCAAGAGCCGGGAAATGTCGGCCCTTCTCGGGACGCAAACCGTCCGGCTCGGCACGAGCGACGGCCGCTTCCTGTTCGCCCTCGAAGGCACCGGGAAGGCGTTGGAGGCGATGGCGACGGCCGCCCCGACCGCGGGGGCCGCCGTCTACACCAACGACATTGCCCTGGCAGCACTCATCGCAGCCGTCGAAAAAGAACTCCCCGCCGAGACCGTGCGGACGCTTTACAAGGACACGTTCGGGACCGACCTCGGCACCGATCCCGGCGCGGGGGCCGACAACTTCAGCCTCCGCGTGACCGGCGGCGACGCCCTGCACGCCCGGCTCGTCCTGCGCGGCAAGAGCCTCAAGTTCCTGACGGCCCTCGACGCCGAGAAGAAGAAAGACAAGTGACGGAAGTCGCTTGCTTCGATCAGTCCTGTCGCAGCGCGGGGATGATCGGCAGCCGCGCCACGGCGAAGGTCACCACGAGCGCGACGACCAGGCCCGTCAAGCCGGTGACCGCCAGCAGTCCGGCGAGCCGCGGCCACGGGATCGACCCGCCCAGGGCGAGGTTCGGCAGGACGGACGCCAACGCGGCGGCGACCCCGATGGCGAGGCCCGCCGCGAGGACGAACAGCGTCTCGGCGAAGACCATCGTCGCCAGGTCGCGGAACCGGTAGCCGACGGCGCGGAGCAGCGCCAACTCGCCCGCCCGCTCGGTGACGTTCCGCAAGACGACGACGCTCAAGCCCAGCACCGCGAGCAGCAGGCCGAACGCGCCGAGGAGTTGGAACGTCGTCAAGTACGCGCCGACGACGGCCTGGTACGTCGCCACGCGGTCGGCACTGCGCTCGACGCTCAGGCCGTGCGACCGCAGGCCCAGTTGCAGTAACCTTGCGACCGCGTCGCGCTTCTCGGCCGGCGCGTCGAGCAGGAAGACGCGGTAGCCTTCCTGGCGTGGGAAGAGGGTGCGGAACGGCGCGTCGGCCATGACGAGGTCGCTCTGGAAGACCGAGTCTTGCAGCATCCCGACAATCTGGACGGGCACCAGCCGGCCCGACTCGTCCGGGACTTCGACGACCCCGCCGAGGGTCGCCTTGAGCATGAAGAAGACGGTGTTCTGTTCGGCGACCACCGGCACCGGCACCCGGCCGTCGGGCAAAGCGTCGAGCGGCTTGCGCAGCAGCAACCAGGGATTGGCCCGCTCCTCCGGGGTCGTCGCGCGGGTCTGCGTGAAGCGGAAGCCGCCGCGGTCGATGATCGCGTCCGGCACGCCCAGGATGCGCGGCTGGCCGGCTTGCGACAGGTTCAGGCAACTGGCGTCGTCCCCGCCGCGCAAGCGGAACGGGTACGCCACCAGGCCGTCGAGGTCGGCGGTCGCGCGGGCGAGCAGTTCGGTCCGCCCCGGCCCGTCGGACCGTCGCGCTTCCTCGCGCTGGTAGGCGACGCCGAGGGCTTCGAGCAGGTCGTCGCGGCCGGCCCCGCGGTCGAACGGCTGGAAGACCGGCACGTCGGCTTCGGCCAAAAGGGGCAGGCCGCCGCTGCCGCCGGTCGGCCTGGCGAACTCGTCGTCCGGCTTGCGGCGGAAGCTCTCGACCGACACGACCAGGAACATCGACCCTGCCACGAGGGCCGCCGTCAGCAGGGTCCGCGCGGCGTTCCGGGCGGCGTTGCGCACGCCCATCGACCACAGCCCGCCCGCGCCGAACCCGGCCGCCCGCCGCAGGAACAACCGCAGCGCGTACAGCCCGCCCGCGAGCAACAGCAGCCCGCCGGTGAAGAACGCCCCGGCCCGCTCGTCCGGGTTGGCCCGCGTCGGCCCGACCGCCAGCGAAGCCGCCCCGGCGACCAGCACCAAGGCGAGCACGACCCACGGCCGCCGCGTCGGCGTCGCCGGTGTCAGCCCACTGTCACCGACGCTCGAAACCCCGCGCAGCAGGGCCGGCGGCGGGACGTGGGTCAGGCCGCGCAGGCTCAGGCGGATCGTCAGCCACGCCGTCAGCATCGTCAGCTCGAAGCCGATCAGCGGCGTCCACATCGAGACGTGCAGCCGCAGGTAACTGCCGACTTCGGCGTCGGGCCACAGGCCGATCAGCACTTGCAACATGCGGTCCGCGTACCCGACGCTCACCAGAAGCCCCAGCACGGCCCCGACGAGCGCGACGAGCATCCCCTCACTGGCGACGATGCCGCGCACCTCGCGCGGGGTGTAGCCGGTGGCGAGGAGCAGGCCGACTTCCTTCGCCCGCCGCTCGACCGCCAGGCGGAACAGCAGGCCGACGAGTAGGAGCGTCGAGCCGATCAGTAAGCCACTGAAAAGGAGGAACATGACGCCGAAATCGGTGCCCCCGCGGCTCGTCGTGAGCAGGCGTTCGCGCGTCGGCTGGAAGACCAGGCCGGCCGCCGCGGGGTCGAGCGTCGTCAGCAACTTCTCGCGCAACGCCGGCTCGAACGCCGCCGGGGTTTGCCCGCTGGGCGGGGCGATTCGCAGGCTCGTGATCGTGCCGAAGCGACTGACGAACAGCTTCTCGCCCGCGGCCGTCGAAATGTACGCTTTCGGCGTCGTCTTGTGGCGGTTCCAGAAGTCCTCGTCGCGCCGCTGAATCCGCTTCGACTCCATCTCGAACGGCGACTCCCACTCCCCGATCGACAGCTTGTCGGTGATGCCGGGGAACGGCGGCGTCAGGCTCGGGTCGTCCGCCGCCCCGGCCAGCGCGACGTAGCCCTTGAGCTTAAACGTCGCCGACGTTTCCTCGGCGTTCGCCTCCATCTCGGGCTTGAAGTACGCGACCGAAATCGCCGAGCCGACCGGTAGCCCGCGCAACGGCGACTCCGGCCAGTCGAGCAGCACGATTTCATCGTCGGCCAGGGCCGCCACACCGGGCGGCAGGAACGGCCCGAGGGGCGCGGCCGCGGCCGGATTGAGCGCCGCGACGACGGAGTACGGCAAGAACTTCCGCCCGGTGCCCACGTCCCGCCCGAGAATCGGCGCGTCGCCCAGTGCGATCGTGTTGGCGAGGTAACTCAGCGTCGGCTCGCAGCACGCCCCGAGCGACTCCGCCGCCGTCTGGACGGCCCGCGCCGTCGCCGGGTTCAGCACCAGTTGCTCGCTCTCGACGCTCAAGTACGTCCCCGGTTTCGTGGCCGTTTGCAGCCGCAACGCCCAATCGGCCGGCGTCAATTCTTTCACCAACGCGGCGTTCAACTCGCCCACACCGGCCCCGGTCCCGAGCAGGGCGTTGACGCGGCCCGGCTTCTCGACGCGGGCTTGCAGGTACTCCAGCGGGACGAACAGGTTGACCGGGGCGCGGGGGTTCGGCGACAGGTCGAAGTCGTTCGCCGGGTGGTCGGCCGGGAGGACGCGGCCGACTTCGAGCGTCACCTTCGCCGCGATCTTGTCGAGGCTCTTGGCTCCGAGGAGCGACGACCGCGGCACGTTCGACATCCGCTCGACGCCGACTTCGAGCTTCGACCCGACGCCGAGTTGGAGGGCGTCCGCGAGCCTCGCCGAGGCCACCGCCCGCGGCTTGTCTGGCGTCCCGAAGGCGTCGCTCAGTTCGAAGAACGCGGCCCCGGCCGGACCGACGCCGACGACGCGGACCCGCGTCAGTGACAGTGGGTCGCCACCGGGTGACACCGCGTTGACACTGCCGTCCAACAGCAGGGCCGGGATGACCGTGCCCGGCAGCTTCGCGGCGATGCTTTGCGAGACAAACTGCGTGCCGGCGTAGGTCGCCTCGACGCCGGCCAACCTCCGGAGGGCGCGCTCGCGCAGGCTGCCGCGCAGGGAGTCGCCGATGACCAGCGACCCGGTCAGGACGGCCGTCGCCAGCACCACGCCGAGCATGACCGGGAATTGGGTGCGGGCGTAATAGCGGACGTTCCGCAGCGGCAGGGTGCGACGGGTGAGCACGGGGACCGTCCAGTCGGGGGCGGGGTCAGGGGGCCGGCGCGGCGTCGAGTTTGCCGTCGTCCATGTCGAGCCGTCGGGGGAACAGTTTCGCCAGGTCGAGGCTGTGCGTCACGACGACGAGGATCGTTCGCTGTTCGCGGTGTAACTCTAGCAGCAGCTCGCCGACGAGTTGGGCGTTGCGGCGGTCGAGGTTGCCGGTCGGCTCGTCGGCCAGCACCAACTTCGGCTGGCGGATCAGGGCGCGGGCGACGGCGGCGCGCTGCCGTTCGCCGCCGGAGAGTTCGGCCGGCCGGTGGTCGAGGCGGCCGGTCAGGCCGACGCGGTCGAGGAGGTGCCCCGCGCGGTCGCGGGTGGCGTCGTCGGCCGGTTTGCCCACCAGCGTGGGGATCAGCACGTTCTCCAGGACCGTACACTGCGGCAGCAAGTGGTGGTCCTGGAAGACGAAACCGATGCTCGCGTTGCGGAACCCGGCGAGTCCGGCTTCGGGCAGTGCGAACGGGTCGGTGCCGTCGAGTTCGACGCGGCCGGTCGTCGGCCGGTCGAGGGTGCCGAGGACGTGCAGGAGCGTGCTCTTGCCGGACCCGGACGGCCCCATGATCGCCACCGATTCCCCGGCCGCGAGGGTCAGGGTGACGCCGCGGAGGACGGGCATGTCGCCGCCGCGGGTCGGGTAACTCTTGCTCAAATCGCGGACCGTCAAGCTCATGGCGTCGCCCCGTCCCCTTCGAGTTTGGCCCGCACGTCGGCCGGGATTTCGACCGAGTGCATGGCGTGGTCCGGCCCCTCCCGGCAGTACACGGCCGTCGCCCGGCCGGTGGCGACGGCCGCGCCGTCGCGGCTGAACTCGAAGCGGTACGCGACCGACGTGCGGCCGACCTTTTCGAGGCGAACTTCGACCGTCAACACGTCCTCGAACCGGGCCGGGCGGGCGAAATCGCAGGCGACCGAGACCCGCGGGAAGCCGTACCGGACGCCGCCGTCGCGCCACGCGACCGACAGCCCGCGGGCCCGCAGGAATGCCGTTTCGGCCGACTCCATGTACCGGAAGAAGTTGCTGAAGTGGACGATCCCGGCCATGTCTGTGTCGCCGAATTCGACGCGGCGGGTCACGCGGAACGGTTCACTCACGGCGGGGACTCCCTGCGAATCTTGGGACACCGTCAAGATACGGCCGCGGGCCGGGCGAGGGCTTTCTCGAGAACGCGGACCGTGCCTTCGGCCATACGGTGGGCGGTGAAGTGTTCGGCGACCCCCGCCCGCCCCTGCCGGCCGAGCTTGGCCCGCAACTCACCGTCGGCAAGCAGTAGCTTCAACTTGTCCGCGAGGTCGGTGGCGTCGCCGGGGCGGGCGAGCAGGCCGCCGGGCACGCGGTCGAGCAGTTCGGGGAACGAGCCGTGCGCCGGCTGCACCACCGGCACCCCGTTGGCCCACGCTTCGAGGACGTACAAACCTTTCGGTTCGTGATAGTCCGTCGGCACCGTCAACACGTCCACGGATTGCAGAAAGCGGACTTTCGAGGCATGATCCGGCGAATCGGTGTAGTGATAGTTTTGAAGCAGCCCAGCGCGTTGGAGCTTCAACAATTGCTCGTCGTAAAACTTGCGGTACTGTTCGCCGAGCCACCCGGACGCCTTGAGGGTGACACCCGCCGTGTCCGGGTCTTGGCGGAGGCGAATGAAGGCGTCAACCAAATTGTGGAAGCCTTTTTCCGGGCAGATTCGGGCGAAATAGCCGACGACACCGGGGCCGGCCCGGGGTTCCGTCGGGCCGCCGTGGCCGCGCAGTTGAATGCCGGGGGGGACGGTGTCGATCTTCGCGCGGTCGATGCCGAAGTACGGGGCCATCGCGTCGGCGTACCGAGAACTCGTACTGATGTACCCGGCGACGTCCCGGTCGTTCGCGCGAATCTGTTGCACGCATTGGGTGCGGGCGTGGGCCGGGAGGGCGTTCAAGAAAATATCGTCGCCTTGCAGGGTGATGAAGATCGGTACCTTCAAGTTCGCGGCCAGCGACGGGACCAGCCCGGAGAGCAAGGCATTGGTCAAGACGACCACGTCCGGCTTCACGTCGGCGGCCAACCAATCGACGAGTTTCGCCAACTCCTTCGCCTGCCGGCCGTCGGTGCCGCGGAGCATCGACAGGGTCAAGTCGGCGAAGTCGCCGTAGTCGGCGGTGACGGCTTGGCGTGACGCCCACGTCAGGAGTGCGCGGCGGTTGAGCAGCCAATCGACGAACCGCGGGGCCTTGCGGAACAGCCACGACTTGTCTTGCAGGTAGACGTTGATGCCGCCGTAAAAGATGCGGCCCTGGCTCACGTCGATTTCGTCGGTGCGGATGGGCGTGTAGGTGGGGATCAGCAGGGCGTCGTGGCCGAGTTCGAGGAGCGCCGTGACGAGGGTGTTGTCGCGCATGCAACTGCCGCAGAACATGCCCGCCGCGCCGGCCGTGATGAACGCGATCTTCACGCCACAACCCCGTTCACTCGCGGCATCCGTTAACCCCGATTGGAAAGTCCCGACTCTTCACACGTTCGACACCGAAAGCACACGGCGGCTCGTACAAGATAGTAGTGTCACGGTACGTCGGGGGGCACGCCAATGTTCGACGCGGTCGTCCTTTCGGACTTGCACCTCGGCAGTGAGAATTGCCGGGCCAAGGCCCTCGTGCAGTTCTTCGAAGCGGTCCGCGACGGCCGACTACCGACCCGCCGCCTCCTGCTCAACGGCGACGTGTTCGACTCGATCGACTTCCGGCGGATCAAAAAGCAGCACTGGAAGGTACTGTCCCTGGTGCGAAAGCTTTCGGACCAGGTCGAAATTACCTGGATCAACGGGAACCACGACGGCCCCGCCGAGATCGTCTCGCACCTGTTGGGCGTCGAGGTGGTGGACGAAATCGTGCTCGATTCCGGGGGCAAGCGGGTACTGCTTTTGCACGGCCACCGCTTCGACCAGTTCATCGAGCGCTACCCGATCACGTCCAAACTGGCCGACGGCGTCTACCGCTTCTTGCAGTGGCTGGACCGGTCGCACACGGTCGCCCGGCAGGCCAAGTCGAAGAGCAAAATCTTCCTGCGCTGCGTCGAGAAGGTCCAGCACCTGTCGGTGCAGTACGCCCGCAAGCGCGGCTGTGACATCGTCTGTTGCGGCCACACGCACCACCCGGTCGTCGCGGAGTCCGACGGCGTCACCTACGTGAACAGTGGCTGCTGGACCGAGCGGCCGTGCCACTACGTGACGATCCGGGCCGGGGTCGTGGAGCTTTGCGAGTTCCATGAAGAGGCGATTGCGGTCGAGGAGCCGGTGCCGGACCGCATTCACGGGGTCGTACTTTCGCCGGCGTGAGGGTCGGCCGGGGCGATCGGCTTGGTCGCGTCGATGAGCATCCACAGGCCGACGCCGACGAAGTAAACGAGCGTGTACGTCGTGAACAGGATGACGATCGCGTCGGTGCCGGGGAAGTGCTTCTGGATGGTGCCGGTGAAGAAGATGCCGGTCACGGCCCCGACGAGGTTGCCGAACATGTTCATCGCCCCGGACACGGTCGCGGCGTACTCCCGGCCCACGTCCTGGGCGACGGCCCACGCGGGGGCCATGATGAGGTCGTTAAAGAAGCCCATCGCAATCAGCAGCCCGGCGAACAACCAGACGTTGCTCTCGTCGTAGACGCGGGCCAGGGTCGCGGCGGTGTAGCAGACGCCGGCCATGCCGTACCCGACCATCCCCGGCAGTCGGCGGCCCCACTTGCGGTTGCCCGTTTTGCGGATGAACCAGTCCGAGAAGAAGCCGCCGGCCAAACAGCCGAACATGCCGACGAGCAGCGGCGCGCCGCTCAACAGCGCGAGTTGAATCGTACCCAGGTCGGACGTGTTCAGGTGGCCGAACTCGGCCTTCATGCGGGTCGGCAGGTCGTACATGAGGAAATACCAACAGAAGTTGGTGACGACGTACATGCCGCACAAGGCCCAAAGGTTGCGGGAGCGGATGAGCTTGCCCCACGGCACGATGATTTTGCGTTGCGCCTCAACCCGCCCGGCGTAGATGGCCGCCAGTTCGGCGTCGTTGACGTTGCGCGACTCGGCCGGGGTGTTGCGGAAGACGAGGGCGAAGACGACGCACCAGACCGCGGCCGCCGCCGCGAACAGGCCCAACGCCTCGCGCCAGGTCGCCCCGCCGAGGTCCACGAGGAGTACCCAGAGCACCGGGGTTAGACCGCCCATGAACCGGGCGGACATCCAGATGATCGACTTGGCCGTGCCCCTTTGCGACGCCGGGAACCAGTTGTACAGAGCCTTTGAGATGTTCGGGAACGCCCCCGCCTCGCCCATGCCGAAGAGGAATTGTAAGCCGACGAGCACCCCGAAGCCGACGTAAAATCCGCCGGGCAGGGTCAGCCCGGTGAACGCGGTGAGGGCGACGAACAGGGTCCACCAGAGGACGACCCGGAGCAGCGTCGAGCGCGGCCCGTACGTGTCCCCGAGGACGCCCGACGGCACTTCGAAGAGGGCGTAGGCGAGTTGAAATGCCATCAACACGTAAAAGAAATCGTCGGCCGTGTAGTTGGACCCGTTGGCGTTCAAATCCTGCATGATCAGGTTCTTGGCGCTGCCGTTGGCCGCCCGGTCCATGTAAGTAATCATGGCCAGCGCGCAGAGGAGCGCCAAGATCACGTAACGATAGCGGGTGGCAGGGGGCATGGGGTGGCGTCGGTGGGGAGGGTGGCCGGCGGAAGGGGACACTCTACCCGCAACCCGCGTGACCCGCAACCGGCCGGACGCCCAGATTTCAGGGCCGGCGGACGACCGCGTCGGCCTTGGCCGTCGGCTCGGCCAGGGTCCACTCGGTCTTCGCGTCCGTCGTTTTCGATTCGATGTGCAAGGTCTGGTCGGCCAATTTCCAGGCCATCGTCCCCTGGCCCAGGGCTTTGCCGAGGGGCTTGCCGGCCTGCGAGCCGTCGAAGAGTTGGACCTTGCGCTCGCCGGGGACGAGGCGGTACTCGCGGTAGGTTTCGCCCGGCAACAGCCGCACCGACTTGGTGCGCTTGACGAGCATCCCGTCTGTGACACTTTCGACGACGATCGTCTGCTTCGTGTCGTTCTTGACGGTCAGCCAGCCGGCCCGGGCCGGGACGACCCAGCCGAACAGTGCCAGCACAATCGTCGCGGACCGGACCATCGGAGCACCCTGCGGTGAGCCTCTCGGACTGTCGCCGTCACCCCAGGGACGGAGCGGTTTGAACAACTTGCGCGGATTTTTTACGCGGCCGTGGCGTGGTCGCGCAACCGGGTCTCGAAGTGCTTGACGACATCGACGGCGAACGGGATGGCCGGGCCGCTCCACCGGGAGATGTCGTCGCCGTACCCGGCCTTCGCGCCCGCTTGCGCGACGTGGGCCAGGAGTGCCCCGACGATACACAGGTTCTCCGACGCCAACTTGGTGTCCTTGTCGCGGAGCCGGCGGTGCAACTCGTCGCCGGTGGCCGGCAGGCCTGCTTTCTCAGCCTTAAGGACCGTTACGGGTGCGGGCGTCGGCCGGGCCGGCCGGGCGAACGCGGGCAGGGTCGGAGGGGTGGTGAACTGCCGCTTGACCGGGTCGAAGTCGGCCCACTGCATCGGCAGGCGGTACAGGTAGCGGGCGATGCCGTACTTCACCGCGGCCCGCTTCAAGGAGTCGGAAAACGCTGCCTTGAGTCGGTCGCCGCCGTCGGGCTGCTCGCTCGGGCTGCCGACGTCCATCTTCGAAATCCAGTGGTCGCCGATCTTGAGTTGCAGCTTGCACACGACCGATCCGTCGGGCAGCAGGGTGTACTCGTCCTGCCAGTTCTCGACGCCCAGCACCTCGTCGAGCCGGTCCTGGACCATGCGGCAATCGACGTAGGCGACCGCCATCGCGCGATTACCTTTCACGGCCTGCGGCTTGAACTTGACCGCGCTCGGCTCGAACGGCATCGCCAAAGCAGCGGTGATCGCGGTGACATCGGTCGTGGACATTGCGGGGACTCCAGGGGCGGGGTGGGGCTTGGAGTGTACGCAATGCTACTAGACGTGTGGAGGTCGGTAGCGGCGACCGCCTCGCCGTTACGGTTTCGCCATCGCGGCGAAG
>JANYHV010000295.1 GCA_025362195.1 Fimbriiglobus sp. | reverse complement strand
GAGGGACGAACGGTCGAGGGCAAGGGATGTGGTCGGTGGCCGTAGGGCCGACGACCCCGAACACTCCCCTCGACCGTTCGTCCCTCGCTAGCGCGTCGGGCTAACAAGAGTCGCCTGCGGCGGGGCTACCCCACTCGCCAGGTCGTGCCGCCGGGCCGGTCCTCCAGCGTCACGTTCAACGCGGCGAGCCGCTGGCGGATCACATCGGTTTGCGCGAACAGCTCCTGCTTGAGCGCGTCGCCCTTGGGCAACGGCTTGGCCATCAGGCGGAGGTTGCCGCGGAGGTCGAGGAGGAGTTGCATCAGCCCGGCGACGAGTTCGTCGCCGCCGGCGAGTTTGGCTTCCGGCACGGCGAAGGTCAGGCCGAGCACGCCGGCGATTTCCTTGACCAGGACCGCGGCTTCGAGGAACTCGGCATTGGCGGTGGGGTCGTCCGTCGCCGGGTTTTCGAGCCTGGCCGTATCGACGAGCTTGTTCGACCGCGTGACCAACTCGAACAGCACGCCCAGCGCGGCGGCGGTGTTGAAGTCCTCGTCCATCGCGTCGCGGAAGCGGGCGTGGAACTCGGCGTGGTCGGGGGCGGCGAACGTGCGGTCGCCGGCGGTCGTCGGGGCGGTGAGGTCGGCGTACTCCGCCTTCGTCACCAACTCGTAGCGCTCGACGAACCGCGGGAAGGTCTCGTAGGCGCGGTTCGAGTTCAGCAGGTTCTCGGGGATCGGGGTCGCCGGGTTCTGCCAGTCCCACACGCCCAGGTCGATGGGGCTGCGGTAGTGCGTGCCGAGCGTGAAGAAGCGCAGGGCGTCGCCGGTCATCCGCTTCAGGGCGTCCGCGACGTTCAGGACGTTGCCGATGCTGCCGGCCATTTTGGCGTCGTTGCCGTCCTTGTCCTTGAGCTTTAACAGGCCGTTGTGCATCCAGATTTTGGCGAACGGCGCGCCGGTCCAACTCTCGGACTGCGCGAGTTCGTTCTCGTGGTGCGGGAAGCGGAGGTCCAGGCCGCCGCCGTGGATGTCCAGCGTGGTGCCGAGCATCTTGACCGCCATGCACGTACACTCGATGTGCCAGCCGGGCCGGCCGGGGCCGTAGGGCGACGGGTACTGCACCTCCGCCGGCTCGCCGGGCTTGGCCGCCTTCCAGAGGGCGAAGTCGCTCGGGCTGCGCTTCTTGCCGCCCTTCTCGGTCCCCTGCTCCAGGGCCGTCGGGTCGAAGCCGCACAGCTTGCCGTAGTCCGCGTCCTTGGCCACGTCGAAGTACACGTCCCCGTCCGCCGCGTAGGCGTGGCCCTTGGCGATCAGCGCGTCGATGACCTCGATCATGCCGGGGATGTGCTGGGTGGCGCGCGGGAAGTGATCGACGCCGGTCACGTTCAGGCTCTGCAAGCAGCCCAGGTAGTCCTGCGTCATCCGCTCGGCGAGTTCGGGCACGGTCGTCTTCAACTGCCCCGCGCGCTCGATCAGCTTGTCGTCCACGTCGGTGATGTTGACGACCCAGGTGACCTTGAAGCCGAGGTACGTGAGGTACCGCTTGACGGTGTCGAAGACGACCGGGCCGACCATGTGGCCGATGTGCGACGGCTTGTAGACGGTCGGCCCGCACACGTACATCGTCACGGCCTCGCCCGGGGCCTTGGGGAACGGCTCCTTCTTGCGGGTGAGGGTCGAGTAGACGTGCAACTTGGCCATGAGTGTCTGCCTGCGCGCGGGACGGGGAGTACCGTTTTACCGCCCGGGGCACGGGTTTGACAGGGCAAGCCGGCGGCTACCGGCCTTCTTTGAGGCGGTCGCCGAGGAAGTTTTCGAGGTCGGGCACGTCGTAGATCTTCTTCACCGTCTTGTCCACGTCGTACTCGACGCGGCGGTAGGTGATGACATCGTCCTTGAGCACGACGTAGCACGCCCGCCAGTTGCCGTCGCGGGGCTGGCCGACGCTGCCGACGTTGCACAGGGTCTTGGTCCCGTCGAGCTTGTGCGCGCCGCCGAGGTCTTCGGGGGACAGGAACTGGAGGGTCTCGGTGAAGATGCCGGGGACGTGCGTGTGGCCCTGGAAGCAGTACTTCTCGACCAGGGCGTAGATGCGCTCCATCTTCCGCTGGTTGTAAATGTCCTCGGGGAAGACGTACTCGTTGAGCGGGTTGCGGGCCGACCCGTGGACGAACAGGTAGCCGTTCTCCCGGTGCGACCGCGGCCGCTCGGCCAGGAACTCCCACCGCTTCTCGCGGGCCGCCTTCGGCTCGGGGCCGCTTTCGAGCTGCGCGCGGGTCCAGAAGATGGCGCGCTCGGCGGACGCGTTGAACCCGTCCGGGTCGAACATCGCCCCCTGGTCGTGGTTGCCCATCAGCACGAGCTTGGCGTCGGCGATGAGGTCCACGCACTCGCGCGGGTTGGGGCCGTACCCGACCACGTCGCCCAGGCAGTAGATGTCCGTGATCCCCTGGCCCTTGATGTCCGCCAGAACGGCCTGGAGGGCTTCGAGGTTACTGTGGATGTCGCTGATGATGGCCTTCACGCCGAAACTCTCTCATGCAAAGGCCGGGACGACACACTGGGTTGTCTATCGGCGAGCCGGGTGTTGGGATTTCGGACAGTATAGCCTACGGAGTGTGGGCGGTAAACTCGCAGTTCGCCGATTCGACCGCCCGCCGGTCCGACTCTCCGGCCCCGGAGCGTATTCCGTGGGTATCATAGTCGGTGCGGCCGGACTTCCGTCCCTTCCCCAAAAGTGTTGGCCCGCCCGATGTCAAGCCACGGCCACCGCGACCAGGTCGAGGAGTTGCGCGCGTCCGCCGCGCAACTGCCGTGGGGGTACGCGCGGGCCGAGTTGCTCCAGGAAGCGGCACAAATCGCCGACGGCCACCAGGACCTCGACCTCGCCTTTGAAATCCGCCGCGACCTGATCGACGCCGCCCGGTACAGCCTGCGGTACGACCTGTTCGCCGCGGCGTTCGCCTGGTGCTTCGCCACCGCCCAACGGCACCCGGACCGGTTCCCGATCGGCCAGGTCCTGCGGTACTACCAGTACGTCATCGGCAACCTGGCCAACTTCGCCCACGTCGGCCGGGCGCAGTACGACGACCTGCACGCCGACGCCTGCCGGCACTTCACCGCCCACGGGTACTCCCTGCGGACGCTGATGATCGAACGGCGGTCGGCGGCGATCGACTACGCCGACCCGGTCATGGCCGAGGCCGCCGAGCGCGACGTGCCGCGGCACCGCCGGGACGACCTGCACATGGCCCCCGAGATGGAAGTCCTCCGGCAGGTCGAGTACGAACTGTTCCGGGAGGACGACGCGGCCGCGGCCCGGGCGCTCGACGCCCACGCCGCCGCCGACCGCCGCAGCCGGTGGGCCGACCCGTGGGCCGGCAATCTCGCCGTCCGCGTCTACGCCCGCCTCGGCCGGACCGCCGAAGCCGAGCGGCTGCACGAGCGGCACCACCGCCAGTTCGAGGCCGGCGGCGGGTACGGGTGGTCCTGGGGCAACCACATCTCGTACTGTGCCGCGACCGGCCGACTGGCCCGCGGCGTCGAACTGTTCCGCCGGCAACTGCCGGTGGCCATGAGCCACGCCGACACCCTGACGCAGTTCTACTGCCTGTCGCACGCCGTGCCGCTGCTGGACGCGCTCGCCGCCGCCGGCGCCACGACGGTCCACCTGCCGCACGTCCCCGGGCTGCCCGCGGGCGACGACCTCGACGGCGTGCGCGGCTGGCTCGACGCCACCGTCGCGGCGATCACCGCCGACTTCGACCGCCGCAACGGGAACGGCTATTACACCGACCTGGCCCGCCGCCGCCGCGCCGGGGTTATTTGACCGGCGTGAGGATGCCGCGGACCTTCAACCACGCGGTGAGGTGCTTGGTCCACTCCGCAGTGTAGGCGTTGCCCTTGGTCCACTTCGGGTCGGTGCCCAGGCCGACGCCGTGAATTCCCCGCTCGTAAATGTGCATTTCCGCCGGCACCTTCGCCACTTTCAACGCGAGGTAGAAGCGGGCCGCGTTCTCCGCCGGCACCGCCGTGTCCTCGTCGGTGTGGAACAGGAACGTCGGCGGGGTTTGCGCGGTCACGTGCTTCTCGTTGCAGAACTCCTCGACGAGTTTGGCGTCCGGCTTGTCGCCGAGCAGGTTCTTCTTCGACCCGCCGTGCGTGACCCCGTCGGCCATGCTGACGACCGGGTACGACAAGACGGCGAAGTCCGGCCGGCTCGCGGCGTCGAAGTGCGTGGCCAGCGTACTCGCCAAGTGCCCGCCGGCCGAGAAGCCCCAGACGCCGACGCGCTTGACATCGACGTTCCACTCCGCCGCCTTGGCCCGCACCACTTTCATCGCCTGTTGCGCGTCGAGCAGGGGGGCTTGAAGCAACGGCCCCGGCCGGTCCTTGCCGGTGATGCGGTACTTCAGCACGAACGCCTGCACGCCGAGGCTGTTCGAGAATTCCGCCGCCTGCTTGCCCTCGTGGTCCATTGCCAGCCAGCCGTAGCCGCCGCCGGGGCAGATCACGACCGCCGCCCCGTTGGCCTTGTCCTTCGGCAGCAAGTACGGCGTGAGCGTCGGCGCGTCCTCGTCCGACGTGCCGACGGCCAGCGGCGGCTTGCCGTCGTACAGGGGCAGTGGGGCGGGCACCGGTTGTGCGATCATCACGAGCGACAGCGCGAGCGGAACCATGAAAGCAACTCCGACGGTGAGAGAGCAGTCTGCCGACAGAGTACACGAAAACCTGTCCGAAGGGCCCGAGAAACGTCGGCGATCAGCGACGGAGTGGGCCAGCACCGTCACGATCCACCACCGGTCGGCCCGCATTTCCGCGACCGGCTTAGCCGACGAAAACGCCCCCGGCGATGTCGCCGAGGGCGTCGAATGTGGAGAGTTGCGTCACGCCGCCACAACCTTACGTCTTCGCCGCGCGACCACTGCGAGTGCGAGGGTCACCAGCGCCATCGCTGCGGCCCCGGCGTACAGCCAGCGCCACGACCGGCCGCCGGAGGTCGCCGCGGCCGTTCCCGGCAGCGGCAGCGGCTTGACGCCGAACTGTTTTTCGAGGTCGAAGTCGTCGGCCGTCGTCGCGTACTTCTGAAATTCTGTTACCTCACTGAGTGAGCGCGGCACCCGACGGCCGTCAGGGTGTATCGCCCACGTTTCGAACCGCGTCGGCAGCGGGAAGCCCTCGTCCGATGGGCGGTAAGTCACCCATCCCGTTATGCGCACCGGGCTCTTTGCCTTCGACTTCGGATCGTACTCACCCTCCGACTCGAACCCCAGAAACGCCAAGTCGTTAGCGGGGTCGAGGTAAAGCAAGTTGATGATCCCAAACGCCTGCTCAAACTTGGCCTCGACGGCCGGCCGGCTCCGCCACTCCGTCGTGCGGACCGCGAGCAATTTGAACTGCGGTCCTGTCGTCTGCTTGGAATCAAGTAACGACAAAACTCTGCCCGTTGTGGTTTGTGCAATCGAGCTTGCATAAGTGACTGGATATAGACAAGGTCCGCCAGCAGATAATGCATACCCGTACTGTCCTTCTCCGTTCCTAGGGCGGTGTGCACCAATCTTATAAGTGCCCTGCTTTTCGCCTGACTGCAATGAATACGACTCGTTTTGTAGTTGAAGATCGCCAGTCAGCGATTGGTTATCACTCGATGACACGTCGGTCAAGTTATTGGCACGGCTAGCATTCTCTCCTACTATGACCAGCCACTCAGTCGGCGAGTCGAGCTTACTACTAGCCCCAGTTGAATAGTTAGTAGATATGCGATACTTAGCTCGCCGGTTAAACACGTATTTACGATAGAGATTTCCTTCTGCTTTTCTGTAAGATTCCGGAAATGTCCCAATCGTCAGTGACTGTGCAGTCGCGTACCGTAGTTCACTAAACACGATCATGAAAACGAATACTAACAAGATAGAATGAATACGTTTCATTGGCGCGTCTCCGCTCAGGGTGTCGATCCACAACCGCAATACACTTTGCAGGGAGATAAGATCTCCCGCCTATCTACTGGAGTTATCATCAGAAGATTACAGACGTTTCCATTCGCGTCACATCCATTGCAATTTCCTGTGCAAGCTGTCGTCGTCATGAATGCACATTGATAGGACACACTACACGCCTCAGACGCGCAGTCGGCATAAACCGCCGGACCCGAAGACCCTCCGCACGGTGAGACGGCCGGGGCCTGGAGGGGGGCCACGCACTTGGCGTAAACCAGGGAGGTGGTGCAGTAACCCGCGGCCATCCCGGTCATGCCAGCGCAAGGCTGGCCGGGCTTGGTTGCGTTCGCGTTCCAATACGCTTGGCAGGCGAGGCATGCCGGAGTGCTAGCTTCGACAGGGTGGAGTACCAAGCCCAGGATTAGCATCGCCAGTGCCGCCCGCCCGTAAATGGCGTCAGGCGGGCCGGCCAAGTGGACTTCATCATGGCTGCGACTCCTTCGTGTCCGGGCCGGGCGGATTGCCCGGTGGCCGAGGTTCCCCCACCACCGACGCGGTGACGGCGTAGTTCAAATCGCCTGCCGTCGTCCGCAGTCGGCCCTTGACGACAAGGGGGCCGGACTTCGTTGGGGCGGCGACAGTGACAGTGAGGTCGGCCCATCGGCCGGGAGCGACCGTGACGGGCAGGCCGAGGAAGACCACGCAGTTGCAATTGCCTCCGCCAGCACGACCTCGACTGGTCCGTCCGATAAATTACTGACCCGCAAGGTCCGCTCAACGGTAACGGGCCAGGCCACTGAGGAGCCAGACGCCCAGGGCTACCTCGAACAGCGGCACGAGTCCGACGGCCCAGGCCGCCAGGGCGTCCGTGACAGGGGAGGCGACCAGCTTGCCAGGCGATACGAGTTTCAACACGGCCGCGCCGATCAAAGCGACGCCGAAACCAGCACTGGTCACCCGTAAAGCCGACTGGCGAACGCGGGTAATCATCGGCAACTCCTGCGACTGTTGGATCGAATATCCAGCGTACCCCCCCCCCCCGGGACGCAGTCGACAAAAATAATTACCAAATCGTAGAAGTTTTTAGCGACCACCGTGGTGTCGGGAATTGCTCCCCCTATCTCCAGAGCGGACCGGTTCCCCGCCGCGGGAAATCGACTAGAATGCCCCCATGTTCACCGGACTCGTCCAATCCCTCGCGCAAGTGCGGTCCGTCTCGCCGGACGGCGTCGGCGGGGTCCGGTTGTCGGTCGTCGCGCCCGCGGTCGCGGCGTCGGCCGTCCTCGGCGAGAGTATCGCCGTCAACGGCGTCTGCCTGACCGTCGTCTCTTCGGATGCCGACGCCGTCGATTTCGAGTGCGGCCCCGAGACACTGCTGCGGACCAACCTCGGCCGGCTCGGCGTCGGCAGCCACGCCAACCTCGAACGCGCCCTCCGCGTGAGCGACCCGCTCGGCGGGCACTTCGTCACCGGACACGTCGATTGCGTCGGCACGATCGCGGCCGTCGAGCCGAACGGCGAGTGGGTCACCATCTCGTTCGCCGTGCCGAAGGAGTTCGACGACCTGCTCGTCATCAAGGGCAGCGTCGCCATCGACGGCATCAGCCTGACCCTCGTCACCGTCGAACCGGGCCGGCTCAGCGTCATGCTGATCCCGCACACCCTGGCCCACACCACCCTCGGCTCGAAGACGGTCGGCGACGAGGTGAACGTCGAGTTCGACCTGCTCGCCAAGCACGTCAAGAAGCTGTTCACCCACCTGACGATCACGCTCTAAATGAAACGCCCCCGCGAATACCCGATGATGCCGGAGCACCCCGAACCGGAGGTCGCCGCCCCCGTGGCCGCGCCGGTGGTGCCTCCCGAACTCATGATGCCGCCCCGGCCCGACCCGCGGCAAACCCTGTCGTACCTGCGCGGCTTGCTGCAGAGTTACGGCCTCGAACCGAAGTCGAAACTCGGCCAGAACTTCCTCATCGACTTGAACCTGCTCGACCTGACCTGCCGCGCCGCCGAGTTGTCGTACGCCGACTCGGTCCTCGAAGTCGGCACCGGCACCGGCTCCTTGACGAACCTGATGGCGAAGCAGTCCGGGTGCGTGTACAGTGTCGAGATCGACGAGTACATCCAGGCCATCGCCCGGCAGATCATCGGAACCCGCCGGAACGTCAAGCTGCACCTCGGCGACGCCCTCGCCGGCAAGAACGTGCTGAACCCCTACGTCCTCAAGGGCTGGCACGACTGGACGGTCGCGAACGGGGCGACGACGCTGAAACTCGTCGCCAACCTGCCCTACGTCATCGCCACCCCGCTCATCAGCAACCTGCTCATCTCGGGGCTGCCGATCGAACGCATGGTGGTCATGGTGCAGTGGGAAATCGCCGAGCGGATGCAGGCCGTGCCCGGCACCAAGGACTTCAACGCGCTGAGCGTCCTCGTGCAATCGGTGGCGGACGTTTCGACTGTGCGGAAGGTGTTGCCGACGAACTTCTTCCCGCGGCCGAAGGTCGATTCGGCGATCATCCTCATCAAGCCGAACGCGGCCAAGCGGGCCAAGGTCGGCGACGTGCCGAAGTTCCGCGCCTTCCTCCGCGACCTGTACATCCACCGCCGCAAGAACCTGCGGCAGGCCCTCATCGGCTGGCCGAGCGGGGCCAAGGACAAGCACTTCGTGGACGCGAAGCTGGCCGAACTCGGCTACGACGGCAAGGAGCGGAGCGAAGTCTTGAGCCTCGACCAACACCTCGAACTTAGCACCGCCTTCGGCGCTCAGGACTGAGTCTTGCGATACTCGGTCGTGAGCACCCCGGCGTAGCCCCAATTCTCGGGGTCGATCTCTTCGATGACGACATGGGTGTGCTCCGGCCTCTTGCCGAGGACGCGCCCCAAAGTGTCTGTGATCTCGGCTACGATCTGCGCCTTCTGCACAGCCGTGACGCCGTCGCGAGTGACCTTCACGTTGACGATGGGCACGATGAGGTCCGATCCGGTGGAGCGAGGGCCGTGTTGAACACTAAGAATGACCCCGCATGAGGAGGTCGGACCAGTCGGCGGCTGTCAGGGCGTGGACGACGATTTTGCTCAACACTCCCGGATCTGTGAGGCCGGCGAGCGTCGCGGCGTCTGACTCCGACGGCGGGCCGAACCGAGCCGTTCTCAGGTTCAAAATCGACTCCTGAAGCCCGGCAACTTTACCCTCGGCTTTCCCAATCACGACGCCCTTGTCCCGGATCCAGATGTACGTCGAGGAGTCTTCCAGGGTCATGATGAAGTCCTTGTAGAGCAAGGCCATGCGGTCGGGGTGGAAGCGGAGGCCCGAGAGGACGAACGTCGAGTTCAGCAAATCGTCCCTCATGATACTCGGCACGTCCGGCCGCTACAATCGGGCGAGGAACTTCGCGAACACTGCGTCGGTGTCGGCCTCGGCGGCGTTCGTCAGCAGTGCCAGCGGGGCCAGGCCGGGGCCGCCGGCCAGCAGCGCGTCGGGCGACTCCTCCCACAGGCGGATCTCGACGTAGTCGAAGGTCAGGTAAGGAACCCCGCCGTGCGACAGCGTCAGTCGGCCTGTCTGGTCGCTCGCCCGCGCCGAGGGCCGCAGGAGCATGACGACGGACCGAACCGGCTCGCCGTTGGTGCGCCACGCGGCGACGTTGTAATTCAGCAGCCGATTGGGAATGCCGAGGCGACTCGACGACTCGAGTTCGACGTGAATGAGGGCCGGTTGAGGTCCGGCGACGCGGATCAGCCGGTCAGCTTGCAAGTTGCTCGACACGTCGGTCTCGACCGCCGTCGCCGGGCCGGCCGGCACCCCGAGACGCCCCGCCAGGTAGGCCGCCCAATCGTCGAGGTGGTCGTCAATGAGGCGGCTGAATGCGGTGTCGTAAGGCTTCGTCATGCCGTTACAGTATAACGAATTTATTCCGCAGGCGTGATCCCAACTTTCGCGTCAAGTGGCTCGTCCCGCTCCGCTCGAATCTGGGCAAGGTTTGCCGGGGATTCCGTGTAGAACGGTCGTGCCGGCCGCCGATAACTCCGAGGTGGCGTCGTCGGGTCTTTTGACTCGCGGCGTCGCCCCCGGGTCAGGAGGCGGTGTCATGGTGCGACGGTGGTTACGTTGGCTCGGCCCGGCGGCGGTCGTGGTCGCGCTCGGGGCACCCGGGGCCGCCCAGTCGCCGGTGCCAGCCCCGGCGTTCTTCGACCGGCCGATCACGGCCCCCGCGCCCGACCCGCAATCGACCGGCCCCGGCTCGCACGGCTGGCCGGGCACGGTCAGCCCCCGGCCGCAGTGGTCGCCGCTCGAAGCGACCTCGGTCCCGGTCGCGCCGCCGGTCCTGGAAGCGCCGCCGTCGGCCTTCTCCGGGTACCAGGTGCCGCACGCCGACGCCGTGCCCGACGCCGAAGGCTTGCGGCCGCTGCCGGGGAGTCTCGGAGACGACTTCAACCGCGAGGTCGCCGCCCGCCGCCTGTTCCGCGTGTGTACGTGGAACGACTACCGCATCACCGGCTTCCCGCAATCGCTGCTCTGGGAAAGCCCCCTCGGCGAGAAGCGCGCCCCGCGCTTCCAGGCCCTCGGCACGAACTTCAACAACTACGCCAACTCGAAGACGCTCGACACCAGCATCGGCGGCACGGTCGGGCTGGTGCGCGTCGATACCCCCGGCCGCGACCTGGCCTTCCAGCTCGACGCCTTCGCCGTGGTCATGTCCCGGCTGTCGCCGAACGACCTGATCGCCCAGGACTACCGGTACGGCGTCCCGCTCACCTTCCAGCGCGGCGACTGGCGGGGCAAGATTTCCTACGAGCACACCAGCAGCCACCTCGGCGACTCGTACGTCGTCAACACCGGCCGGCTGCCGATCCGCTACGCCAAGGACGAAATCGTGCTCGGGCTGTCCCGGGACTTCAACTCCTTGCGCGTCTACGGCCAGGCGTCTTACGCCTTCCGCCAGAGCCTGCTCGGCGACCCCAAGCGCGGCCGCTTCGACGCCGGCTTTCAGTACGTCTGCCCGTACCCGACCGGGTTCAGCGGTGCCCCGTACATCGCCGCCCACGTCACCGCCCGGGGCGAAGTCCAGTACAACCCGGACGGCCTGGTCCAGGTCGGCTGGCTGTGGCGGAACCCGTACCAGCGGCTGGCCAACCTGCGCGTCTTCGTCGAGCACTCCGAAGGCCGGTCGCCGTTCGGCCAGTTCGTGTACGACCGCGAGAAGTGGACCGGCGTCGGCATCGCCTCCGACTTCTAATCCGGGCGGTTCGGTGCGCCCGTCGGCGGAATTGGCGTTTTCTCCCGGACGGTCACGGACCGGGCGGCGACAACACCACTTCCAACGCCGGCCGCGGACGCGGTGCCCCGAACTTGGGAGTCGGAATGGGTCGGACCGTCGCGGAAATGCTGCACCAGATTTTGACGACGATCGACCGGCCCGGCTCGTTCTGCGTCACCGGGGGCGGCCCCGCGCCGCTGCCCGGGCTGGAAGTCGCCGGGCTGGGGCCGATCGGCCTGCCGCTGTCCGCGGGTCAGGCGACCGAACTCAAGAAGCACTGCCGGCAGGCCCCTTACGGCAAGGGCGAGCAGACCGTCGTCGATGCCACCGTCCGCCGCGTCTGGCAGGTCGAACCGGCGCACTTCGCGCTCACCAACCCCGACTGGCCGGCGTTCGTGGCCGCGACCGTGGCGACCGTGCAACGCGAATTGGGGCTGGACGGGCAAGAACTTCGCAGCCACCTGTACACCCTCTTGCTGTACGAGCCGGGCAGCTTCTTCTTGCCGCACCGGGACGGCGAAAAGCTCGACCGCATGGTGGCGACCCTGGTCGTCGTGCTGCCGTCGGCGTTCGCGGGCGGGGAACTCGTCGTCCGGCACGACGGGCAGGAGCGGGTGGTCGATTTCGCCGGCCCGGACCGGAACCCGTTCCACACGCACTTCGCCGCCTTCTACGCCGACTGCGAGCACGAAGTCCGGCCGCTCCAGACGGGCCACCGCCTCGGCCTCGTGTACAACCTGACGCTGGCCAAATCGAAGTCGGCCGTCGCCGCCCCGCGCACGGCCGAGCGCGTCGGCGAGGTCGCGGCGGTCCTCCGCGCCTGGTCCGCGACCGACCCTCGCAAACTGGCCGTCCCGCTCGACCACCAGTACACGCAAGACGGCCTGACCTGGGACGCCTTGAAGGGGGTCGATCGCGCGAAGGCCCGGGTCCTCGCCGAGGCCGCCGGGCGGGCCGGGTGCGTCGCGTCCCTCGCCCTGCTCACGCTCGAAGAGTCCGGCACGGCCGAAGAATCGTCCGCCCCGCGGGCCCGCCGCCGGCGGTCCTGGGGCGACGAAGAGTCGAACGACCCCGACGACTACGAGATGGGGGAAGTCATCGACTCGACCCTGACCGCAGAGGCGTGGAGCGACCCCGACGGCAAGCCGTTGACCTTCGGACGGATGGAGGTCGAAGCGGAGGAAATCGTCCCGCCGGAAGCGCTGACGACCGGCAAACCCCAGCAAGACGTGGACGGGTACACCGGCAATGAGGGGTTGACCCTGACCCGCTGGTACCGCCACGCCGCGGTCTTCCTGTGGCCGGCCGCGCACCACTTCGAGGTCTTGTGCGACAGCGGCCTCGCCGACGCCGCCGCCGGCCTTCGGGACTTGACCGAGCGGTGGGCGAAGGCCGGGCGGGCGGACAAGGCCGCCCTCAAGGCCCAGGCGACGGCGTTCGCGGACGCCGTCCTCGGCCGGTGGCGCGGCCTGACGGTGGCGCAAGGTCCGGCGGCCGGGGCGGCCCTGATGGCGGCGCTCGCCGTCCTCGACGACCCCCGGTTGACCGGCCGCTTCTTCGCCGAAATCGTGGCCCGCGACGTGGCGGTCGAACCCGACGACGGCATCATTGCGGCCTGCGACCGGCACGGGTGGGCGGCCTACACGCCGACCCTGGACGCGATTTTCGGGGCACCCACCGCCGAATCCCTCGGCCGCAACGTCCGCCTGTTCGAGCGGCTCTGTTCGATCGATACCCCGCCGACCGGCGACCGCCTCGCGCTCTGCAAGCTCCTCGGCGTCGAAGTCGTCGTGGCCGTCGTCGCCATTGATGGGCAGGACCACTCGAAGAACTGGCCGCTCGTCCTGCCGAACCGCCCGGAGTTGCTCGCCCGGCTGGCCCGGTCGCTGATCGTGACCGACCAGCTCGATCTGTTGGCGCGGGTCGTGGTCCACGCCCTGGCCGCCCCGCAGTTGTACCCGTTGCCCGATCACGTCGCGGCCCTGACGAGCCTGCAATCGTGGCTCAAGGCGCACCTCAAGACGCCCTCCGCGGCGGTCTCGTCCTGGTTGGCCGCGTGTTGCGAGCAGTTGACGGCGCTGACGGCCGCCGAGCCGGTCGCGCCGACCGACCACCGCCGGGACGCGAACTTGAAGTGCAAGTGTGCGGAGTGTACCGACCTCGGCACGTTCCTCCAGGACCCGCGCGAGAAAACGCACCGCTTCCGGGTCCGGCAGGAACGCCGCCAGCACCTCGAAAGCGCGATCCGGGGCAGCCGCTGCGACGTCACCTGTGTGACCGACCGGAAGGGGTCGCCGCAATCGCTGGTGGTTACCAAACCCACGGCCTCCTACGAGGCGAGCGTGAAGAAGCACCAGGCCGACCGGGACGCCCTCGCCACCCTCCGGTCGATCCAAACCGGCCTCCCGAAGTGACCCGGGCGGTCGCACTCCCGGCGCGCCGGGTTCGAGTGAACGTCGCTTGTCGTTGATCCGGTCGAACGCCAAAGGTTTCGGCTCCGCCGCAGGCGACTGTTAGCCCGACGCGCTAGCGAGGGTCGAGCGGTCGAGGGCAATGTGGCCGTCAATGACCGCACGGCCCACGACCCCGAACACCGTCAACGACCGCGCGTCCCTCGCTAGCGCGTCGGGCTAACAGTCGCCTGCGGCGGAGACTCCCACCCCCGTCCAGCCACAGCATGTCTTCCGCGACGCGGACTTGTCCTTCGCCTCACCCCGCCGTCGCTTGCACGAAGTGCGGGTTTTCGATCACGCCCAGGACGTTGCCGAAGGGGTCGGTGACGGTCGCCACGCGGATGCCGCCGCCGACATCGGTCGGGGCTTGCGTCGGCGTCGCGCCCAGGTTGGTCAGCCGCTCGACGGCCGTCTCGATCTCGTCCACGCCCCAGAAGAAGGTGGTCCCGCCGGACCCGCCGTCGCCGTCCGGGATCAGGCCCAACTCGTACCCGGCGACGTTGAACCCGACGTAGTACGGCTCGTCGAAGTACGGGTCGTGCCCCAGCACACTGGTGTACCATGCCTTGCCGGCGGCCAGGTCGGGGGTTGTGTACGTCACGGTCCGCATGCCCAGAAACATCGTTTCGCCCTCGGGATTCGGTCACTCCAGTGAGGGCCAGGGTACGCACTCGGGGGGCGAGAAGCCAGCCCGACGGCGTCCGGTCAACGGTGAGGGTTGGGCGGTCTGTATTGACCGTGATTTGCGCCCGTCTTAGAGTAGTCTTCCGAGTTCGGCCCGCGCCCCCGAGGTTTTTCGCATGTCCACGACCGCTGACGCCCGCCCCGTGATGGACGCCACCGTCTGGGACAAGATCGGCGACAAGTTCAACGGCTTCGTCGAAGGCAGCATCGGCTTCGTCACCCGGCTGTTCGGCACGGCCAACGACCGGGCCGTCCGCCAGGTCGGCTACGTCCGCACCAAGAACGCCGACACGCACACGATCATCCCCGGCTCGATCCTCGAGCGCACCAACGCCCTCGAAGCGGCGATGAAGGCCCTGTCCGACGACGACCTGCGCGGCCTGACCGTCGGCTACCGCGAGCGGCTGACGAAGGGCGAGACGCTGGAAAGCCTGATGCCCGAGGCGTTCGCCGCGTGCCGGGAGGCGGCGCACCGGTCGAAGTCGATGCGGCACTACGACACGCAGATCGTCGGCGGGGCGATCCTGCACGGCGGCAACATCGCCGAGATGGTCACCGGCGAGGGCAAGACGCTCGTCGCCACGCTCCCGGCGTACCTGAACGCGATCACGAAGAAGGGCGTCCACGTCATCACCGTGAACGACTACCTGGCTAGGCGCGACTGCGAGTGGATGCTGCCGATTTACAACGCCCTGGGCGTGAGTGCGGCGTACATCCAGTCCGACCAGGACAGCGAGACCAAGCGGCACGCCTACGAGTGCGACATCACCTACGGCACGTCCAGCGAGTTCGGCTTCGACCACCTCCGCGACAACATGAAGGCGGCCCGGTTCGACGACGAGAACTTCCACCCGCACTACCGCCAGTGCCAGCGGGTGCCGCTGAGTTACGCCATCATCGACGAGGTGGACAACATCCTCATCGACGAGGCCCGCACCCCGCTCATCATCTCGGGCAGCTCGTTCAGCGACCCCAAGCAGTACGAGAAGGCCGACGACATCGCCCGCAAGCTGACCGAGATCGAGCGGGCCGCGCGGCGGGAGATCAAGGCCCGGGGCGAGATGCAGTTGCAGGGCACCGAGGGGGACGACCTGCCGGTGCTGATGCCGCTGGACGGCGTCAAGGTGGACCCGCAGAACCCGCCTCAGAAGGGCGTCTACTTCGAGGTCAAGGAGAAGGAGCGGACCTGCCACCTGACCGACCTGGGCGTCCGCGAGGCCGAGAAACTGGCCGACGTGGAGTCGTTCTACACGGCCGGGAACATGGAGTGGCCGCACCTCATCGACAACGCACTGAAGGCGCACCACCAGTACCACCGCGACCGGCACTACATGGTCGCCGCCGACCCGCGCGAGAACAACCAACTCGGCATCATCATCATCGACGAGTCCACCGGCCGGGCGATGTTCGGACGGCAGTGGTCGGACGGCCTGCACCAGTCGATCGAGGCCAAGCACAAGCGCGACGGCGTGCAGATCAAGCAAGAAACGCAGACCCTGGCCACGGTCACCCTGCAGAACTTTTTCAAACTGTACGGCAAGCTGTCCGGCATGACCGGGACGGCCATGACCGAGGCGAACGAGTTCTGGAAGATCTACAAGCTCGACGTGGTCGCCGTGCCGACGCACCGGCCGCTGCGGCGGGTCAACTCGCCCGACCTGATTTACAAGACGCAGAAGGAGAAGTGGGACGCGGTCCTGGGCGAGGTCGTCGAGGTGGCCAAGAGCGGCCGGCCGATCCTCATCGGCACGACCGACGTGAAGAAGTCCGAGCACCTCTCGACGATGTTGAAGCGGCGCGGCGTCAAGCACGAACTCCTCAACGCCAAGCCCGAGAACGTCGCCCGGGAGTCCGAGATCGTCGCCCAGGCCGGGCGGCTCGGGGCGGTCACGATCAGCACGAACATGGCCGGCCGGGGGACCGACATCATCCTCGGCGGCAACGCCGAGACGCTGGCCTGGGCGCGGCTCAAGCTGGCCACCGACGCCGACGGCCGGCTCGCCTTCCCGACCCGCCTCGAAGTCCCCGACGAACTCTGGAAGCAGACGGTCGATGACATCGAGTCCCGGGAGAAGATGAAGGAGCAGGGCCGCAAGGTCGCCGAGATGGGCGGGCTGCACATCGTCGGCACCGAGCGGCACGAGTCCCGCCGCGTCGATAACCAACTCCGCGGCCGCGCCGGCCGGCAGGGCGACCCCGGGTCGAGCAAGTTCTACCTGTCGCTCGAAGACGAACTGATGCGCCTGTTCGGCGGCGAACGCCTGCAGCGGCTCATGAACAACCCGTGGCTCGGGATGCAGGACGGCGAGGCGCTGGAGAGCAACATGCTCACCAAGCAGATTCAGAACGCCCAGCGCAAAGTCGAGGAGTACCACTTCGAGCAGCGCAAGAGCCTGCTCGAGTACGACGAGGTGATGGACCACCAGCGGAAGCGGACCTACGGCGCGCGGCAGTCGATCCTCGACGGCCGCAACCCGCGGGCGATGCTCCTGGACATGCTCGACCTGCAACTGATCGACGCGGTCAAGCGGTACGGGGCCGAGGACTACGGCGCGGCCAGCTTCGCCGCCTACGTGTCCGAGGAGATGGGCATCGAGGCCGACCCGTCGGACTTCCGCGGCGTCGCCTTCCCCGAGGCGGTCAAGATCGCCCAGGACCGCGCCAGCCAGGCCACCCCGGTGTTCGTGTCCGAAGCCCTCGAAGAGAGCCTGAACCCGAACGACGACCCGCGCGACTGGAAGTGGCAGGAACTCACCCGCGCGATCAACACCCGGTACGGCCTCAAGCTGACCGACCGGGACTTGAAGAAGGTGCCCCGCGAGGAACTGGACACGTACCTCATCGCCGAGGCGGACAAGGCGATCCTGTCGGTCGAACTGGCCGCCGGCGAGCGCTACCTGGCCAAGACGTACTCGGCCGAGAGCATGTGCGACTGGGCGCGGCAGCAGTTCGGCATCAAACTCAACCTGACCGACGCGATGGAGAAGGACGGCCCGGACCTGCTCGGGCTGCTGCGGCAGAAGGTCCGCGAGACGTACCGGGCCAAGGACGTGCAGTTCCCCGTCCACGTCGGCCTGTCGAGCTACCTGCCGGACAAGAGCAAGGCCGGCGAGCGCCGCCCGGACCGCGAAGGCCTGTTCCGCTGGCTCGGCACCCGCTTCCCCGGCGTCGAGGAGACGCTGACCGAGGAGATCGTCCGCACCGAGGGCAAGGGCAAGATCGAAGCCCTGGTCCTCGACCACAGCGGCAAGCAGTTCCCCAAGGCCGATTACGCCGAGATCGCGGCGCGGGTGGCCGAGGCGTTGAGCGGGTCGAGCCTGGCCGAGGCGGCGGACGCCAAGGAACTCGTCGACTGGGCCAAGGCCGACCTCCGCCTCGACGTCGAGCCGGCGGCCCTGACCGGCGTGACCGCGGCGGCCGCGACCGACGCCCTGTTGAACGCCTACGACGCCAAGTACCGCCCGGAGATGCACCACGTCGAGCGGCGACTGGTCCTGGACATCATCGACAGCTCGTGGAAGGCCCACCTGCTGACGATGGACCACCTGCGGAGCGTCGTGCAGCTCAACTCGCACGCCCAGGAAGACCCGAAGATCATCTTCAAGCGCGAGGGCATGAAGATGTTCGACACGATGTGGGAGGGCATCCGGGACAAGGTCGGGGAGAGCATCTTCCGCATCGAGGACATCGCCGACGAGGAGGTCCAGACGGCGCTGTACGCCGGGGCCCGCGCCCAGCAGCAGCAGGCCGTGAGCGCCATGCAGGCCCGGTCCGCGCAGGCCGCCCAGACCGAGGCCGGCACCCAGGCGACCAACGCCGGCGAGGTCAAGAAGCCCGAGACGATCCGCAACGTCGGCAAGAAGGTCGGCCGCAACGACCCGTGCCACTGCGGCAGCGGCAAGAAGTACAAGAATTGCCACATGAAGTCCGACGGCAATTGACCCGTTCCGCCGCCCGCCCGCGGAGAAAGTCGGGGCGGCGGGGCCGGACCGACTTTCTCCGCGGGGAGTTGTGTTCTAAGGTCGGGGTGAGGCACTCGCGCACCCCTTGAGACCCACCCCCATGCGGCGTTCATTCCCCACCCTCGTTTGTGCGACGGCCCTGCTCGGGGCCTTGACCGGTTGCAGCGGCTCCGGCGACGACAAGCCGAGCGTCGCCGTCGTCAAGCCGTTCGTTACCGAGAAACTGGTCCGGCCGAAGTCCGACGCCACGCCGACGGCCGAACAGGCCGCCATCCAGGCCCTGATGGAAGTCAACCGGACCGAGTTCAACTCGCGGTTCGAGCCGCTCACCGCCGAGTCGTCGCCGGCGGACGTCACGAAGGCGTTCGCCGGGTACGCCGAGGCGATGGCCAAGCAGGACGTGGCCGGCTGCCCGCTCCAGTTCCGCGCGGCGTTCACCCAGCACTTGAAGGACTGGAAGGCGCTGACGGCCGCCCTCAGCCGGCTGCCGAACGCCTACGAGGGCGTCGAGTTCATGGACATGCTCCAGTCGCTGTTCCAGAGCGGGTCCGACCGCGGCAAGCCCCTCGGGGCGGACGTGGTCACCGGCGTGAAGGTCGTCACCAAGTCCCTGGCCGACCTGCACGCGGCGGCCGAGCGGGCCGGGATGGAACTGATCAAGTAGACCGCCGACCCCGCCGGTCGGGTCGAAACGCCCGGGCCGCGTGTCCCCCGCCGCGCGGCTGTGATACTATGATGGAGACGACCTCCATCCTCGCCTGGGCCCGCCGATGGGGATTCAAGACCGGGACTACTACCGCGAAGACGAGCCGACCTGGTGGGCCGGCACGGTCAACCTCCGGGTGACCTACGCCCTGATGGTGCTGGTGGGCGTCGTCTTCGTGATGCAAGTCCTGGGGTCGAACCCGGAGCGGAACCGGCCCGACCGCCTGCTCCCGGCGTTCGACTTCCGCCCCGACGAGGTCGCCGGCGGCGAGGTCTGGCGGCTGGTCACCCCGTACGTCGTCCACGGCCGCGACGGCTTGCTGCTCGTCGGCCTGGCGATCTGGGCGTTCTACTACTTCGGTCGCCGCGTCGAAGCGGCCCTCGGGACCGTCGAGTACGCGACCTTTCTGGTCGCCACGACGCTCGTCGTCTCCCTCGTCAAACTCGCCGCGGCCGCGCTGACCGGGTTCGAGGCCGGCCTGCACACCTACGGCAGCGGCCCGCTCCTCGCCGCCGTCCTCGTCCTGCACGTCTGTCGCTATCCGCACCTGAAAATCTTGTTCATCGTGACCATGCCGGCGGCGGTCCTCGCCGCGGCCGTCGTCGGGTTCGAGGTCCTCGGCGAGTTCGGCGGCGGGTTCGCCATGTCCGGCAAAGTCGCCTACCCGGCCGCCGCCGTCTGGGCGCTGGCGTACTTCAAGTCGAACGTGCCGATCGCCCGCGTCCTCCGCCTCGACCGCCTGTTCGGCGTGACCGCGACTCGCCGGAAATCGTCGCTGAAGCTGTTCCGGTCGCCGGCCGAATCGCCGCCGGACCGAGACGCGGCGACCGACCGGGCCGCCCGGGACATCCTGGCGACGGACACCCGATCCGCCCCGGCGGTGCCGGCCGCGGCCTCCGTGGACGAGCAGCTCGAAGCCAAACTCGACCAGGTGCTGGAGAAGGTTTCCCGGAGCGGCCGGGACAGCCTGACGGGCGAGGAGCAGAACATCCTCCGGCGGGCGAGCGAGATTTACAAGCAGCGCCGCGGGTCGTGATTCGCACGCCGTTGCGTTCCGCCGATCATTTTTGACTCCTGCCAAATCGTCCAAAACAAACATTTTTCCAGCGATAGGTCCAACCATCTCTCTGTATCCATAGTGGGTCAAGCACCGTAGGACTGGCCGGTCATCTTTTATAAGAGATGTCAGGCGAGCCACATTTTCGGCGAAAAATTACCGTCCCTTCATCGAAATTCCGAAAGAAAAGTGCCTTCTCAGGCCATTGGAACGGTCGAAAAAGGGGCTGAAAATCACTGCGTGGGCGATAATTTCATACCCAGGCATGAATTCTGGGTAGTTTTTTGTCGAATCTCAGTTTCGGTACTCCAAAACGTCTTGATAAAAAGTCTGTTGCTCGATATATAGATGAGCATTGCATTGCGTGCCGCTCTCAATATCCGCCAGTATCTGAGTCATGCAAAGCAATAACTGCTCGGTCCATGGCGTCTCAGGATTCTTCTTTCACCAGTTGGGGACTACGCTCATGACGGACACGCATCAAGCCAAAGACTGTGCCGACCTGCTCCAGGCCATCGCCGAGCCGAACCGCATTCGGATCATCGACTGCCTCCGCACCGGGTCGAAGAACGTCACGCAACTCGCGGACATGCTCAAGGTCGAAATCGTCAACGTGTCGCACCACCTCGGCGTGCTGCGGACCGCCCGCCTCGTCCAGGCCGAGAAGCACGGCCGCTTCGTGATCTACAGCCTCGACCCGAAGTACTTCACCAACGACACGTCGAACGCCACACTCGTCGATCTCGGCTGGTGCAAGATCGAGATTCCGCAGAACTAGGTCGATGAGGGGTCAGCCGGCGTAACGGTACGCCGGGCAGACCTCGACCCGCAGGCGCGCCGGGTGGAGGTTCCAACTCACCCGGCCGACGCCGTCCGACGGGACGCACACGAGTTCCCCGTCGGCGTGAACGCACAGCGGCGAGTCGCCTTCGACCGCCGCCGCCCGACACCTCCCGGTTCGCATCTGCGGGTGGCTTTTCGGCAAGCGACCGGACATTAGCGCCGGCAGGTAGCGGACGAGTTCCCAGCGCCTCAATGCGCCGGGGTGGAACGTGTCGAACAGGCCGTCGTCGAGCCTCGCCCCCCACGTCACCGGGAAGCCCCCCTCGCGCTGCCCCAGGTTCACCGACAGCGACAGGGTCCGCGTCGCCTCCACGACCCCGTCCAGTGTCACCCGGTAGACCGGCGTGGCGTAGTGCTTCCGCATCGCCCGCAGCAACGCCAGCGTATACAGCGGTGCCCCGCGGAGCCAGCCGATGCGGTGCGCTTCGACCGTGACCATGCCGTTGAAGCCGACGCCGGAACCGTTCACGAAGTACCGCGACCATTCGCCCGCGGTCACCTCGCCGACGTCGGCCCGGATTTCCCCCAGGGCGACGCCATCGCCGCGGCGCTTCCACCAGTCGCTCAGGCCCGTCGTCCGGGCGTAGTCGTTCGACGAGCCGAGGGGCCACGTCGAGAACAGGGCGTCGATGCCACTCTGCACCAGCCCGTTGGCGACTTCGTGGGCGGTGCCGTCGCCCCCGGCCGCGACGACGCGGTCGTAGCCTTCGCGCGCCGCTCGCCCGGCGAGTTCGACGGCGTGCCCCGGCCCGGCCGTGGCCCGCTCGTCGAACGCCGGCAACCAGGCCCGCGCCGCGGCGAGCAAGCGAACCGCCTTCCCGCGGCCGGCGGCGGGGTTATAAATGACGAAGGTTCGCGGGGTCACGCACGGGGCCTCGTGGGGTCGGGACGTGCGGACAACTTACGACCCCGTACCGGGAAGTGCGCGACGATGAACGGACTGCTCGTGATCGACAAGCCCGCCGGCATGACCTCGCGCGACGCGGTCAACTACGTCGAGCGCACCCTGCCGCGCGGCACCAAACTCGGGCACACCGGCACCCTCGACCCGCTGGCGACCGGCGTCCTCGTCGTCTGCGTCGGCCAGGCGACGCGGCTGGCCGACGACGTGCAGGCGATGGGCAAGGGGTACACGGCGACAGTTCGCCTCGGGGCGACGAGCACCAGCGACGACGCCGACGGCGAGGTCACCGAAACCCCCGACGCTCCAGTCCCGACGCGCGAGCAAGTCGAGGCGGCGTGTGGAAAGCTCGTCGGCGTCGTCGAGCAGGTGCCGCCGCAGGTGTCGGCGTTGAAGATCGACGGCCGGCGTGCCCACGACCTGGCCCGAAAGGGCGAAGCGGTGCCCGTCAAGCCCCGCGAAGTTCACGTCAAATCGATCGCCGTGACCGGGTACGAGTGGCCGCACGTCGAACTCGCCGTCGAGTGCGGCAAGGGCACGTACATCCGCAGTATCGCCCGCGATTTGGGCACGAGTCTCGGCTGCGGCGGCTACGTCACCGTGCTGCGCCGCACCCACGTCGGCCCGTTCGCGGTGGAGCAGGGCGTGAGCGTGGACGCCAACCTGGCGGCGCTGACCGCGAGCCTGCGGCCGATGGCCGACGGGGTCCGCGAGTTGCCGGCGGTCCGCGTCAGCGAAGCCGAGGGCAAGGCGCTCTTCCAGGGGCAAACGCTGGCCAGCACGCTCGTCGGCCGCGTCGCCGTGTTCGTCGGCGAGACCCTGCACGCCCTGGGCGAAGCCGACGGCGTCCGCCTGCGGCCGCGGGCCGTGTTCCCCCGGTCTTGTTAGCCCGACGCGCGAGCGAGGGACGCGCGATGACAGCGCCGGTGGAGTGCTTAAGCCGCCACGGGTGCTGTCATCGCGCGTCCCTCGCTCGCGCGTCGGGCTAACAAGACTTAACTCTCGCTCAAATCGCGCAGGTTCTCTTCGAGCGTCTCGGCCTGGCGCGTCAACTCGGCGACCTTCTCGCGCGACTCCTGCACCACTTCGGGCGGAGCGTTCTTGACGTAGCTCGCGTTCGACAGCTTGCCTTGCAGGGCCGCCGCCTGTTTGCGGGCCTCGGCGATCTGCTTGTCGAGCCGCTTCGACTCGGTCGCCGGGTCGATCAGCCCTTCGAGCAGCACCCGCGCCTCGAAGTCGGCGTGGACGATCGACGCCGACTGCTTCGGCTTCGTCGGCGCGTCGGTCTGCGTGATGCCGGTCAGCCCGGCCATGTCCCCGATGAACGGCAGCAACGTCTCGAACGGCGCGGCGTGGGCCGCCGTCATGACCACTTCGACCTTCGACTTCGGGTCGAGCTGGTAGCGGTTGCGCACCTCGCGGATGGCTCGGATCAGTTCCTGCATCCGGCCGATCTCGGCCTCGGTCTCCGGGGCGGTGAACTCCGCCGGGTAGTGCGGCCACTCGACCATGCAGACGTTTTCGAGCCGCGGCATCGGGGCCGCCAGCCCGCGGACCGGGGCCGCCTCGTTCAGCGCGGTCCACAGCGATTCCGTCACGAACGGCATGATCGGGTGGGCGAGCTGCAAGATGCCGTCGAGGACGCCGACGAGGACCCGCTGGCCGACGGGGTCGCTGCGGCGCGACTTGGCCATTTCGAGGTACCAGTCGCAGAACTCGCTCCAGGTGAACTCGTAAATGAGCCGCGTCGCCTCGGCGAAGCGGT